>JAKAOB010000010.1 GCA_021812305.1 Thermoplasmata archaeon
CCGTGTTCCACCGTCAAAACTCGCTTGCCACCACACGGTGACGCCGGACGCCCCGGCGAATAGCCCCGACTCGAGGATCGTCACCGGGTACGCCATCGGCGCCGTGACCCGGTAGATGAACGTGATCGGCACCGTGAGGTTCGTTCCCGCAACGGTGAGGTTCCCTGACGCGAGGCTGATCCCGTAGCGAGAGGCCGGCAGGACGAAGTACGGCCACGTGCCGTTTCGTTCGTAGAACGTGATGGAGGGTGTCACGGAGGCTTCGTTCGACCCGTTCAGAGTGACCGACCAGTTCGTGAACGCGGGTAGCCCCGACTCCACGAAGTTCACCTGGAACTCCCCGGGGAGGCCGATCGACACCGCGACCGTCACGGGAGCCCCCCGGACGGTGACGTTCCCGGACGACGGACTGACGTGCCAGCATGCCAGCGGGATCAGGACGCAGGGGGCGGACACGGAATAGGCCCAGGTACCGTCCGGCACCCGGAACGTGATCGAAGAGTTCGTGGACTGACTGGAGCCGAACGCCGGGAGCAGGACGCTCCACGAATCTCCCGGAGGCAGTCCGCTCTCGGTGAAGGTCACCGGGTACGGCATCGGGCGGAACGTGATCGCGATGCCCACGGCCGAGCCGTTGACGGTCACGTTCCCGCTCTCGGGCGTGCCGAGATATCCGCTCGCCGCATCCGCGAACGGAAACCGGCCGTTCGCCTCGAGGAAGTTCACGGAGTAGGTGGTCGAACGGTTCGTCGTCCCGTTCAGGGTCACCGACCAGTTCGTTCCCGCCGGCAACCCGGTCTCCGTGAACTGGACCACGTACGTGAACGTGCCGGTCGGTGCGATCGCGCTGACGGTGTTGGACCCGTAGTTCGCAACGAAGACCTCGCCGGTGGAAGGGTCGATCGCGAGCCCGGTCGGGAACCCTCCGACCATCACGCTTCCGACGGTCTTTTCCGAGGCCGCACCGATCGCGCTCACGTTCGACGCGCCGCTGTTGGCGACGTAGAGGTCTCCGTCGACGCTGTCGAGGCCGATCCCCCAGGGGCTGACTCCGACCGGGAGTTCCGCCACGACGTGCGCCGTGGTCACGTTGACCACGGTGACGTTGTTCGAGTACCAGTCCGAGACGAAGAGCTCTCCCGCCGCGGGGTCGAGAACCATCTCTACCGGTCCGCTCAAAGGCGCGACCGCCACGGTCTGGATCACCGTGTTGTTCGAACCGTCGATCACGCTCAGGTTGTCGGAGTCGCGGTTCGCGACATACACCTCGTCGTTCGCGGGGTTCAGCACGAGACCGGTGGGGGTCGTCCCCACGCCGATCGATTTCACCACCGTGTCCGAGGCACAGGTGAACACGGTCACATTATTCGACTGCCAGTTGGTCACGTAGACGTCCCCGTTCACGCCGTCCACCAGGACGTCTTCGGGCATGCCTCCGACCGGGACGGAGCGGAGCACCGTGTCGGTCGACGTGTCGATCACGCTCACGTTGTCCGAGCCCCAGTTCGTGACGTACAGCCGCCCCGCGGACTCGTTCACCGCGATCGACCGGGGCTGGGCACCGACCCCGATCGCACCCAGCGTGGCTCCGGTCGTCGCGTTGAGGACCGTTACGTTGTTGGAGCCTTCGTTCGCGACGTAGACCCGGTCGTTGGCGGTGTCGACCGCAAGCTCGTACGGGCTGGAACCCACCGGGATCGAGAGCGCGGTGGGCCGCGGGTTCGTCGGCCGAAGGAGCGGAGCCGATGCCCCTCCCCCACCACCCGAACGGACGGAGATCCGACCTTGGGCGGTCGCCAACGGGTCTAGGTATGCGCCGGGGGGGCTCGGCGAGACCGTCGGCCCCCTAACCGCCGAAGTTCGTCCGCCCGTACCCCCCGTCGCAACGACCGGTGGCCCCCAGCCCGGCGGGTGAACCAGCAGCGGATGCGCGCCGGCCGCGATCGATGCGGTCAATACGAAAAGGACCAGACACAACGCCAGTCGGTCCCGGTGCCGCGTTCGCATCGAAGCGCACACTGAACTCGAACCCCGGTGGCATCAAACACGTAATATTTCCCGGCTAAAGCCACTTTCCGAGCGGACTTCGACCAGCAGGCGAGGCTCCCTTGCGCAGAGGTGCGGTCGACCCCCTAGGAGCCCGTAGCCCTACCCTGTTTGAGGGCCGAAATTTATCGCACGCTGGCCGTAGCGGCCTTTCGACCCCTACCATTCGGTTCCTCGGACCGTCAGCCGAGGCTTGCCACGTGGAGCTTTCGGACGTTGTGCGTCAGGCAGATGAGCTTCCACTCCGCTCCGACCCTCTCTTTTCCCCTCAGGAGGAACTGTCGTAGCCCTCTCCCCTGCTTGATCTGACCGAAGACCGGCTCCACGCTGACCTTCCGCCACCGGTACTCCGAGCGACCCCGCCGACTCCGGACCTTTCGTCGGAATCGATGCGTGTAGCTCTCCTCCTTCGGTGGCCGCCCTCTCGGACAGGGATTCCCGTCGGTCACTCGCCACGAGTCCGGCGGACAGTAGACCGAGGTCCCTCGGGCCTCCACGGAACGGATCTGCGCCTCCGAGAAGTAGCCGGCATCGGCGAGGAGCTTCGCGGGGAGCTCTCCGAGCTCCCGCTCCAGCTCCTCGACCATCGGCGCGAGGTGCCGGCCGTCCCCATTCTCCTGAGTGACCGCCGCCATCACGATCACTTGGCTCTCGGCGTCCACGGCAGCCTGGGCGTTGTATCCCTGGATGAACGCCTTCTTGTTGCCACTATCCTGGACGATCCGGGAATCCGGGTCCGTGAAGTTGTACTGCGCCGTGGTCTCCGGCGCCTCCTCGCCCTTCTCCTTCGCCCGCTCCTCGAGGGCCTTGCGGGCCTTCTTCAGCCGCTCTTTCCAGTCCGAGGGCGCCGGGTGGAGGAGGGGGTTCTTGTCCTTCCCGTAGAGCTGGTCCTCCTCCTCGTCGGTCTTCTCGGCCTCTCGGAGGATCTCCTTGGAGAGCCGTCGGAGCTCGTCCTCCTCTTCCCGGATCCGGGCGTAGCTCTTCGACTTGTGCCGGGAGGCGTTGGCCTTGATCTTGGTCCCGTCCAGCGCCACCCGACCGAGCTTCACGAGGCCGGCCTCCCGGCACTGCAGGAGCACCTGGTGGAAGAGCCCGTCCATCAGCGGGAGGTTCCGCTGGCGGAACCTCGCGAGCGTGGTGAAGTGCGGGTGCTGGTCGGTGGCGAGCCACCGAGTGGCGACATCCTCGAACGTGGCCTTCTCGAGGCGCCGAGAGCTCACCACGCCGATGGAGTAGCCGTAGAGAAGGACTCGGAGCTGCAATCGGGGATCGAAGGCCGGGAACCCCCCCTCGGCGTTCCGGTAGGTGGCCAGGAGCGGCTCGAGGTCGAGGTGGTCCACCACATCGGCGACGATGCGCGCGAGGTGATCCTCGGGAAGCCACTCATCGAGGTTCGGGGGCAGCAGGACGGTCTGGCTCGGATCGAACTTCCGGAACGAGGGTCCCTTCGAGGAGGGCATGCCTCCTCGATAGACGAGGCCGGCTAAAGTACTACCGTTCGAACCGAGTCAATGCGCCAAGTGGGTAGCGCTACGCGCTCCTAGCGGGCCGCGAGGCGGCCGAGGACGTACGGCAACAGCCCGCCGGCGCGGTAGTACGCCATCTCCTGGGTCGAGTCGATCCGGATGCGGGCGCGGAAGCGGGCCAGCTCGCGTCCGCGGTCGTCGCGCGCGACGCCCTCGACCTCACCGCGCGGCTCGAACCCCCGACCCTCCGGAAGGGCGAGCGTGATCCGTTCCCGCCCCGTCAGACCGAGCTTCTTCCATCCCTCCCCGGGACGGAACTGGAGCGGCAGGACGCCCATCCCGACCAGGTTGCTGCGGTGGATCCGCTCGTAGCTCTCGGCGATGACCGCGCGCACCCCCAGCAGGAGCGGGCCCTTCGCCGCCCAGTCCCTCGAGCTCCCTTGCCCGTAGCTGCTGCCCGCGAGGAGGATCAGCGGGACCTTCTCGGCCCGGTAGCGTTCCGCCGCGTCGAAGACCGAGACGACTTCCTCCGACGGCAGATGGAGAGTATAGCCCCCTTCCCGGGGGGCCACCATGAGGTTCTTCAATCGGACGTTCGCGAAGGTCCCCCGGACCATCACTTCGTGGTTACCGCGGCGCGACCCGTAGGTGTTGAACTCGGAGGACGGAACGCCGTGCTGGGTGAGATACTGCCCGGCGGGGCTCGCGGTCGCGATCTCCCCCGCGGGGGAGATGTGATCCGTGGAGACCCGATCGCCGAGCGCGAGCAGGACCCGGGCGTCGGCGACGAGCGTGGACCCCGCGGGCGCCGGGGGGGGCGGGACCTCGAAGTACGGGGGCTCCCGAAGGTAGGTGGAGGCGCCGTCCCACGGGTAGACCTCCCCGACCGGGACGTCCAGCTCCTCCCAGTGCCGGTCCCCCCTCAGGATCGCACGGTACTTGGACCGGAAGAGCTCCGGGTCGAGGCTTGCCTCGACGACGGAGCGCACCTCCGCATCCGACGGCCAGAGGTCCTTGAGGTAGACCGGGCGGCCGTCCGCGCCGGTACCGATCGGCTCCCGGGTGAGATCGATGTCGAACCGGCCGGCGAGGGCGTAGGCGACCACCAGCATCGGGCTCGCGAGGTAGTTCGCCCGGACCAGGTTGTGGATCCGCGCTTCGAAGTTGCGGTTGCCGCTCAGTACCGCGACCACGTAGAGGTCGCTCTGGCTGACCGCCGACTCCACGGCCGGAACGAGCGGTCCGCTGTTGCCGATGCAGGTGGTGCATCCGTACCCGACGACGGCGAACCCGATCTGAGCGAGCGGTTCGATGAGCCCCGCCCGGGTGAGGTAGTCCGTGACGACCTTCGAGCCGGGGGCGAGGGAGGTCTTGACGAAGGGGGGAGGGCGCAGCCCGCGGGCGACGGCCGATCGGGCGATGAGCCCCGCCCCGACCATGACCGAGGGGTTCGAGGTGTTGGTGCAGCTCGTGATCGCGGCGATGACGACCGCGCCGTCGCCGAATGTCGGCGCGGCCGGGGCGTCCCCCGGGCCCGGCGGGGAGGCCGCCGCGTACGGGCGCAGAGGGTCGTCCGAAGGATACGGCCGCCGAACGAACGTCTCCCCGTTCGGCCCGGGGTGGTCCTTGCGGTAGGCGGCCAACGCCCGGGCCAAGGAGGCCGGGGCCTCGGACAACGCGACGCCCTCTTCCGGGTTCTTCGGCCCGGAGACCGTGGGAACGATGCGGGAGAGGTCGATCTCCAGGTGCTCGTCGAACTGAAGCTCCTCGGAGCGTCCGTCGCTCCAGAGACCCTGAAGGCGGGCGTACCACTCGACCCGGTCCACGTCGGCGGGGTCGCGACCGGTCGCCCGAAGATAGGCGAGCGTCGCCGCATCGATCGGGAACAGCGCCGCCGTCGCCCCGTACTCGGGGCACATGTTCGAGATCGTCGCGCGGTCGGGCACCCCGAGCGCCGAAACCCCCGGGCCGTAGAACTCGACGAACTTCTCGACCACGCCGTGCTGGCGAAGGGCCCGAGTGACCGTCAGCACCAGATCGGTCGCGGTCGTCCCCTCGGGAAGCCTCCCGGTCAGTTGGACGCCGACGACCGTGGGCGGGGCCAGGTAGTACGGCTCCCCCATCATGACGGCCTCCGCCTCGATGCCGCCGACCCCCCAGCCGAGGACCCCGAGACCATTGATCATCGTCGTATGGGAGTCCGTCCCCACCACCGTGTCGGGGAACGCTTCCACCCCTCCGTCCCGCGCCCGACGGACGACGACCGTGGCCAGGTGCTCCAGGTTGACCTGGTGGACGATGCCGTTGCCCGGGGGGACCACCCGGACGTTCGAGTACGCCCCCTGCGCCCACCGGAGCAGCCGGTAGCGCTCGGCGTTGCGGTCGTACTCGCGGTCGAGGTTAATGAGCAGGGAGCGAGGACTCCCGAAACTGTCCACCTGGACCGAGTGGTCGACGATGAGGTCCACGGGGACGATCGGATTGACCCGGGCGCCTCCGGCCCCGCGTTCCACCGCCGCGGAGCGGAGCGCGGTAAGGTCGACGACGACCGGAACTCCCGTGAAATCCTGGAGCAGCACGCGGCCGGGGTAGAACGCGAGCTCGGCGGTGTCGGGAAGCTTCCGACCTTCGGCGAGGGCCCGGATGACCCCGTCGTCGCTCGTCCCGCGCGCGGCGTGCCGAAGGAGGTTCTCCAGCAGGACCCGGGTCGTGCGGGGGCGCCGCCCCAGCCGTGCGGCATCGACTCCGGGGATGCGGTCGAGGCGGGCCACCGTAAGGGGACCGGCCGGCGAAAGGACGGTCTCCAGTACACCCAGGGGATCGGGCGGGCTCATGCGGCGCTCACTTCGCGGGCCAATTTGGCTTGAGCGCCTGTCCCCCCGCGGGAGCCTCCCTCGACCCCCGCGGACCGGTCGGACCGGGCCCGGCGGCCACCAACGCGCATGAATACGTATAAATACAGATACGAAACGTCCGGTATCTCACCGGGAGAACCCGGCGAGAGAGAGAGATGAAGCGAGTGCACGGCCGAGCGATCTACCTAGCGACCATCGTCGCGATCTTCGGACTCGTGGGCGGGTTCGCCCTCGCGTCGATCGCGCTGAGCACGACGAGCCAGAACGCGGAGGGCAACTACGTGAACTCGGCCGGCTCCGTCACGGGGCTGACCTACACGTCGACGGTCCTGAGCGCGACCGCGAGCCCCGCGCCGGGAGCCTCGACCGGTTCCGCCAGCGTCCCCCAGACCGTGGCGGCCGGTGTCAACGCCTTCTGCGCGAACACCTGCACCGCGAACGACTACGCCGAGATCATCACCTACACCTTCACGACGTCGATGACGGGATCGGTCCAGATCACGATCCACGTCTCGACCTCGGCGTCCACGGGCACGGCGACGATCTACCTGGCGCAGGCGACCACGGCGACCTCGGGGACCATCGAGATCACCTGGGACCTTGGGTCGGCGTCCCTTACCCTGAACTCGGTGACCCTGACGGCGCAGCAGTGTACTGGGGCCGCGGGCGCCTGCCCGTAAGCCCCCCAGGACACGCCCGAACCGGGAGGCGGTGAGCGCCGCCTCCCCCAACCTTTTCCCACCGTACGATGCAACCCCGGGGAACGCGCGCACCGGCAGAATCGTCCGATCCCCCCCCTGCGTTCGGACGCTCCCGGCCGGATCGGGAGCGACCGGTCCGAACGGACCGCACCGGCAAGATCCCCGACCCGCAGCTTCGGGCGGAACGGTCCAGCCCGCGGCAGGATCCCTCGGCGCGCTGGCGAGAGAATCTACCGAGCTGCCTCCCGCTCCTGTTCATCGGCATCGCCAGCTTCGCCATCAGCGTCGTCCTCTTCCAGATGGCGAGCTCCTTCCACCCCACCCGCCTTCCACTGTGGATGCTCGCGTTCTCCATCGGTCTCGTGGCCACCGCGGGGGGAGGCGCCGGTCTTCTGGTCGGGGACTTCCGCGACGAGGAGGAGGAGGCGGGCTTCGCGGCGGAGGCGCTGCGCAGCGGGCAGTACGTGCTCGTCCCCCGCGAAGAGTATTGGCGCGTGAAGATGCTGCTTCGCCGCCGGGAGCGCACGACCTCCTGGAACGAGGACGAGGAGGAGGGTCCCGACCCGGGACCGGTCGACCCGGAGGACACCGCCGGCCCTTCGTCACCGTCCACGCTCCCCCCCGATGACGTGGAGCGCTGGCTCGCGGACATCGAGCGGGAGGCACGCCCCGCGCGGGCCGCTCCGCCGCCCACCGCCGCCCCGGCCCCGCCGCCTCGTTCGAGCCGCGTCCCGGCCGAGGGGCGTCGACCACTGCCGGCGCATCGGCGCCCCGTGGAACCCGCCCGTCGGCCCATCGAGGGGGATGTTCGCCGGGAGTACGAGCAGCTGCTGGGGGAGCTCAACCGGGCCGGATCGATCGCCGCGCTCCCCACCCACGCCGCCACCGAAGCGGCCTTCCATGTCCGCTGCACGGTCTGCGGCGCGGAACCGGCGCTCGGTAGGGCGGCCGCGATCTGCGCGGTGTGCCTCTCGCCGGTGTGCGCGCCGTGCGGGGAGACACAGACCCGACCCGACGGACGGCTGGTGTGCCCCGCCTGCCAGCACCTCATCGACGCGAGCGGCGGGTAGGGCTCGCGGGTCCCGGCCCGCTCCACCGAGCCGGTGGGGCCGGGCCCCCCCTCCGGTCGGCCCGGGCCCCGGGCGCTCGGGACCGCTGAGAGTCCGGCGCTCGTCGGGTCGTTCGAGTTCTTCCGGCACGAAGCGATCGCAGGGTGCGCCGGCGGCGAGCCTGTCCGTCCCAGCGGTCTCCGACACCGCTCGGGGAGCGCGCCCGCCGCGGGGGCCCTCATTCCCCCCGGGAGGCCGGGAGCCCCACGACCTTCGGACCCTGCGCCCCCCTCGTTGGGCCGTCCCTGCGGCCTCCCCCTATCGATCGGCCCCCCGACGGGCAGGCCGGCAGCGCACCGGGGAAACGCCGTCCTGCGGGCCGCAAGGGGTTCCCCGGGAGGATCAAAACCCCCCGGGGGATGGGAGCACGGGGATTTGAACCCCGATATGCGGGTCTCTCCGCGCGCTCCAGTCACTCGTCATCGGGACGCCGAGGGCGTCCCTCCGCAGACCCATATCCCAGGGCCTCCGTTCGGGGCCCTGACTGGAGCCCGCTGGTCTGCCAGGTTAGCCTATGCTCCCTCGCCCCCGGCGGGAGCCCCGGGGGAGATATGCTTTGTCGTCCCGGCGGGGCCCGGGGCCGCGCTCCGCGGGGCCGGCCCAGGGCGCCGACACAAGGTTTATATGAAAATGCGTTTGCGTATATTCCAATGGCGTTGAATCCCTCCGGCACCCCCTCCCCGCGCCGGCACATGATCCCCGCGGCCCTGGTCGCGGTCGCCGTCCTGATCGCCGCGGGCGCGGCCATCGCGACGACGGCCGCCTACTTCGAACTGCGCCCGAGCGGACCGCCCGCCCCGGGCACCGTGGCCGTGACCGACGACCTGGGCCGCACCGTCAACGTGCCGGTCGACCCGTCCCGGGTCGTCGTCCTTTCCCCCAACATCGTCGACTCTATGGTCCGGCTCGGGCTGCGCGAGCGGGTCGTGGGGGTCGACTGCGAGAGCGCCGCGTTCGGAGGGCTCACCGGTGACTACTCGCCGGCCCAGATCACGTCCTGGAATCTTACGAGCGCGCTCTGCGTCCAGGTGGGCCCGACCCTGAGCGTCGAGGACCTCCTGAACAAGACCCCGCAGTTGGTGCTTACCTCCACGATCGTGTCCCTTAGCGACATCGAGGAGATCTCCTCGACCTACGGTATCCCGGTGGTCACGCTGGCCCCCGCGACCCTCGGGGGGATCGTCGTCGACGTGGAGCTGCTCCGCACGATCTTCCCTTCGGCTCCGGGCGCGGAGCTCGTCGGGGAGCTGCAGCGGTCGATCGCGAACGCTTCGGCCCTGTCCTCGGCGCTCGCGGCGAACGGGACCGCGTTCCCCACGGTGCTCCTCGTCTACTACGTCACCCCGGCCGCCAGTCCCTCGCCGGGCTACTGGACGTTCGGTCCCGGGACCTTTGGCGAGTCCCTGGTGGAGGCGGCCGGCGGGGTCGGGATCGCCGCGAACTCGACGGTGGCCTACCCGGAGCTCTCCGGCGCCCAGGTCCTCGCGGCCGATCCTCAGGTCCTCCTCTACGGCACCGGTTTCGGCCTGGACCTCTCGACCTACCAGGGAGCGCCGGACTGGGGGAACCTGCCCGCGGTCACCGCGGGCCATGACTATCCCATCGACTCGACGCTCATCACCGAGGCGGGCCCGACCATGCTGCTCGAGGGACTGCCGCAGCTTACCGCACTGCTCCACCCCGGCGCGTGAGCTGTGGGCGCGCCGGCGGGCCCATCGCCGGCCGTTCCGGCCCGCCTCCTCCGTCGGTTCGGACGTCGCGGCCGGTGGGCGATCCTCCTGCTCGGAGGGACGGCGCTCCTGGCCGCCTCGGCGTTCGTGGGGCCCGTCGCGATCCCTCCGGAGACCGTCGCGGCGGTCCTGCTCCATGAGGTCAGCGGGGGGGCGCTCGCGCCGCAGCCGTGCGGCCCCCTGCCGCTGGCCTCCGCGGTCTGCCAGAGCCGCATCGAGATCGTCTGGGACGTTCGTTTGCCCGCCCTCCTCCTCGCCGCGATCGCGGGCGCGGCGCTCGGAGTCTCGGGCGCCACGCTCCAGGGAGTCTTCCGCAACCCGCTCGCGGACCCCTACCTGCTCGGTCTATCCTCCGGAGCGGCGCTGGGGGTCGCCGCGCTGTTCATCCTGAAGGTCGGGGTCGCCGAGGCGAACATCGTCCTGCCCTTTCTGGCGTTCGCCGGGGCGCTCGGCACCGGCGCCATCGTCCTCGCCGCCGCGCGGAGGGCCTCCCGGTCGGTCGAGACGCTCCTCCTCACCGGCGTTGCGATCTCGAACCTGCTGTCCGCCGTGATGCTCGTCCTGGTCCTCTCGAACCCGATCGGCAGCCTGCAGGTGACCTTCTGGCTCCTGGGCGGGCTGGGGGGAGCGACCTGGGCGCGGGACGGGATCGCCCTCGGCGGTGTGCTCGTCGCCGGGGGGATCCTGAGCCTCTACGGTCGCGAGCTCAATCTGCTCCAGCTCGGCCCCGAGGTGGCCCAGAGCCTGGGTCTGCAGGCGGCGCGGGTGCGGACCCGGCTGCTCTTCCTCGCCTCCCTCGCGACCGCCATGGCGGTCGCGTTCACCGGCGTCATCGGGTTCGTGGGGTTGGTCTCGCCCCACATCGTCCGTCGGCTGCTCGGCGGTGACTACCGCGTGGTGCTCCCCGCGTCGGCGTTCGTGGGCGGCGTCTTCCTCCTGGTCGCGAACGACCTGGCCCTCCTCGCCCTTCCGACCAGCGAGCTACCGGTCGGCATCGTGACGGCGTTCGCCGGGGCGCCGTTCTTCCTCGCCCTGCTCTACCGTCGCCGCCGGGCCGTACCGGACGGGGGGATGCCGTGACCGACGGCGACGACCCGGCCTTCGCGGCCGAAGGGCTGACCGTTCGCCTGGGCGAGCGCACCGTCCTCCACGACCTCGAGCTCCGGGCGAGCCGCGGGGAGCTGCTCGCCCTCACCGGCCCGAACGGCTCGGGGAAGACGACCCTGCTGCGGGCCGCGCTCGGGCTGGTACCCGCGCTGCGCGGCCGAGTCCGGCTCCTTGGGGACGCGACCGGGGAGCTCCCGATCCGGGAACGGGCCCGCCGCGTCGCGTGGATGCCGCAGGACGAATCGGCGTTCGAGAACGTCCCCCTCTACGACTACGTCCTGTTCGGTCGCTACGCGCACCTTCCCCCCTTCGCCGCCGAAGGACCGGCCGACCGGGCGGCGGCCGAGGCGGCGCTGCGGGAAGTGGGCCTGTGGGAGCAGCGGCAGCGCGGGATCCGGGAGGTGAGCGGGGGGGAGCGCCAGCGCGTGCTCCTCGCCCGGGCCGTGGCCCAGGAGACCCCGATCCTGCTCCTGGACGAGCCGACCGCCCACCTCGACATCGGCCACCAGCTCGACCTGCTCGAGCGGGTCCGGCGCCATTGCCGGGAGCGCGGGCGCTGCGCGATCGCGGCGCTGCACGACCTCAACCTCGCCGCACGGTACGCCGACCGCGTCGCGGTCCTCTCGCGGGGCCGGCTCGTGGCGGACGGCCCGCCGGCCGCCGTGCTCTCCGAGGCGCTCCTGCGCGAGGTGTGGGGCGTCGTCGCCGACCTCCGCCGGGACCCCGCCTCGGGCCTCCCGTATCTCCTCCCCCGGCTCCCGGCCCGGGACCGGGGGCCACGGCCCGAGACGCCCCGGCCCCGACGCGTCCACGTGGTCGGCGGGGGCGGCGCGGCCGCCCCCCTGCTCCGGGCCCTCGTGGAGGACGGTTACCGGGTGACGGCCGGTGCGCTCCCGCTGTTCGACACCGACCTCGAGGTCGCCGAGGAGCTCGGGCTTCCGACGGCGACGGAGGTCCCGTTCGCTCCCCTGGGGGCCGAGGCACGGGCCGAACACCGCGCCCTGCTCGACGAGGCCGATGCGATCGTCGTCGCCCCCTTCGCGGTGGGCCCGTCGAACCTCGCCAACCTCGAAGACCTCGTGGGGCGGGCCGCCCGCATCCCGGTGTTCCTGGTCGAGCCGACCCCGATCTCCTCCCGGGACTTCACCCGGGGGAGCGCTTCGGCGCTGCGCGACCGGCTCGTCGCCGACGGCGCGCGCTCCGTTGCGGACCTAGCCGCGCTGAGCGCGGCGCTCGCCCCGCGCGCCGACCCGGACCGTTGACACCTCGAGCGGCGGAGGGTCGGGCCCGCCGAAGGCCGCGAGCAGGTGCGGCAGCTCCGAGTCCAGGACCAGGACCGTGCTCGGCACTCCGACGCGGGAGGCCTCCCGGCACGCCGCCGCGACCCCGAAACGGAGCCACGGGCGCGCCGAGGCGCGTCGGGCGAGGTGGAGCGCCTCGAGGCCCTGGGCCGCGAAGACCCCGGCGTCCCCGGTGCCGAGGCCGCGGCCGATCGCCCGCGGAAGCCCCGGCGCGGCCAGGTCGGCCGTCGGAATGACGAGCACGCGGACCGGGGCCGGCGTGAGCGGCAGGATGCCCTCGAGCCGGTCGACCTCCACGAGCCCTCCCCGGCGGGCGGAAGTGCGGGAGCGGCCGGTCGACCCCCCGCCGCCCCCCGGCCGGGCCACGAGGAGGCCGTCCTTGAGCTCGAGGCGGACGGGGACGCCGGCCGTCAGGTCGGCGCCGGCGACGGCGCGCAGGCTGCGCACGACGTGGAGGCGCTCCAGGCGTCCGTTCACGTCGTCGCGCAGTACCCCGAGGGCCCCGTGCAGCCAGGCGACCCCGGCGACGGTCGGGCGGTAGCGGCCGTCCTTGAGCTCGGCGAGGCCGCGGGCGGCGAGGAGGCGGAACTGGTGCGACGCGGCCTGGACCGTGAGGCCGAGGCGGTCGGCGATCGGTTGGAGCTGGGTCGGCTCCTGCGTGCCGCACTCGTAGAGGAAGAGCAGCGCGGTGACGGCCCCGCTCCGCTTGAGCTCGGCGAGGCCGCCCGGACGTCCCTCGGCCCCCCCCCGCGCCATCGGCGGCCCATCGCCGGCCGGGATAAAGCCCCCGGGGGCTACGCCTCGGCCCCCCGCGCGCGGCGGCCGGGCCGTAGGCCGGCCTTGCGTTCGACCTCGCGCAGTCGGTCGCGGATGCGCGCCGCCTCCTCGAAGTCGAGCCGCTCGGCGGCGAGCCGCATCTCCTCCTCGAGGTTGGCGAGAAGGACGGGCAGCTTGTCCTTCCAGTACTTGCCGAGCCCCGAGGCCGAGGTCTCTCCCGAAGCGGCCTCCTCGTCCGGTGTGAGGAGGGAGCGGACCTCCTTGCGGATCGTCGCGGGGACGATCCCGTGCTCGGTGTTGAAGGCGATCTGCGCGGCCCGACGTCGGTTCATCTCGGCGATCGCCCGCTCCATCGAGCCGGTCTGGTGGTCCGCGTAGAGGAGGACCCGGCCCAGGACGTTGCGCGAGGCCCGCCCCGCGGTCTGGATGAGGGAGGTCTCACTGCGCAGGTAGCCCTCCTTGTCGGCGTCGAGGATCGCGACGAGGCTCACCTCGGGCAGGTCGAGCCCCTCCCGCAGCAGGTTGATCCCGACCAGGATATCGAACCGGCCGAGCCGCAGGTCCCGCAGGATCTCGATCCGCTTGAGGGTCTCGACGTCGGAGTGCAGGTAACGGACCTTGAACTTCATGTTGGCGAGGTACGTCGCGAGCTCCTCCGAGGTCGACTTGGTGAGCGTGGTGACCAGGGCGCGGTCGCCGCGGGCCACGACCTCCCGCAGCTCGCCGACCAGATCGGCGATGTGTCCCGGGACCGGGCGGACCTCGATCGCCGGGTCGACCAGGCCCGTCGGCCGGATGATCTGCTCGACGACGCCCTTGGAGTAGCGCCGTTCGAACGCCCCCGGCGTCGCGGAGACGAAGACGACCTGCGGCACCCGCGCGAGGAACTCCGGGAACTTCAGCGGGCGATTGTCCCGGCAGGAGGGCAGGCGCCAGCCGAACTCGACCAGGTTGTCCTTGCGGCTGCGATCGCCCTTGTACATCCCCTGCAGCTGGGGGATCGTCACGTGCGACTCGTCGACGAAGGCCAGGAAATCGTCCGGGAAGAAGTCGAGGAGCGTGTAGGGGGGCTCGCCCGGAGCGCGCCCCGAGAAGTACCGGGCGTAGTTCTCGATCCCGGAGCAGTAGCCCGTCTCGCGGATCATCTCGATGTCGTACTCGGTGCGGCCCTTGAGGCGCTGGGCCTCGACGATCTTCTCCTGGCGGGAAAGCTCCGCGACCCGATCGGTCTTCTCCGCCTCGATCTGACGCAGGACCTCGTCGGCGCGCTCCTCGAGGCTGAGAAAGTGCGTGGCCGGAAAGACCGTGAGCTCGGGCAGCTCGCGGATCTCCTCCTGGGTGAGCGGGTCGAGCTCCGAGATCGAGGCGACGGTCGCGCCGTCGAGGACGACCCGGTGCAGGGTCTCCCCCGCCCCCTGGATGTCGATCGTCCCCCCACGGACCCGGAACCGTCCGCGCTTGAGCTCGATGTCGTTCCGCGTGTACTTGAGATGCACGAGCCGGTCGAGGAGCTCCTTCCGGGCGAAGGAGCTGTCCCGCCGGATCGTCACCACGCTGGCCCGGTAGTCGTCGGGAGAGCCGAGGCCGAAGATGCAGCTGACCGAGGCGACGATGAGAACGTCCCGGCGGGTCAGGAGCGCCTGGGTCGCCCGGTGGCGCAGCTTGTCGATCTCCTCGTTGATCGAGGCGTCCTTCTCGATGTACAGGTCCACCTGGGGGACGTACGCCTCGGGCTGGTAGTAGTCGTAGTAGCTCACGAAGTACTCGACGGCGTTGTGGGGGAACAGGGCGCGGAACTCGCTCACGAGCTGGGCCGCCAGCGTCTTGTTCGGGGAGATGACGAGGGTCGGCCGCTGCAATCGCGCGACCGTGTGGGCCATCGTGAACGTCTTGCCCGAGCCCGTGACCCCGAGCAGTGTGACGAACTTCTCCTTCCGCTCGAGCCGCTCGACGATCCCGTCGATCGCCCGCGGCTGGTCCCCCTGGGGGACGAGATCGGTCTCGAGCTCGAAGCGTCCCGGCAGCGGCGCGGACCGCCCCGGCTCCCCCGGGGTGGACGCCACGGCGGCTCAGGCCCCCGCCCGGGGGCGATAGCCGCGCTCGTCGAGGGTCACCCGAACGTAGCCGAGCGCGCGCAGTTCGGCGACCACGGCGTCGGCGAGAGGGGAGGCGAGCAGGCGGGGGACCTCGCCGGGATCGACCTCGACCCGGGCGTCGTCCCCGTCGGTGCGGACCCGGACCCGGACGAAGCCCCGCGCCCGCAGGCGCTCTTCCGCGCGGGCCACTCGGGCGAGCCCGTCGGCCGAGATCGACCGGCCCCGGGCGAATCGGGAGGCGAGGCATGCATCGGACGGGGTGTCCGCGTTCGGCAGGCCGGCCGATCGCGCGTAGCGACGGACGTCGGACTTTCTCCACCCCGCGGCCAGGAGCGGGTGGGTAAAACCGGCCTCGTCCATGGCCCGGATGCCCGGGCGGTCGTCGCCGAGGTCGTCCGCATGGAGCCCGTCGACGTAGCGCACGATCCCGTGCTCGGAGCCCCAGGCGCGGAGGGCCGCCGCCTCGATCTGCCGGCAGAAATAGCATCGATCGGAGGGGTTCGCCCGATACTCCGGCGAGGTCAGGGGGTCCACGGGCACGAGCAGATGGGAGATCCCGATCGCGCCCGCGACGGCCGTCGCGCGATCGACCTCCGCTCGGGAGACCGCCGGCCCGATGAGGGTGGCCGCCTGCGCCCGCCGACCGAGGGCCCGGAAGGCGAGCTGGGCGACCACGGCGGAATCGACCCCCCCGGAAAGGGCCACGAGGGTGAGGCCGCCGCTCGCCAGATCCCGTAGGAGAGGGCCCGGGTCGGGCCCTCCCGCCGTCGCGGGATCGTCGCGGGCGTCGGTCATGCGGCTGCAGCGAGGCCGGGCCGGGGGATACCGTTTGCCGCGCGGGACCCGGAGAGTCCGCGAAACGCCCCGCCGGCCGGCCGTTTCGTTCCTGCCGCCCCCGCAACCCCATTACCCCCGACGCCCTCCCCATCGCCGTGCAGGTGCATCACGAGGGACCTCACTGGATGCTGCGGGCCGAGGACGGCGACGACCTCTTCGCCGTGCTGAGCGCATTCGCCACCGCCCACACGATCCGTGCGGGGGCGATCGTCTCGGGGATCGGCATGGTACGCCGCGCGACCCTCGGCTTCTGGAACGGACAGGAGTACGTGCCGGCGGAGCTGGAGGAGCCGCACGAGATCGTGGCCCTGCACGGGTCGATCGCGGAGGTCGACGGGGCTCCCTCGGTCCACCTCCACGCGGGCTTCGCGGACCGCCACCACCGCGTCCTCGGCGGTCATCTTTTGCGGGCCACGCTCATGGTCATCGGGGAGATCGTGGTCGAGGAGTTTCCGGGCAAGGTGTTCGGCCGCCCGCTGGACGAGAGCTTCGGCCTTCGACGCCTCGACCTCGACCCCGGACCGACCGGATAGGTTCCCCCGTTCCGTCGCCCCGGCCGGTCCATGGATTCCGAGGCCCCCGACCACCTCGCGCGTCTCGAGCCGCGGCTGGTGGCCGCGATCCGCCGTCGGGGGATCTCCGAGCCGACGGAGATCCAGCGGCTCGCGCTCCCGATCCTGCACACGGCCGCCGATGCGCTCCTGATCGCGCCCACCGGGACCGGGAAGACCGAAGCGGCGCTCCTCCCGCTCCTCTCCCGGCAGCTCAAGGACCCGTCCCCACCGGTGAGCCTGCTCTACATCACGCCCCTGCGCTCACTGAACCGGGACCTCGAGCAGCGGCTCGTGTCGCTCGTGGGGGAGGTCGGGCTCACCGCGGGGGTCCGCCACGGCGACACTCCCGCCGGGGAGCGCCAGCGCCAGGCCCGCCGCCCGCCCGACCTGCTCCTCACCACGCCGGAGACGCTCCAGCTCCTGCTCGTCGGCCGCCGCCTGCGCGAAGGGCTGCGCGGGCTCCGAGCGGTGGTCGTCGACGAGGTCCACGAGCTCGTACCGTCGGACCGCGGAGCGCAGCTCGCGCTCAGCCTCGAGCGGCTCGACGCGTTCGTCGGCCGGCCCGTCCGTCGCATCGGGCTGTCGGCCACGGTCGGGAACCCCGAGGAGGTCGCGCGCTTCCTCTCGCCCGCGCCCCGCGACATCGCCGTCCTCACGGCGCGCGAGCCGCGGCGCATCGTGATCGAGACGACGGTGCCGCCTCCGACGCTCCCGCCGCTCGATCCGGAGCTGGTCCGCGAGCTGCGGGCCGACCCGACGCTGCTCGCCGGCCTTCGGACGGTCGAGGGGGCGATCCGAGCCCACCGCACGACGCTCGTCTTCGTCAACACGCGCCCGACCGCCGAGGGGCTCGCGGCGCGGCTGCAACGGCTGGCGCCGGACCTTCCCACCGCCGTCCACCACGGCTCGCTCTCCCGAGAGGTCCGCGAGGAGGCGGAGCGCTCGTTCCGGGAGGGGCGCTTGCGCGGGCTCGTCGCGACCTCCTCCCTGGAGCTCGGGATCGACGTGGGGCACGTCGACCACGTCCTCCAGTTCGGGTCGCCTCACCAGGCCGGCCGGCTCCTCCAGCGGGTCGGTCGCTCGGGTCATCGCGTCGGACGCGAGATCCGGGGCACCGTGGTGTCGCTCGATGACGACGATCTCGAGGAGGCCGCGGTGCTCGCCCGGCGGGCGATGGCCGGCGAGGTCGAGCCGACGCGCTTCCGGGACCGCAACCGTCTCGCCGTGGCCCAGCAGGTGGTCGCGGCCCTCCGCGCCGACGGGCCGCTCGAGCTTCGCTCGATCGCCGCGCAGCTGCGGCCGGCGGCGTGCGCCCACGGCCTCAGCGACGCCGAATGGGATGCCCTGGTCACCTACCTCGAGGGACTGGGCCTGCTTCGTGCCTCCGACGGACGGATTTCCCCCGCCCGCGGGACCCTGCACCGGTTCTACGAGACCCTCTCGCTGATCCCGGACGAGCGGACCTACCGTCTGCGCGACCTGGCGACCCGTCGGCTCATCGGGACGCTCGACGAGCGGTTCGTCCTCACCCAGATCCTGGCCCAGCCCGAGGAGATCTTCCTCCTGCACGGGCGGACCTGGCGGGTGGTGGAGCATCGGGAGGGCGAGCTCCTGGTCGAGACCGTCGCCGAGATCGGCCAGGAGCCGCGGTGGGTCGGCGAGGACCTCCCCGTCCCGTTCGAGGTCGCCCAGGAGATCGGGCGGCTCCGCCGCGAAGGCCACTTCGAACGCTACCCGCTCGCGGCCGAGGCCCGCCTCCGGCTCGAGGCCCGGCGGGCGGAGCGCGCCGCGGGAGGACCGGTCCCCAGCGACCGGGTGCTCACGATCACCGTCCAGGGCCGCCTCGCGGTCTTCGGCGCCTGTTTCGGTAGCCGGACGAACCAGACCGTGGCCCTTGCGGTCGCGGGCCTCCTGACGGCCCGCCTGGGCGCCCGGGTCGAGGTCGTCAGCGTCGAGCCGACGTGGTTCGTGCTCGGCCTTCCCGTCGCGCTGGACGGGGACGCGCTCGCCCAGGCGGTCCATCTTCCCCCCGAGAGCCTCGAGGGGCTCCTCACGCGCCTCGTCCCGACCTCGCTCGAGTACCGCTGGGTCTTCCTCACCGTCGCCCGCAAGTTCGGCGTGCTCCCCTCGACCGCCGACGCCCGGGACCTCCGCCTCCTCGAGCCGCTCCTCGAGCGGGAGCGGACCACCCCGCTCGGGGAGGAGGCGCTCGAAAAGACGCTGCACGACCGCTTCGACCTCGCGCACGCCCTCGAGGTGCTGCGCCGGCTCGGGGACGGCAGGATCGAGGTCCACCTGGCCGCTCCCGGTCCGTGGTCCGACGCCCCGCTCGCCCGGCTGCGCTGGCGCGAGCTGCCCGACGTCCCGCCGCCGACGCTCCTCAAGGCCGTCGAGGAGCGGCTGCGCGGCGAGGAGGTCACGCTCGTCTGCCTGCGCTGCGGCTTTACGCGGACCACGACGGCGGCCCGGTTCCGGGCGGAGGGCGGCAGCCGCTGCGGGCTCTGCCACGGCGGGCTCTCGGCGGTCCTCAATCCGCGCCGGACGGAGGAGATCGACCGGATCGTCCGCTACGCGAAGCGGAAGTGGAAGGGCCGGGGGAAGGCGCCCCCCCGCGCCCTGCCCGAGACGCTGCCGCCGCTCGTGCGCGCGGCGTACACCTCCGCCGAGCTCCTGGCCCACCACGGCGAGCGGGCGATCCTCAGCCTCGCGGCGCGGGGCGTCGGACCGGACACGGCCCGTCGGCTGCTCGCCCGCCTCTACCGCAACGAGGCGGAGTTCCTCACGGAGCTGCTGCGGGCCGAGCGCAACTATGCCCGGACCCGTTCGTTCTGGGAGTGACCGATCCCGGCGAGGCGGCGGGCGGCGTCCTCCACGGCGGACCGCGGGGCGAGGGTGCGGAACGCGCCCGCCCGGGCGTGGGTGCGCGCCGCCGCATAGCCCGCCTGCCGCAGCGCCGCGACGAACGCGTCCGGGGCGGGAGGCTCGGCCAGCCCGAGACCGCCCGCGAGCCGGTTCGGCTCGTAGTAGAACGGCGCCGGCACGCGGGCCTCCTCTCGGAACGCGGCGATCAGGCGCGCGGCCTCCCGGGGGCGCGCCGCCGGCTCCGGTGCGACCAGGCGGTCGGTGAGCGCGGGATCGAAGAGCGGCCCCAGCCAGAACGGCCCCGCCGCCCCCGCGAGCCCGAGGTCCGGGCCGGTCCACGTTCCGGGGTCGATGCGGGCGACGGGCGGCGGAGCGTCCGTGGGATCGGCCGGCGCGACCCGGACGTGGAGCCGCACGTGATGGTCGTGGAGATAGCATAGGAGCGGTCGCACCCCCGAGCCGCGCCGCGCGGCCTCGCGCGCCACGTAGGCGATCAGCAGCCGCAGCCCGCCCTCCGGCCCGAGCCGGCCGCGCACGGGCGTCGACCCGTACCGTCGCTCGGCGGCCCCCCGCTGGACGCCCGCGAGGACCATCATGTCCGTCGCCGTGATCGCGAGGACGCCGCCCGGGCGCAGGGCCGCAAGCGCGGCGGGGAGGAACGGCGCGGGCGACCCGAACGGGTCGAGGTCCACGTAGTCGAACGCGGCCGGGGCGGCGAGGACCGAGGCGTCGGCGGCCTCGACGCGGACCCCGAAAAGGCCCAGCGCGTCGGCGTTCGCCCGGGCCACCGCGACGGCCGCCGGGACGCGCTCGGTCAAGAGCACGTCGGCAAAGCGGCGGGTCTCGTGGGCGATGCGGAGTCCGCGCGCCCCGGTCGCCGCCAGCATCTCCCACGCCCGCCGGTCGCCCGGCCCTTCGGGGAACGCGGCGCGGACGAAGGCGACGGAGAGGTCCCGGTCGAGCGCCATGGCGGCGTTGTAGAACACCGCGGCCCGGGGCGCCGGGCCCCGCTCGACCGCCGACGGCGGCCGCCAGAGAGGGGTCGCGCCTTCCAGCGCGCGCTCGAGCCCCGCTAGTGGGCCCGGCCCGTCAGGAGTCGGACGATCTTGAACGCGAGCAGGTTCTTGTTGACGGGCGTCACCTCGAGCAGCCGTAGCTCGTCCCTCCGTCGGATGTCCTGGAGCAGCGGGTTGCGGGACTTCTTGTGCAGGGTCATCACGATCGACTTGTTCGCGTCCAGGGTCTCGACGACGCTCTGGGTGAACGCGTCGCTCTCGACCTCCATCTTGCCGACCTCGTCGATCACGACGACGTCGGCCGACTCCCGCGCGTCCTTGAGCGCGCGCGTGCCGAGGTCCTCGAGCGCCGCGAGATTGACCCCGTAGCGGCCGGAACGGACGCGGGACTTGAGCGTCTCGTGCGCGAAGACCGCCTGCTCCTTCGTCAGCCAGTTGGTGATCATGAACCCCGTGCGCCGGTGCTTCTCCACGATCGGCTCGGTGACCATCCCGCCGACCTGGACGCCCTCCTGCTCGAGGAGCTGGATGATGCGCAACAGGGTCTGGGTCTTGCCCGACCCCGGCAGACCCGTGATCCCGATCTTGACCGGGGCGGCCAGACGACGAGGCAACGGTCGAGAACTCCCGAGGAGAATGAGGGCCCGCGAGAATAAGAGGCTATCCCGATTTCCCGCCGGCGCTGTGCTAGTCCCCCGCACGAGTTCGCGCGTCGGCTTCGGCCCGGTGTACCCGCCCCGGGAGGATTCCCACCTCCTCGTCGCCGTCGCCGCGCGCGCGCGCCCCGGGGAGCGGTGGCTGGAGCTCGGGTGCGGGGAGGGCACGGCCGCCCGGGCCGCCGCGCGCGCCGGGGCCTACGTGCTGGCGACGGACATCAACCCGGCGGCCCTTGCGGGGCTGCGGGAGCGTGCGCACCGGGAGGGTCTCTCGGTCGGCGTCGTGCGCACCGACCTGTTCCGCGGGCTGCGCCGGTTCGACCGCATCCTCGCCAACCCCCCCTACCTTCCGACGCGTCCGGGCGAGGAGGATCCGGATCCCTGGGTCGACCGTGCCCTCAACGGCGGTCCGGACGGGCTGCGGCTGACCCGGCGCATCGTGCGGTCGCTGGCCAGCCATCTGCGGCCGGGCGGACGCGCCTACCTCGTGGTCTCCTCGCGGCAGGCCGGTGCGGGGCGGACGGCGCTGCGCCGCTTCTGGGCCCGTCGCCACGGTACGGTGAGGACCCGCGCGGAGCGACGGCTCGAAGGCGAGCGGCTCGAGCTCTGGGAGCTCGCGGTGCGCCCCGACCGGCTCAGCCGTGGCGCTCGGCGAAGCGCAGTACCGCGTTCAGGAAACGGTGGCCGTCGCCGAACCCTTCGGCCCCGCCGGTCCGGGTCCAGTCGGGGGCCTGGGCGCGGAAGAAGCCGCGCTCCGGGTGCGGCATCAGCCCGAAGACGTTCCCCTCGGGGTTCGTAAGACCGGCGACGTTGCCGATCGATCCGTTCGGGTTCCACGGGTACGTCGCCCATCCCCCGTCCGGCGCCACCCAGCGGAAGAGGACCTGGCCGTCCCGTTCGAGCTCGGCGAGGCGGGAGGCCGGATCCCCCCCGAGCACGAGCTTGCCCTCGGCATGGCCGGAGGGAAAGAGATACCGGTCGCCGACGGGCCGCCCCTTCAGCGGGGGGAAGCGGCCCCCGGCCCAGGCGAGGTAGGTCGGACGGCACTCGTAGCGACCGGAGTCGTTCGTCATCAGGGCCGCCTCGGGCGGTCCGAGCCGGCCTCCGGGCCGGCCGGGGAGCAGGCCGAGCTCGGTCAGGACCTGGAAGCCGTTACAGATGCCGCCGACCAGGTGGCCGTCCCGGACGAACGCCTCGAGCTCGGGGCCGATCGCGGCCCGCACGCGCGCGGCGAGGATCGCCCCGGCGCGGACGTAGTCGCCGGCCGAGAACCCGCCGGGGAAGAACAGCATGCGGTAGTCCGACAGCCGGCGGACGCGGTCGGGCTCGACCTCCCGCCCCTCGAACTGCTTGAGGTGGACGATCTCCGGACGCGCCCCGAGGGTGCGGAGCGCCACGAACAGCTCCTCGTCGTTGTTCGTTCCCTCGATCGAGAGGAGGGCGATCTTGAGCCGGTCGCGCCGCACACCGGCCCACAGCGTGGGCGCCCTTTTTCGCTTTGCCCTACGGGCCGGTGACCATCGGAAGGAGCGGGCCGCCGGCCTGCGACGGGGCGGGCACGGGCATCGGGGTCTCCGGGCCGACGAAGAACGGGCGACGCCGGTCGATCGCGACCTCGAACGCCTCCCGCAGGCGCGCCTCGGCTCCCGGCAGAACGAGCAGCGGCCGCAGGTCCACCAGCCCGTGGTTCGTCATGAGACAGCCCTTGAGGCGCCCGTCGGAGGTGAGGCGGAGGCGGTGGCACTCCATGCAGAACGCCGGGTTCTCCACCGGCTGGACCAGCTCCACGGTGACCGGCCGCCCGTTCGAAGCGAAGGTGTAGCGGGGCCGTCCGTGCAGGCGGTTGCGCTCGGTATGGAACGCCCGGCGCGCGGCCTCCTCGGAGAGGCGACCGAGCTCGGAGTGGAGAACGCGGTAGACCCGCGGGTCGACCCGGCCGGAGACGTTCTCGAACTCGATGAGCTGGACCCAGGCGCCCACGTCCTGCGCGAAGGCGAGCAGCCGGTCGACGTCGGCCCGGCCGTCGTTCGTCCCCTCGAGGGCGACCACGTTGAGCTTGATCGGACGCAAACCCGCCGCGGAGGCCGCCCGCACCCCCTCGATGACGCGCGGAACCCCGTCGACGCCGGTGAGCCGCCGGTAGACCTCCGGGTCGAGGCTGGGGAGGCTCACGTTGACCCGGTCGAGCCCGGCTGTCCGGAGCGCCCCGGCGAGGGCGCCGAGGCGCAGCCCGTTCGTGGTCATCGAGATCTCGCGGACGTGGGGGCGGATCCGCGCGATGATCTCGGGGAGGTCCGAGCGCAAGGTGGGCTCGCCGCCGGTGAGCTTCACCCGCTCGATCCCGGCCTCGGCCCCGGCCCGGACGATCGCCTCGATATCGGCCGGGGAGAGCTCGACGGACGAGGCCGGCTGGCCCTCCATGTGGCAGAAGACGCACTGGAGGTTGCAGCGCTGCGTCAGGGAGACGCGGAGGTCGGATACCTCCCGACCGTACCGGTCGCGCACGCCGGCCTTATGGCCGACGCCTCGGATAGCTTTTCGCGCTGCCCGCCTCGCCGATCCCCACGAGGGCAGGGTCGAGCCGGTGGACCCGGACCTCCGCCCCCCGCGCGAGCGGTCGGTCTCCCGGGGACCGCACCGCGAAACCGTTCGCCCCGTCGAGGCTCGAGATCGCCGAGGAGTCACGGAAGGTCGGGCGCGCCCGACCGCGAACGACGCGCAGCGGCACGATCGTGGCGAACCCCGGGCTCGGCGCCTCGATCCCTTCCGTGAGACGGGCCGTCTCGTCGGACCAGCCCGGGCCGGAAAGGTGCGCGAGCTGCCGCAGCAGGGGCAGGAGCAGCCAGTACGCGTTCGAAAGGCAGGAGGTGGGGTGCCCGGGCAGCCCCAAGAGCAGCTTTCCCCCGGCCGCCGCGGCCAACGTCGGCTTGCCGGGCCGCACGGCGATCCCGTGGAAGAGCAGGCGGCCGAGCTTCGGGAAGACCGCCGGCAGGTAGTCGTGCTCGCCCACCGAGCTTCCGCCGGTGGCGATGACGAGGTCGCTATCGATGAGGGCCCGGGCGAGGGCCCGCTCGATCCGGCGGGGGTCGTCGGCGACCGGTGGTCTCGGCCGGGCGATCCCGCCCTCGGCCCGGACGACCGCGCTCAGGGTCGCGTTGTTGCTTTCGTAGATGCGCCCGTCTTGGGGAGGGCTGCCGGGGGCCTGCAGCTCGTTGCCGTTCGGAACGATCGCGACGACGGGTCGGCGGTAGACCGCGACGCGGTCCCCACCGGCCGCGGCCAGCGCGCCGAGGGAGGCGGGGCCGAGCCGCTGTCCGGCGGCGACGAGCCGGGCCCCGCGGGGGTAGTCGTCTCCGGGCGCCGCGACGCGGTCTCCGGGGGAGACGGCCAACGGCACCTCGAGCCGGTCATCGTGGACCCGGGTGCGCTCGAACGGAACCACCGCGTCCGTCCCTCGGGGGAGCTCCCCCCCGGTCGCGATCGCGACCGCTTGGCCCCGGGCGACCGCACCGGGGTAGCGCCGCTCGGCGTACACCTCGCCGACGAGGTGGAGCACGGCGGGCCGCCCGGCACCGGCCCCGCGGGTCGCGGAGGAGCGGAGCGCGTAACCGTCCCACGTCGCCCGGGCGAACCTCGGCACGGGGCGCGGGGCGCGGACCGTCCGCGCCGCGACGCGCCCGAGCGCTTCGAGGAGCGGAACCTCCTCGAGCCCCGAGACCGGACGCGCGGCGGCCAGGACCCGCCGGCGCGCCTCCGGTAGCGGCAGGAGGTCGCCGAACGGGCGCATCTTCATCGACGCCGCCCCCGACCGCGGGGCCGCGGACCGCCGGTCGCCATCCATCGGCTCGCGGACCGGGCCCCCGCCGTGAGGCACGCGGCGAGCGGCTGGCCGGCGAACCAGCCCGCATAGAAGCCGCCCCGGAAGGCATCGCCGGCCCCGGTGACCTGGCGAAAGCGCCGCAGCGGCCGGCCGGCCGTGCGCACCTCGCCCGTCCGGGTGTAGGCCCGGGCCCCCCGCGCCCCCTCGGTCATCACGACGAGGGGAACGAGGTCCGTGAGCGCCGAGGGGGATCGTACGCCGGTGAGCTCGACCGCCCGGACGATCTCCGATCGGTTCCCGAACAGGATCTCCGCGCCGTCGACCAGGCGACGAAAGCGCGCAGCGTCCCAGCGATAGTGGATCTCCTGGGCCGGGTCGACCGTGATGCGGGCGCCGGAGGCTCGGGCGACGCGCTTGATGCGGAGGGCGTAGTCCGGCTCCGCCGTGGTCAGGTGCACCCAGCCGGCCGACGCGAGCAGGTCGCGGGGGAGTGCGGCCGCGGAGGCGTCGGCCATCGGCCCCTGGTCGATGAGGGTCATCTGCGATCCGCGACCGTCCTCGACGATGAAGCAGGTGGAGGAGGGGACGCCCGCCACGCGTTCCACTCCGCTCAGGTCGACGCCCTCGTCGGCGAGCTGGCGGAGGAACGCGGAGGGGAAATCTTCCCCGACGCGGGTCACGAGGGCCGTCGACACGCCCCAGCCCGCGGCCGACCGGGCCAGGTTCACGGCGGTCCCGCCGAGCCGGGTCTCGTCCGCCGTCACCGGGACGGTGCGGTCCGGCGCCGGAAGCGCGGCGACCCTCAGGAACCGGTCGAGGTTGGCGTGGCCGACGACGATCAGGTCCGGGCGGCGGGCCGCCGAATCGGAAGGGCGCACGACCATCGCTGTCGCCGAGGCGGGGAGCCCTTTAGCGGTTCCGGCGCCCCGAACGCTTCTTACCCCGCCCCGTCTGCCCGGTCGTGGTCGAGCGGCTCCTCGTCGAGGGCGCGGTGCTGGATGCGGACGGACCGCGACCGGGGTACGTCCTGATCGAGGGGGGCCACGTCGTAGAGATCGGCCGTCCGGGGTTCGCCCCAAGGTATCCGGGCGCTCGTCGCGTCCGCGGGATCGTCACTCCAGCACCGGTCAACGCGCACACCCACCTGGGGGATGCGGTGAGCGTCCGCGAGCCGCCGCGCGTCGGGCTCGAGGAGGTCGTTCGCCCTCCGGACGGCCTCAAGTTCCGGCTCCTCGCCGAGACCTCCCGAGCGCGCAAGGTCGATGCGATGCGCCGGGCGCTCGCGCGGATGGAACGCGAGGGCGTTCGCGGGGTCATCGATTTTCGCGAGGAGGGGGTCGACGGCGTCGCGGCGCTTCGGGCGGCGTCCCGGCGGTCTCCCCTCAAGGTCGTGGCGCTCGGCCGGCCGCTCGCGCGCCCGCTGGACCCGGGGGAGGTCGACGCCCTCCTGACGGAGGCGGACGGGATCGGGATCAGTAGTCAGGCCGAGGAGGGGGCACAGATCCGGCGCACCCTGGCCCGGGCCTGCCGCACCCGCGGGAAACGCTACGCCCTGCACGCGAGCGAGGCGGTGCGCGAGCCGGTGGAGGCGTACCTCGACCCGAGGCCGGACCTCCTGGTCCACCTGACCCAAGCGAGCCCGGAGGACCTACGGGCGGTCGCCGACGCCCACGTGCCGGTCGTGGTCTGCGTCCGCTCGAACGCGCTCTGGGGCCGGGCGAACGACCTCGCCCGGTTCGTCGAGGCGAAGGTCCGGCTCCTGCTCGGTACGGACAACGTGATGCTCCACGCGCCCTCGATCTGGCGAGAGCTCGAGTTCGCCTATGTCGCCCAGCGCCTGGCCCGGCGGCCGATCGACCCCCTGGTCCTGTTCCGCGCCGCGTTCGTCGAGCCGTGGGACTGGCTCGGCCTGCCGGAGCAGGCGCGGCTCGGCGCGGGCGGCCCCGCGGTCCCGATCGTCCTCAAGCTGCCGCCGGAGGACCCCGCGTACCAGGTGGTGACCCGGGCGACCGAACACCTTATCCTCCGCCCTGCGACCCCACGGTCGGAGCGGACGGGATGAAGCTGGACGAGCTGTTCGCCCTGCTCCGTCGGCGGGGGTTCCTCTGGCCCTCGTCGGAGATCTACGGCGGCGCCCAGGGCCTCTACGACTACGGCCCGCTGGGGGTCGCGCTGAAGCGCCGGCTCGAGGACGCCTGGAGCGCGTGGTTCCTCGGTCTGTCCGACGACTACTACCCGATCCAGCCGTCGGAGCTTCTCCCCGAGCCGGTGGTCCGCGCCTCCGGCCACCTGGAGAACTTCACCGATCCGGAGGCGCTCTGCGGCCACTGCCACCACGCGTTCCGGGCCGAGACCGTGCTCGAGAAGGTCCGACCGGAGGGGGTCGACGGCCTCGCCCCGTCCGCGATCGCGGAGCTGATCGCCCAGCACCACGTCCTCTGCCCGTCCTGCGGCCAGGCGGCCCTGACGGTGCCGGCCCCGTTCCATCTCATGTTCGGGGTCGACTTCGGGGTCACCGGCCGGGAGCGGGCCTACCTCGCCCCCGAGACCGCGCAGGGCAGTTACCTCGCCTTCGCCCGCATGTGGGACGTCGGCCGGAAGACGCTGCCCCTCGGGCTCGCGGTGATCGGGCGGGCGTACCGCAACGAGATCGCCCCGCGCCAGGTCCTGTTCCGGATGCGCGCGTTCACGCAGGCGGAGCTGCAGATCTTCTTCGACCCGGCGTCGTTCCCGGTGCCGTTCGCGGACGTGCGCGACGAGCGGCTCCCGCTCCTCTGGGCGGCCCGACGGGCCGAAGGAGCGACGGACATCGAGTGGACGAGCGTCACCGACCTCGTTGCCGGCGGGCTTCCGGAGTTCTACGTGTACCACCTCGCCCAACTGTTCCGCTTCCTCCGGGACGCGCTCGGCTACCCCGCCGAGCGGATCCGCCTCTTCGAGAAGTCCGAATCCGAGCGGGCGTTCTACAACCGCATCCAGTTCGACGCCGAGGTGCGCCTGGACAGCCTCGGCGGGTTCCGGGAGGTCGGGGCGGTGCACTACCGGGGCGACTACGACCTGGGCCGCCACTCGAAGGGATCGGGCCGCGACCTCACGGTGACGCTGACGGACGGACGGCGGGTCCTCCCCCATGTCCTCGAGATCACCTTCGGGGTCGACCGCAACCTCTGGGCGCTCGCCGATCTCCACCTCGCGGTCGAGGGCGAGCGCACGGTGTTCCGGCTCCCGCCGTACCTCGCCCCGATCGCGCTCGGCGTCCTGCCGCTGCTCAAGAAGGATCACGGTCCCTACGCGCGGTCGCTGCTCGACCGGCTGCGCCGTGCCGGGATCGCGGCCGCGTACGACTCGTCGGCCTCCATCGGCCGCCGCTACGCCCGGATGGACGAGGCCGGCGTCCCGTTCTGCGTCACCGTCGACGGGGAGAGCGTCGACCCGGCGGGCCCGACGCGGGACACGGTGACGCTGCGCGAGCGGGACTCGCGCGCGCAGGAGCGGGTGGCGATCGCGGAGATCCCCGCCCGCCTCGCCGACCGGCTCCGACCGCCGCGCCCCGTCACCGCCCCGGCCGAGATCGCGTAGCCTCGGCGGCACGGGCCCAGCTGCACGAGGCAC
>JAKAOB010000011.1 GCA_021812305.1 Thermoplasmata archaeon
GCGCCCATGCCGGCGCGGGAGCCCTGCGCCTGCTGCAGGCGCCACTGGCTGAAGGAGATGTACGACGGCTGGCGCTTCCACCAGTCCCAGAAGGCGCCCTCGCTGTAGTTCTCGCCGAGCTCCTTCTTCGCCTCGGCCCGGAAGCGCTCGATGTAGTCGTCGTAGCCCTGGCGCTCGGGGTCGCGCCCCTCCGCCTCGACGTCGCCGAGGAGCGGGGCGGCGCACTCGGGGCAGACCTTGGAGCTCGCCGGGATCGTGGAGCCGCAGCGGCTGCAGCGGACGAGGTCGGACTCGAACTCCGCCCCGCACTTCGGGCACGCCGTCGCGGTCTCGGGGATCAGGTTGCCGCACTCGCCGCACTCGACGAGCTTGCCGCGCGCCGAACGGCTGGAGTAGAGCAGGAGACCGACCACCGCGGCGATGACCGCCGCGATGAGGACGAGGAGCAGCCAGAGCGGGATCCCGAGGAGGGGCACCTTGAGGTCGTACCACGGGGTGGTGGGGACCGTGCCGCCGATCGAGAAGGCGCCCGGGATCGTCAGGGTCGCGGTCCGGCCGTTGTAGGCGGCCGTCGCGACGACCGTGTAGGTCCCCGGTCCCATCGTGGTCGGGGGAACGAGGGCGACCTGGATCGCGCCGGCGGGGTCGGTCGCCTGTCCGAGGAGGTAGGGGCCGCCCGGACCGGTCGCGGTCACGTTGATCTGGGCCGAACCGGAGCCGTTGAAGGCGACCTGGCCGTTCGCGAGGTACTCGACGCCCGTGGTGAGCGTGCCGGTCGGAGGGGAGAGCGTGAGGGAGATCGGCGACGGGGCGATCGTCACGTTGACGAGCGCCGTCGCGTTCCCGCCGAGCGGGGGCGTCCCGCCGTCCCAGACCGCCGAGACGGCGAACTGGGCCGCGTAGGTGCCGTGCAGGCCCGTCACCGAGTCGTTGATCACCCAGGAGAACGTGACGGGCTGGGAGGCCCCGCCGGCCAGACTGCCGAAGTGCTGGGTCCGCGCGACCGGGGTCGGCTGGAACGGCGCGGGGAGCACGTAGCCCAGACCCGAGGTGAAGTTGGCCACGGGCCCCGTGCCGGTGTTGGTCACCGTCGCCGTGATCGTCAGGTTGCTGCCGATGTCGATCGTCGCGGGGGCGCTGACCGCGGCCCCGTTGACGCTGACCGTGACCTCCCCGATCCCGAGGGACGGGCGGAAGCTCGCGTAGACGAACGGCGCCGAGGTGTCGGGGGTCGCGGGGGTCATTCCGTTGGGGTACGGGGTCGTCGTGGCGTAGCCCCACTGCACGGAGTTCGTGCCGCCGCCCGCGAGGGTCGCGGCCACGTGGTACTCGCCGAGATAGTTCCCGTCGGGGAGCGTGGGCTGCGTCAGCTGGGCGGTCGCCAGCAGTAGCCAGCCGTCGCCGTTCCCGTCGGTCACGCCGTAGCCGGCGAGGTGGTGCACCGCGTCCCAGCCCGTGACGAAGCTCGCGAGCGCGGGGTCGGCCGCGGCGAGGTCGTTGAGGCTCGTCGCGGTCGCGTTGTTGGATTGGTTGGTGTCGTAGGCATAGAACGCGCTGACCTGGGCCCCGACGACGGGCGAGCCGGCCGCCGCCACGACGGGGATCTCCGCCCAGCGGTAGAAGGCCACGGTGCTCGTCGCGTCGGGGATCACGGCCGAGTCGTTCCAGAAGGTGCTGTCAAAGCCGTGCGTGACGGAGACGCTCGCGAGGAACGCCGCCGCGCCGTTCGTGAGGAGGAGCTTGTTCGACCCCCACGCGGTTGGGTACGGGGTCGCCGGGACGACCGGAGTGCCGGGGGTCAGGTTCCAGTTGAGATCGAGGGTCGAGTCGGCGGCCGTGAAGACGCTCCCGGCCCCGTCGACCGTGATGTTGTAGCTGAGCACCGGGACGAGGGTCACTTCGATGAAGGTCAGGTTCACGGGCGTGGCCGAGTTCGTGGGGCCGAAGTGGACGGAGATCGTGGACGGGCCGCCGAACGCTCCCGTGGCCTCGAGCCATCCGACCGGGCCGACGGCGTTGATCGCGGTGACGGCCGCCGCCGGGATCGGCAGCCGGACCGTGCCGAACGTCGGCGTGAACGAAGCCGAGGGCAGGGCGTAGGAGGCGCCGAACGTGAAGGTGTTGCCGGTCGCGGTGGAGGCCCCGGCGGTGTTGTAGTAGGCCGTGATCGTCCCGCCCGCGAACGTCGGATAGGCGATCGCGCGCGTCAGGTTCTCGGTATCGGTCGGGAAGCTGAAGCGGGTGTACGTTCCCCCCGAGGCCGAGCTGATCTGAACGGTCGTCTGGTTCGTGGCCGGGGCCGGGCCCGGGAATCCGCTCGCGGACGTGTTGTCCTTGTAGTAGTTCAGGATCGAGCTGTTGTACAGGGCGGCGTGGGCCCCCGCCAGGACCTCGACCGTCGGGGCGAAGCGGGTGTCGCCCAGGGTCGTCTGGTTCTCGACGAGGCTCCCGACGGACGGGTTCGATCCGATGCGGCTCTGGTTGAGGAGGAGCGCGCTGCCGGTGCCGGTGACGGTGAGGCCGCCGGGGAAGAGGAGCGCGCTCGACTGGAGCGAGAGGCTCCCGCCCCCGGAGACCGTGAAGGTGAGCTTGGTGAAGGCGTTGAGGACGCTCGTGTCGGTCGTCAGCGTGGCGTTGGTCAGCGCGACGGTCCCCTCGTCGGTGAAGGTGTAGATGTGGGAGAGGCGGGCGGCCAGCGTCCCGGTCGCGGAGACGAACTGGACGAAGCTGACGGTCTCGTTGCGTACCTGGAGGGTGCCGCCGGGAAGGACGGTGATGTTGCCGCCCTGGTAGTAGACCGAGCTACCGGTCGTGGCCGGGCTCAGCACGACCGTCTGGCCCGCCCCCACGACGAGGTCACCGTGGGTCCCGGTCGAGAGCGTCCGCGCCCCCGGCGAAGGAGCGGCCAGGCCGTGCGGCCCGGCCGAGGGCGACGCCCCCGGGGCCGAGACGACGAGGCCGAGCCCCCCCAGCACCAGCACGGCTAGGAGCAGTCCGAGCGTCAGGGGGGTACGGGCGTTCCTCATCCATGGACGGATCCCTCCGCGCGTCGGAGGGGTACGCAGAAAACGGTCCACGGACGAAATTAAGGTGGATTACAGGTATAAAAATCATAGGACGCGGGGCGGCGCCGTTCCGGAGGCTCGGTACCTAGACCGGGTTATACGACACGACCGCCCGTCGGTACCACGGCCGGGACCAGCTCCCGGGCCGACCGCCCGTCTCCCGTCGCCCCGTCGCGCTGCGCCGGGCGGGTGCCGCGGCCCCGGTCACGGGGCACCGCCGGGCTCCAGGTCGTCGAGGGTCACCACGACCTTGCCGAACAGCTCCGGGGACTCGAGCCGCTGGAACGCCTCCCCCGCCCGGGCGTACGGCCACTCCGAGTCGAGGACCGGGCGCAGCTCGCCCCGGGCGAGGACCCGGAGGACGTCGTCGAACTCGGCCCGACCGGCCATCGTGCTGCCCCGGATCGAGGCCTGACGCCAGAACAGGGTTCGGAGGTCGACCTCCACGAGCGGTCCGGTCGTCGCCCCGATCACCACGACGCGCCCGCCCCGTGCGAGCGCCTTGACCGAGCGAGGGACCGTCGCCGCGCCGGCGGAATCGAAGACGAGGTCGACCCCCCGCTTGTCGCTCCACTCCCAGAGGAGGCGGTCGATCGGCCGCTCGTCGCTCGCCACGAAGGCCGCTTCGGCCCCGAGCCGCCGGGCGCGCTCGGCCTTGCCGGCCGAGCGGGAGACCACCGCGACGCGCCCGCCGAGGTAGCGGGCGACCTGGATCGCCGCGGTCGTCGTGCCGCCGCCGGCCCCGATCACCGCGACCCGCTCGCCGGCGACGAGGCCGCCCACGGTGCGCAGGGCCCGCCACACCGTCTGAAAGACGAGCGGGGCCGCCGCCCCCTCCACCATCGACAGGCGCTCGGGGAGCGGGTGGACGTTGCGCCGGGGGACGACCACGAACTCGCCCACGGTCCCCTGGGTGTGCTCGCCGACGATCCGGTACTGGCGGCACATCGCCTCCAGACCGGCCCGGCACGCGTCGCAGGTGCCGTCCCACAGGCCCGGATTGAGCAGGACGCGTTCGCCGACGCGCAGGTCCTCGACGCCCTCGCCCAGCGACTCGACGACCCCCGCCCCGTCGGATCCGAGCACGTGGGGCCGGGCGATCGGGACGCCGGGCAGCCCCGCGAGGACGAACCGGTCCAGGCGGTTGAACCCCGCCGCGCGCAGCCGGACGCGGACCTCCCCCGGGCCGGTGGTCGGCGTCGGGACCTCCACGTAGGCGAGGCGGTCGGGCCCGCCGTGCTCCCGGAACCCGAATCCCTTCATGACGGAGGCCGACGCGGCGCGCTCCAGCGGGTGGACCCGCCCCGGTCCTCGACGGCGACGCCGGCCGCCGTCAGGTCCTCCCGGATCCGGTCGGCTTCGGCGAAGTCGCCGCGCGCCCGGGCCCGGGCCCGCGCCGCGAGGGCGGCCTCGACCACGGGACCCACGTCCGTCGCCGCGGGGGGGCCGCTCGGGAAGCCGAGGACCTCCGTGGCCCAGTCGTACGGTGCGGCGAGGATCGCGAGGTCGGCGCTTCCCAGTTCGTCGAGCCGCTCCAGCCACGGCCCGACGCTCCGGCCCCAGCTGAAGAGGAGGGCGATCGCCTCGCGGGTGCGGAAGTCCTCGGCGAGCGTCGCGTCCAGCCGTTCGACCAGCGCCTCGCCCTCCCGCCGTAGCCCGTCGGGGAGGGCAGCGGTCCCCGTCTCCCCCGCGCGTCCGAAGGCGACCCGGATCGCTTCCGCCGGCTTCGCGAGCGTCGCGAACGCCTCGCGCGCCTCCTCGAGGCTCTTTCCCGCCACGAAGTCCAGGGGGCTGCGGTAGTGGGCGTTGAGGTAGAAGAAGCGGAGGACCTCCGGGCCGAACGCGTCGAGCGTTTCGGCCAGTCCGACCACGTTGCCGACGGACTTCGCCATCTTCTCGCCGTGCAGGGTGAGCATGCCGTTGTGCATCCAGTAGTTCACGAGCGGGGATTGGCCCGTGGCCCCCTCGGCCTGGGCGATCTCGGCCTCGTGGTGGGGGAACTTGAGATCGACCCCGCCGCCGTGGATGTCGTAGCGGGCCCCCAGGAGGCGCACGGTGATGGCCGTGTCCTCGATGTGCCAGCCGGGGCGCCCCGGGCCCCACGGGCTTTCCCACGAGGGCTCGCCCGGGGTCGCGGCCTTCCACAGGACGAAGTCCTCCGGCGCCCGCTTGCTCGCGTCGAGCTCGAGGCGGGCGCCGGGGCGGAGCGCCTCGGTCCGCTGGCCCGAGAGCTCGCCGTACGCGGGGAAGCCGGCCACGGAGTAGTAGACCGACCCCTCGGAGGCGTAGGCCCGTCCCCGGTCGACCAGCGTGCGGACCTGCTCGAGGATCTCGGGGAGGTAGTCCGTCGCGTGGGGGTAGTAGTTCACCGAGAGGACGCCGAGCCGGTCCATCGCGTCGCGCCAGGCGCGGAAGTAGCGGTCCGACAACTTGAGCGGGTCGACGCCGAGCTCCGCACCGCGGCGGATGACCTTGTCCTCGACGTTGGTCACGTTCTGCACGTAGAAGACGCGGTAGCCCCAGCGCCGCAGCGCCCGGGCGACCATGTCGAAGACGACGGCGAACCGCCCGTGACCGATGTGGGCGTCGTCGTACGGAGTGAGGCCGCAGACGAACATCCCGACCTTCGGCGGGGTGATCGGCTGGAACCGCCGCGTCGAGCGGCTCAGCGTGTCGTAGACCTCGAACGGGCGCACGGCCTAGATCCCCCGCACCGCCCGGAGCACGTCGTCCACGAGGTCCGCCGGGTCCTCGATCCCGCAGCTCAGCCGGACGAGCCCGTCGGTCACCCCGTGCGCCTCCCGCTCGGCCCGGGGGACCGAGGCGTGGGTCATCGACGCCGGATGGTCGACGAGGGACTCTACCCCCCCCAGGCTCTCGGCGAGGGTGAAGACCGAAAGGCCGCGCAGGAAGCGGCGGGCGCCGCGGCCCCCGTCCCGCAGTTCGATGCTCACCATCCCGCCGAACCCGTCCATCTGGCGGCGGGCGAGGGCGTGCTGCGGATGGCTGGCGAGGCCGGGGTAGTAGACCCGCCGGACCCGCCGGTGGCCCTCCAGGGCGCGGGCGACGGCGAGGGCGGACGCGGCGTGCGCGCGCATCCGCACCCCGAGCGTGTGGAGACCGCGCAGGACCAGGAAGCAGTCGAAGGGGCTGGGGACCGCGCCGACGGCGTTCTGCAGCCAGGCGAGGCGCTCGCCGAACGGGGCGGTGCGGGCGATGAGGGCCCCCCCGATGATGTCGGAGTGGCCGCCGAGGTACTTCGTCGTCGAATGCAGCACGACGTCCGCCCCGAGCTCGAGGGGCCGCTGGAAAGCCGGGGAGGCGAACGTGTTGTCGACGGCGACGAGGGCATCGCCGCGATGGGCACGCCGGGCGACGGCGCCGATGTCCGCCAGGGTGAGGAGCGGGTTCGTGGGCGATTCGAGGTAGACCATCTGGGCGGGGCCGGCGTCGAGCGCCGCCGCGATCCGCTCGGTCGATCGCGCGTCGACGTAGTCGACCGTCAGGCCGAACTGGCGCCGATGGTGCTCGAAGAGACGCCAGGTTCCCCCGTAGAGGTCCTCGCCGGCGACGATCCGGGCACCGGAGGGGAAGTGCTCGAGGAGGGTCGCGAGCGCCCCGAGGCCGCTCGAGAAGGCGAGCCCGGTCGCTCCCCCCTCGATCGCCGCGAGCGCCGATTCGAGGACCGCGCGCGTCGGGTTCCCGCTGCGGCCGTAGACGAACCCCTTGTGCCGGTTCGGGGCGGACTGCGCAAAGGTGCTCGACAGGTACACCGGCACGTTCACGGCCCCCGTGAGGGGGTCCGGCGGCTGGGCCGCGTGGATCAGCTTCGTGTCAAACCGCATGAGGCTCCCCCCGGTGGGACAGGTAGGTCAGCAGATCGTGGCGCGTGAGCAGGCCGACGGGGCGGGACTCGGCGTCCCGGACGAGGAGGGCCCGCTCGACGCGCAGGCGCCGGACGATCTCGCCGACGCTGGTGTCGAGGCCGACCTCGCCGAACCGCGGCGCGAGGACCGAGGAGACCGTCCGGTCGAGCACGCTCTGGTCCTCGAGGAGGGCGCGGAGCAGCTCCTCCTCCTGAACGCTCCCGACGTTCTCCGGGCCGGCGAGGACCGGCATCTGCGAGATGCCCAGACGGCGGATCGTGGCGAGCGCGTCGCGGACGACGGTGGTCGGCTCGGCGCTGACGAGGGCGGGGGAGAACTCCTTCGCCGAGAGCAGGTCGCCCGCGGTCGACCCGGGGTCGAGGAAGCCCTTTTCGCGCATCCACTCGTCGGAGTAGAACTTCGACAGGTACCGGTCACCGGAGTCCGGCAGCAGGATGACGACCGTCGATCCTTCCGGGACCGGGCGGCCCGCAAGCCATCGCAGCGCCCCCGCGACCGCCGAGCCGGACGAGCCCCCCACGAACAGTCCCTCTTCCCGGGCCAGCCGACGGGCCACCAGGAACGATTCGCGGTCCTCGACCTCGACGAAGTCGTCGATGTACTGGAAGTGGACCGTCTTCGGGATCATGTCCTCCCCGATCCCCTCCACCTGGTACGGGACGGGCCGCGTCAGCTCGTGGGTGCGGAAGTACGGGCCCAGGATCGACCCCTTCGGGTCGACCGCGACGATGCGCACGGAGGGAGCGTGCTCCTTGAAATAGCGGCCCAGCCCGCTGACCGTTCCCCCCGTCCCGATCGTCGCGATCACGGCGGACAGCTCCGGTCCGGCGTCCCGCGCGATCTCGGGTCCCGTGCTGAGGTAGTGCGCTCCGGGGTTGTTCGGGTTCTCGTACTGGTTGGGGTAGTAGGAGTTCGGGATCTCCTTCGCGAGCCGTCGGGCGACGGAGTAGTTGCTCATCGGATGCTCCGGCGGCAGCTGGCTCGGGGTCACCACGACCCGCGCCCCGTACGCGCGCAGGAGCCGGATCTTCTCCGCGCTCATCTTGTCGGGCAGGACGAACACGCACTGATAGCCGCGGACCGCCGCGACGAGGGCGAGCCCCACGCCGGTGTTGCCGCTGGTCGCCTCGATGATCGTCCCGCCGGGGGCGAGGAGGCCCTTGCGCTCGGCCTCGTCGATCATCGCGGCGCCGATGCGGTCCTTGACGGACCCGCCGGGGTTCAGGAACTCGAGCTTGACGAGCAGGCGGTACGGCAGCCCCTTGCCGATGCGCCGCAGGGGGAGGAGGGGGGTGTTCCCCACCAGGTCGAGGATGCTCTGCGGCGAGGGGCGGCCGTCGGCCACGGCTCGGGGGAGGGGGGAAAGGGAATAAACGCTTCCAACCCGGCCTCGGGGCCCGCCGGCCGGAGAAGTTCGCACGAACGGTCCCGTTCGTGCTTTACGGGCGTCACGGTTAAAGGGGGTGGGCCGCTCAAAGAGCCATGCGGGAGGGGGAGATGCTCGGGCCGCTCGAGGCGGACGTCCTCGCCTCCCTCGCCGATCTCGAGGAGGCCCCGGCGCGGGCCGTCCGCGATGCCCTGGAGGCCCGAGGGGTCAAGGTCGCCTACACTACGGTCGGGACGATCCTGGGCCGGCTCTGGTCGAAGGGCCTCGTTCGGCGACGTCGCGAACCCTGCCGCGGCGGGGAACGGTACGTCTACCGCGTCCGGGATTTCGAGCGCCAGTATCTGCGCAGTCTCCTCAGCGGGGTCGTGTCGCTGTTCGGCCCCGCGGGGGTGGTCCACCTCAACGAGGAGCTCGCCAAGCTCGATCCGTCCGAGGAGCACGAGCTCCGGCGACGGCTCAACGTCTGAGCGCGGGAGGACCATGGGCATCCCGACGCCCCTCGGCGTCCTCTATCTACCCGTCGCCCTATGGGTCGCCGTGGGTCTCGGCCTCTTCGTGGCGTTCCGCCGTTCGACTCCCCTGCTCGTCCTGCGCCTCTCGGCCGCCTTCCTCGGCCTCTGGGCCCTCTTCGCGACCACCACCCTCCTCTGGGTCGTCTCGAACGGAGGAGGGAGCGCGGTCCTCACGCTGGTGCGCTCGCCCCTGCTCCTGTTCAACCCGAGGTTCGGGCCGCTCTGGGCCTTCGGCGCCCTCGGCGCCGTGGTCGTGTTCGCCGTGGCGTTCCTGCTCAACCAGGCCGTCGGCCAGGGCTTCCTGCGCCTGCTCCGGCCGCGACCGCTCGCCTGGCCCGGCCCGATCCCCCGCCCGCGGGTGCCGACGGCGCTCCTCCTCTTTTCTTCGGAGCACGCGCGGGCGTTCTCGTTCACCCTGCTCCGGCTGCGCGGGACGGTCCACCGCGAGGAGATCGTCCTCATCTCCGAGGGCCTCTGGCGCCGCCTGAGCCCCGACGAGCGCGTCGCCGCGATCGCCCACGAGGTGGGCCACCTGAACGGGCTCGACGGGCGCTACCTCACCTTCCTGCGGACCCTCGCGCGGATGATGCGATGGGACCCCGTGCTGGCCTACCTCGCGTCGGCGCTCACCCGCCGGGAAGAGCTGCGGGCGGACCTCGACGCGGTACGGATGACCCGGGACCCGATGGCCCTCGCGCGCGCCCTCTACAAGGCCTCGGCCCTCGCCCCGGGCGAGGTGAGCCCCGCGGTCGTCGGGCTCATCGGAAGGGGCGGGCTCCGCGGCCGGAGGGACCTGCTCGAGCGGATCCGCCGGCTGGTCGCCCTCGCGGACTCCTCCGAGTTCCGGGAGGGGAAGGGTGCCTAGGCGCACCGGCCGTTCGCTCGCCCTTCGGTCGCTCGTCGCTGCGGTGCTCGTCCTGGGGGCGGTCGGTGCCCTGCCCGCCGGAACCCGGGGCAGCGGCTACCCGCCGCTCCCGGCGTCCGACTTCGGCGCCTTCCTCGAAGGCCTCGCGGCGCCCACCCTCGCTCCCGGAACGTCGGGCGAGGTCACGTTCACCCTGCACGATCCGCTCCCGGTCGCCCTCTCCTCGATCGTGGTGAACGTCGCGGTCTACGCGTTCAATGCCTACCCGGGCAACGCGACGGGCCCCGTGCCGGGCGCGTCCGTGGCGCTCGCCGGCGCCGGACCTTCGGGGGTCAACCGGACGCTGGCCGCGCTCGCGCCGGGCGCCTCGGCGTCGCTCGGGGTGGGGGTCGCCGCGTCGTCCGCGGCGCCCCAGGGCACCTACGCGGTCCGCACCGCCGTCGCGTTCACGGCGAACGGCACCGGTTACCGCCTCGAATCCCGGGGCTACTTCGCTGCGTCCGCGTGGGCGGCCGCGACGTCCGGGCCGAACGGGACGACGCAGCTCAACGTGAGCCGGCTGGGCGTCTCGGGCGTCGTCCCGGAGACCGCCGTGCTGGTCCGCGCGAACCCGTTCCCGATCGTCCTTTGGGTCCTCGTCGGGGTCGGGGGGGCCGTCGCGGCGGCCGGCGCCTACTTTGCCGCGCGCGAGCGGGCCGGTTCCACGTCGGGGACCCGACCGGCCCGCGAGCTGCGCAGCGCCCCCAGGGCCTTCGGGAAGAGTCGGACGAGCGACGGGGACTGACGGAAGAGGCGCCGCGCCAGGTGGCTCGGGAAGTCGATGTCGCCGAACGCGACGATCGTCTCGCGCATCCCGGCACCGTCCAGCGCGGCGATCACCCGCTCGAGGTCGTCGTCGCTCAGGCGCAGGAGGACGCGGCGCAGGTAGAGCGCCCGGGAGAACTCGTCCCCGAGCTCGGCCCGCCAGCGCTCGTCGTACTCGCCGAGCCGGCGGGCGGAGAGGTCGCCCGCGGCCAGGGCGGCGTGCGCGACCTCGGCCGCGATCTCGGCGCAGCGCATCCCCGTGAAGATCCCCCCGCCGGAGAGCGGTTTGACCTGGGCGGCCGCGTCGCCGACGAGGAGCGCCCCGTCGCCGGCCGTGCGCGGCACCAGGCCGATCGGGATGCCCGAGACCAGGTAGGCCGTCGCGCCCGTGAGCACCGTGCCGAACCGCCGCTCGAGGTGGACGAGCAGACGCTCGAAGTAGGCCCGGGCGCTCACGGGGCCGGCGCTGACGGCCACCCCGACGCGCGCCCCCCCGGCGCCGTCCGGGATCCACCAGCCGAACAGGCCCGGGGCGATGCGGCGGCCCAGGTAGACCTCGACCCGGTCGGGGTCGCCGGGGCTGCGGGGGAACTCGGCCTCGAAGGCCGGCAGGATCTCCACCGGTCGCCGCAACCGCAGGGCCCGGGCGACGGCGCTCGTCACCCCGTCGGCCCCGACGAGGAGGCGGGCGGAGATGGTGCGCTCGCCGCCGTCCGCCGCCGTGAGGCGGGCCGCGAAGGACCCGTCGGCCCGCCGGCTCGCGCCGTCGAACCGGAGGCCGGTCTCGAAGCGGGCTCCGGCCCGGGCCGCCCGTTCGGCGAGGGCGATGTCGAGGCCGGCGCGGTCGATCACGTACGCCCGCGGGTCGGGTGCCCGGAAGGCGACGCCCCGCAGGCCCGGGCTAAAGACCGTCGCCCCGTGGACCGGGGTCCGGACCATCGCGCGGCTCTGGGCGAGCTCGAGGACCCGGGCCGAGACCAGGCCGGCGCACTGCACCGGATAGCCGACGCGCGGATGCTCCTCGACGACCAGGACGTCGTGCCCCGCGCGCGCGAGACGGTCGGCGACCGTCGCGCCCGCCGGGCCGGCGCCGATGACGAGGACCTCGGCCTCCATCCCGGCGGCGCACCCGGGCGGCGCTAATAACGAGCGGGGCGCGGCCGGCGCGGTCGCCGGCCGGACGATGAACGTTATGATGAGGACGGCGCTGGCCCTGCGTCGTGGCGAAGCGCCGGTTCCGCGCCGAGGACGAGGAAAAGCGCCCCGAGGACCAGACCCCCGAGGAGCGCCGGGCGCTCCGCAAGAAGCTCCGCGAGCGGGAGGCCCGGGGGAAGAAGCCCCGCAGCTCGTTCTCCTCCCCCTGGCGGAGGGCCGCCGTCCTCGGCATTCCGGCGGCGATCGTGGTCGCCGTCGTCGTGCTGTTCCTCACGCAGTCGATCCCGGCCCCGTGCCTCGTCTTCCAGCCGATCCCCTCGCAGAGCGGCACGCCCGCCTTCCCGGCGTCCAACACGACCGACTTCAGCCAGACGTGGTGCCCGTCCGGGGTCAACCTGGTCATCCACGTCCATCCCTACATCCAGATCAGCATCAACGGCCAGCTCGTCACGTTCCCCCCGAGCATAGGACGGAGCACCAATTTCACCAACTACGAGTGCGACCTGCCGGTCCATACCCATCCGGACTCGCCGGGATACCCGAACGGGATCGTTCACGTCGAGTCGGCCTGGCCGTACGAGTACAACCTCTCGACGTTCTTCGCGATCTGGCAGGACACCTACGTCTCGGCCTACATCAACTCGAGCTACAGCACGCGCACGATCCAGTACACCTCGAACGATCTCCTCGGCCTGCCGGTCGACGCCACCCACCCCCTCACGCTCTTCGTCGACAACCAGCCGAGCAACGCGGGGCCGTCCCTGGTCCTCAACACCCTCGACTACCTCCCGAGCCCGTACCCGAGCTGCATGGAGAGCCGCTACGGCACCGGCCACACCATCCTGCTCTCCTGGCATGTCGCGAGCCCGCCGGCGATCGCGGGCGGCCTGACCGCGCCGGTCCTGTCGACCGCGGCCGCCGACGGGTACGTCGCGACCGCCTACGGCAGCCCCGGCGCCAAGATCACCTACCAGGTCGGGCAGCTCGATACGCTCGCGCACGAGACGCAGATGAGCCTGTTGTGGCTCGCGCTGCGCGTGTTCTGACCCGGACTAGAGCCGGCGCCACGGCGCCGGGACGAGGTCGGTGCGCTGCCGGGGGTCGACGGCCGACGCCTTTACGGGGACGCTGAGGCCGGCCCGGAGGGCGAGCAGCCCGGTCCAGGCGATCATCGCGCCGTTGTCGACGCAGAGCGAGGGCGGGGGGGCGAAGGAGGTCCCGCCGCGCCCTTCGACCATGGCGCGGACCATGCCCCGCAGCCGCTCGTTGCACGCCACGCCCCCGCCGAGGACCACGCTCTCCCGGCGGCGGTGGGCGAGGGCCCGCTCGGTGATCTCGGTGAGCATCGAGTAGGCCGTCGACTCGACGGAGAGGGCGATGTCGGGCCGGCGCGCTCCGCGGCCGGCGTGGGCGAGGCTCGCGGTGTAGATCCCCGAGAACGCCACGTCCATCCCGTGGACGGAGTACGGCAGCGGCAGGAGCTCTTCCCCCTGCCGGGCCTCCTTTTCCAACGGGGGACCGCCCGGGAACGTCCCGCCGAGGGCGATCCAGAGCTTGTCGAGGAAGTTCCCCACCCCGATGTCGAGGGTCTCGCCGAGGACGCGGTAGCGGCCGGAGTGGTGCGCGATCACCTGCGTGTTGCCCCCGCTCGCGTAGAGGAGCATGGGGTCGTCCATTCCCGAGAGGACCCGGGCGATCTCGACGTGGGCCACGCAGTGGTTCACGGGGACGAGGGGCCGGTTCCAGACGAGGGAAAGGGTGCGCGCGACCGTCGCCCCGGCCCGAAGGCACGGACCGAGCCCCGGCCCCTGGGCGAAGGCGACGGCGTCGATCTCCGTCGGGCGCACGCGGGCGGTGTCGAGCGCGCGGCGGACCAGGCCGGGCAGGACCTCGACGTGATGGTTCGCCGCCTCGCGCGGATGGATCCCGCCGCGCACGGGCCGGAACATGTCCGTCGCCAGGCCGAGGACCTCGGCGCGCTCGGTCACGATGCCGACGGAGGCCGTGTGGGCCGTCGATTCGATGCCGAGGATGACCATCCCCCGCGGAGCCGGTCGCGGGGATAAAAGCCCCCGGGGCCGCCCTACTCCTCTTCCGTCGACTCGATGCGGAAGCCGACCTTCGCGCCGCGCAGCGCCGCCTGGATGCGGTCGGCGAACTCGAGCGTCTCGGCGACCGTCGCGGCCCGCCCCCAATCGTAGACGAAGTCGTAGCCGGTCCCGTGGGGCCGGAACCCGAGGTCCTCGAGGAGCTCGGCGACCTCGGAGTACGGCGCTCCCTCGCTGTCGAACTGGAGCAGGAGGTAGGTCTTCATCCCCGCGCGCTGCCTCGGTCGTCGCGGGAACTCGCCCTCGGGCCTTAAGGTTGGAGGTTCGGCGGAAGCCCGGGGTCGCCCGCGGCCTGGGCCGGCCCCTCGGGCTCCTCCGGTTCCTCGGGGGCGCGCAGGTGCGCCGTCACGCGGACCGCGACTCCCCGCGGCATCCGCCCCATCTCCGGGGGGGCGAGGAGAAGGCGACCGACGGCGAGGAGATGGTCGTCGGCGTCGATCAGGAGCGCGCTCGCGCCGGGGACGAGCGAGGAGTCCCCACCGGCGACGAACCGGGAGAAGAGGCTGCGTCCCTGGGCGACGAAGTCCTCCGCGTCCGGCTGGACGATGATCCGCTTGGCCGGGTAGCGCAGCGTCCGGTGGAGGAGCTGCGCGCCGAGCCAGGTCGGCCGGGGCACCCCGTCGTTGCCGATCGTGAACGCCTTGCGTCCGTCCCACCGGAGCGCCCGGAGCCGGCCGGTCCGGCGGGAGCGCTCTCCGGTGAGACCGAGCGCGGCGAGCGCCCCGGCGGACTCCCTCCCGTAGAGCCACTCGAGGAGGGCGTCCCGATGGCGCTCGGTCCAGGCGTCGGTCCAGTCCGTCCCCGCCTCGACGTCGAGCCCGGCGAGGTCGGGGCCGGCGGGCGGCGCACCGCCGTCGTCGAACTCCTCGAAGCCCACGGCGCAGCCGACCGGGTAGAGCTCGGTCAGTTCGAGGGGGACCGGGCCGAACGTCGTCAGGACCTCCCACCAGAGCTCGCTCCCGTCCCGGCAACGGGACGGCGTGGAGCGCAGCGCGCCGGGGACGAGGGGGACCCGGGGGTGGGTCCGGAACGGGCCGCGCCCGTCCGCCCAGCCGTCCTTGTGGGCGAGGAAACGGATGACGCACGGGCGCAGCCCGCTCGTGGCACCGGTCACGCGGAAGCTGCGCCGGCTCTCGGGCTCGGTCGGCAGGAACACGCGCGTGCCCCGGATCGTGGCGCGCAGGCCGGCGAGCAGCGCCGGGTGGTTCGCGGCCCGGCGCTCCACGAGCTCCCACAGCGCGCCGTCCCGGATCGCCTGGCGGACCTCGGCGACCTCGGCGGCGCTGGTGAGCAGGTTGTGCTCGGCGATGCGCCGCTCCCGCTCGGCCGGCGGCAGGTGGGCGACCTCGGGGAGCGGCATCGCCTCGCAGAGCGCACAGCGGCAGGTCCGTTCCCGCAGGTCGTCGATCGCGACGGTGCCGTGGGAAAAGAGGAGGTCGCCCCGGCGGGCGAACTTGAGGTACGCGGAGGAGTCGAACAGGTCGACCCCGAACAGCGCCGCGAAGGCGAACGTCATGGGGTGGCCGGTGCCGAAGAGATGGACCGCCCGCTCGGGGGCGAGCGCCGGCCGCGCGGCGAGGATCGCCCGGGCGAGGTCCGCGAAGCGATAGCGCTCCATCAGCGGCACGACGCCCCCGACGGCGAGCACGTCCCCGAGGGCCGACGCCTCGGCCGCCGACCGACGCCGCAGTTCGGGATAGAGACCGCCCTGGACCGGCACCGCCAAGAGGCCCCGATGGAGGGGCCGGGCCGTCCGGGCCCGCTCGATCGTCGCGTCCACGCCGGCGCGGGCCTCCTGCTCGCTCGCGCCGGGTTCGACGAAGACATCGAGCACCGTGGCGATGTCCGAGCCGATGCGCCGCTGGAAGGCGTCGATCTCCTCCGGCCCGACCTCGATGCGGCCGTAGGCGTGCTGCTGGAACGCCCCCGAGTCGGTCATCACCGGCCCGTCGAAGTCGAGCAGCCCGTGGATCCCCTTCTCCTCCGCGACCGGGCGCAACGCGGGGGTCCGGTAGGTGATGTACGCCGAGGTGATCACCGCGCCCAGTCCGAACCGCCGCCGCAGCTCCCGCGGGGCCACGGGCTGGCGCGCCGCATCGGGGTGGACGACCGGCAGCAGCGCCGGGGTCTGGATCGTGCCGTGGGGAGTGGCGAACCGGCCGAGCCGCGCGAGCCCGTCGCGCTCGAGCAGCTCGAACTCGCCCATCGAGGTTCGGGACGGGGTCCGAACGTTAACGTTGGCGGCCCGGAACACCCGGCGCGTGGCTGTCGCGGATGCGTCGGAGCAGATCGGCGAACATCGCGGCGGTGAGCCGCCCCGTGTTCGTGTTCTGCGGGCTCGGGTGGTACGAGCCCCAGAGGAGCGGTCGTCCGGGGCCGAGCGGGACGCAGGCGCCGTGGGCGAAGGCCGAGCGCGCCCGCTCCCCCCCGTAGCAGCGGGCCGCCGCCTCGAGCGTCGCGTCCCAGGCGAACCCCCCGAGCGCGAGGAGCGCGCGGGCACGGGAAAGGAGGGCGAGCTCGCGCTCGAGGAACGGGAGACACGCGGCTCGTTCCTCGGGCGTCGGGCGATTGTCGGGAGGAACGCAGCGCACGGCGGCCGAGATGTAGGCGTCGGTGTAGTGCAGCCCGTCGCCGCGCCGCAGCGACGTCGGCTGGTTCGCGTAGCCGGCCGCATAGAGGCCCTGGACCAGGAACGCGGCGGAGCGGTCGCCGGTGAACATGCGCCCGGTCCGGTTGGCCCCGTGCGCCGCCGGCGCGAGCCCGATCACGACCAGCCGGGCCGAAGGATCGCCGAAGCCGGGGACCGGTCGCCCCCAGTACACCTCGTCCCGGTACGCCCGCTTCTTTTCCCGCGCGACGCGCTCTCGGCACGCCACTAGGCGCGGGCATCGCCGACAGGCGATGATCTCGTCGCGCACGCGGATGAACGTGTCGGCCGCGGCCACCGACCGCCCAGCCGGGCGCCCCGATATAATCCCGGTGCCCCGGGTCAGCTCGGGTCGCACCAGGGATCGCCGATCGGCCGCCGGTCCACGACCGGCGCGGGATCGCTCGGAGGAGGGGCCGGGAGGCGGGCGAGGATCGCACCGACGGTGCGCTCGACCCACCCGGGGGAGCGGTCCGGGTCCAAGCGAACGCTAAAGGATCGGGCTGCCGCCCGGACGGTGCCCGTCGGCACGACGCACAGCTCCGACCGGGACCCGTCGCCGGTGGCGCGCACCGGTTCCACCCACGCCGGTGCGCCGAGCGCCGTGAGCCGCCGGTTGACCTCGCGCGCGACCGTGTCGAGATCGCCGTCCGCTCCCGTTGTTTCGATGCGCGGCCCCATCAGGTGGTCGAGCACGGGGTGGGATAAGGAGTACATTTTCGGCGCATCCGAGTGGCGATTGGACGCGGAAATGGCGTAGTATTCGACAATGTGTTCGCCAATCGGACGCCGGCCCGCCCTCTCCCCCGGTCCTCACCGGGCGTGACCTACCCTATTAGTGGAAGCGGCGGGTCCTGCCTCGATGGCGGAGACCGTGGTTCGCCGAGGCGAGCGGGTGCGACTGGGTCGCGTCGAGGGCGACCTGCGTGCCGAGGACGGTGCCGAGGTGAGCGCCGAGGAGGGCGGCCGGGTCGTCGTGTCGGGCGAAGCCCGGTTTGAAGGCTCGGCTCGGCTGCGTTCGCCGTTCGAGTGCCGTCGCCTTCGGGTCGAGCACGGGGAGTTCGAGGCGGACGGGGAGCTCCGGGTCGAGGATCGGCTGCGCGCCGACGACGCGCGGGTCACCCTCCGGGGCCCGCTCTCCGTGGCCGCCCTGTCGGTCGGCCCGTTCCTGGCGCTCGGAGGCCCGACGTCGTTCGAGACGGGCGACGTCGGGGGGGTCCTCGAAGCGACCGCCGCCACCACCTTCCGGACCCTCTCGGTGGGCGGCTCGCTGCGGGCGTCCGCCCCGCTGAAGGGCGGCCGCCTATCGGTCGGGGGGGATGCCCGCCTCGCCGCGGTCGACCTGGACGGGGTCGAGGCCGGCGGAGAGATCCAACTGGGCGGCGGCGTCGTCCGGGAGACGATCGAGGTGGGAGGAGTCTTCTCCGCACGAGAGGACCTCACCTTCGGGAACCTCGAAGTGGGAGGAACGGCATCGTTCGGTGCGGGCGGCCGGGGTCGCCGCGTGGAGGTGGGAGGAGTGCTGTCGGCGGCTAGGGACCTCACGGTCGAGCGCCTCGAGGTGGGCGGAGAGTGCGTCGTCGGCGGTTCGCTGACCACGGGGCGAACGGAGGTCGGCGGCGTGCTGCGGGTCGGCGGCGGCCTGATCCTGAGCGATCATCTCGAGGTGGGCGGACGACTTGAGGTGGCCGGGGACGTCGTCGGCCCGTCCGCCGAGATCGGGGGCACGCTGAGGGCCCGCAGCGCGCGGTTCACCGGTGCGGCCGAGGTCGCCGGCCCGGTCCGAACGTCGGCGGGCCTGCGCGCGGCCTCGCTCAAGATCGCGAACGGCTCCGAGGTCCACGGCCCCGTCGTGGGGGGAACGGTCGAGGTCGGACGTCACGGTCGGGTCGAGACCGTCTTCGGCACCCGCGTTGAGCTGGGCGCCCACGGGCAGGCCGACCGGATCGTCGGCGGCTCGGTCGAGGTCGGAGCGGACTGCCGGGTCGGGTCGATCGAGTATGTGCGCCACCTCTCGCTCGGCCGCCGGGTGCAGCTCTCGCGGCCGGCGGTTCAGCTGGCGACGCTCCCGACGCCGCCGCGGTGAGGAGCATGGCCGGCGATCGCCCCGGGACCGGTCCGCGCACGGCGGTCCGGCGGGAACGCACCGACCTCTACGCGTCGATCCTCGAGGTGATCAAGCGCCAGCCCGGAACGGCCCGCATCACGCGCATCTCCTACGGCGCGGGCATGCCCGTCGACCGGCTCCGGAGCTCGCTCGACCGCCTGGTGGCCCTCGGGCTCGTCCGACGCCGGGAGCTCGACCGCTTCACGGCCTACGAGCTCACGCCCCGCGGCCAGGAGTTCCTGACGACGTACTGGAAGATGCGAGGCTACGTGGCCCTCTTCGGGCCGCCCGACGGCTCCGGCTACGTCTGAGCCGCGGGTCCGACCGGCCCGCGGGCCGGCCCCGGTCACTGGTAACGCGCCACCGCCGGGTCGACCTCCGCCGACCAGGCGTCGATACCGCCCGTGAGGTTCGCGATCGACTCGAACCCCATCGTCTCGAGATACCCCGCGACGAGCTGGGATCGCGAGCCGTGGTGACAGTACACGACGATCGTCCGGTCCCTCGGAAGCCGGCCGAGGTGCCGAGGCACGTCGGACATCGGCACGTGCAGGCTCGGCTCGATACGGGCGAACGCCCGCTCGTCCGGTTCGCGTACGTCGAGCAGCAGGATCGCCGGCGGCCGGGTGCGCAGGCGCTGGGCGACCTCCCGGGGGGAAAGCTCCTCGACCATCGGCCCGCGCGAATCGGTCCGGTGGATATCCCTTTCGGCGATCCCTCGCGGGGGGGGGCTGCGGTCTCCCCGGTCGCCCGCGTAGCGGGTAGCCCTCTCCTCACGGACAGGCTAAGAACCCGGCGCGCCTCATCGCCACGGGTACCCGCGATGATGGTGAAGGATCCGGTCTGCGGTATGACCATCGACAGCGAGAAGGCGGCGGCGAAAGGGACCTACGACGGGAAGGTCGTGTACTTCTGCGCGGAGGGGTGCCGCAAGACCTACGAGACCCGGCGGGCTCGCCACTAGTCCGGTCCGCCCGCCGCTCCGACCCTGCCCATCGGACGCGCCGGCGCCCGGAGGACCCCGATGCCGACCGACCCGATCTGCGGGATGTACGTTGAGGAGGGGCCCGACGCCCTCCAGCTGTTCCGCGACAATCGGCTCTACTACTTCTGCTCGAGCGGCTGCCGCATCCAGTTCGCGGAGCCCCGCGCGCAGCTCGTGCGTCTGCGGCGGGGCCTCGCCGTCGCGTGGCCCGCCTCGGCCGTGATCCTGCTGGTCACCTACGGGATACACTTCGCGGGTTGGCCGTACCTGGCGTTCGGCCTAGCGGCGGTCGTGCAGTTCTATCCCGGCCTGCCGTTCTACCGCGGAACCTGGGACGCCCTGCGGACCCGGATGGGCAACATGGACGTGCTCATCGCCGTCGGGACCACCGCGGCGTTCGCCTACAGCACCGTGGCCCTGTTCCTGCCCGGCCGGCTCCCCGCGGCGTACTACTTCGACGCGTCGGCGCTCATCGTCACCCTGATCCTCACCGGCAACTACCTCGAGCATCTCACCCGGGACCGTGCCACCGGCGCGCTCCGCAAGCTGCGGGAGATGCTGCCGTCGACGGCGCGGGTGCTGCGGGCCGCGGGGGAGGTCGACGTGCCCCTCGCCGAAGTGTCGGTCGGCGATCGTTTCCGGGTCCGACCGGGCGAGCGGTTCCCCACCGATGGGCGGCTCGCGGCCGGTCGCACGACCGTCAACGAGGCGATCCTCACGGGGGAGAGCGTCCCCGTGGCGAAAGGCCCGGGGGACCGGGTGCTCGCGGGGTCGATGAACGGCGAGGGGGTCGTGGAGGCGGAGGCGACGCGGGTCGGGGAGGATACCTTCCTTGCCGAGGTCGGCCGGCTCATGACCGAGGCCGAGACGAGCCGGGTGCCGCTCCAGCGGCTCGCGGACCGCATCGCGGCCGTGTTCGTACCCGCGATCCTCACCCTCGCGGTCGCGGCCGCCGCCGCCTGGTACGCCTTCGGCGCGGCAGGGTTCACCGTCGCCCTGCTGATCTTCGTCTCCGTGGCGATCACCGCGTGTCCCTGCGCCTTCGGCATCGCGACGCCCGCCGCCATCGTCGTCGGGACCGGTCGGGCCGCCGAAGAGGGGATCCTGTTCAAGGGGCACGACGCCCTCGAACGGGCCGCCGCGGCCGACATCGTCCTCACCGACAAGACCGGCACGCTCACGCTGGGGCGCCCGGCCGTCGCCGCGTTCTCGGGGACGGCGGGGAGGAGCGACGATGAGCTGCTGGCCTTGGCCGCGGGCCTCGAGGCCGGCTCGGAACATCCGTACGGCCGGGCGATCGTGGCGGAGGCCGTGCGAAGGAACCTGCGACCCTTGCGGGTCGAGAACGTGACGGCCCTCCCCGGTCAGGGGATCCGGGGCCAGCTGGAGGGGCGCACGCTCGAGGTGCGGGCGGACGAGCGGGGACTTGCGGAGGGCGTGCCGTCCGAGCTGGGGCGGGCGCTCGATCGGGCCCGGGCCGCGGGCCAGAGCGTCTCCGTCCTCGCCGAGGCCGGGCACGCGGTCGGCGTCTTCGCCTTCGAGGATCCGATCGCCCCGGGGGCCGCCGAGGCCGTCCGCGCGCTCCACGAGGACGGCCTGCGCGTCGTGATGGTGACCGGAGACCATGCGTCGGCGGCGGAGTCCGTCGGACGGCGGGTCGGCGTCGACGAGGTCCGAGCCGGCGTCTCTCCGGCGGGGAAGCTCGAGCTCCTGCGGGAGTTCCAGCGGCAGGGGCGGCGGGTGGCCTTCGTCGGGGACGGGGTCAACGACGCGGCGGCCCTCCTCGCCGCGGACGTCGGGATCGCCATCGGGGCGGGTACGGACGTCGCGCGCGAGGCAGGGGGGGTCGTCCTCGTCCGCGCGGACGCGACCGGGATTCCCCTCGCGTTGCGCCTGGCCCGGCGGACCGTCGCCAAGGTCCGCCAGAACCTGCTCTGGGCGCTCGGATACAACTCGGTCCTCCTGCCGATCGCCGCCGGGATCCTCGTCCCCTTCCTCGGGTTCGGCGTCTACGACGTCCTCCCGATCACCGGGGCGGTGGCGATGGGACTGTCCTCGACGAGCGTCGTCCTCAACTCCTTCTCGCTCCGCTGGGTCCGTCTCGGCGGGCGCTCGGCCGCCGCGCCGGTCGGCACCGCGCCGCCCGCGGCCTCCGCGGCGGGCTGACCCCGCGCGTCGGGGGCGGAAGCCTTATGGAGCGCGCGCCCGTCGAAGCCGCCGGATGGGCGACCAGGACCTGACCACCGAGCTCGCCGGCCAGGGCTACCAGCTGACGGGCCGGCACAGTGCGGTCAAGCTCTGCTACTGGACCCGCGAGTCGCTCGTCCACGGCCGCGACTGCTACAAGGGAAGGTTCTACGGCATCGAGAGCCACCGGTGCCTGCAGATGTCGCCGGCGATCGATTCCTGCAACCTGCACTGCCGGTTCTGCTGGCGCAACCAGGGCTGGGAGAACGACGGGATGATGACCGAGTACGACGAGCCCGAGGCGCTCCTCGACCGGTCGATCGAGGCGCAGCGCCGCATCCTCTCCGGGTTCAAGGGGGAGGCCGACGTCGACCGCGGCCGGTGGGAGGAGTCCCAGACCCCCCGGCACATCGCGATCTCCCTGACCGGCGAGCCGACGCTGTACCCGAAGATAAATCGCTTCCTCGCCCTGTGCGCCGAGCGCGGGATCACGACCTTCCTCGTCACCAACGGCACCAACCCGGACGGCCTGCGCGCGCTCGACCCGCTCCCGACCCAGCTCTACGTGAGCGTGACGGCGCCGAACGCCGAGGTGTTCCGCCGGCTGACGCTGCCCACGGACCCGCATGCGTGGGACCGCCTGCTCGAATCGCTCGAGATCGTCCGGGGCCTGAAGACCCGGCGCGTGCTCCGCCACACGCTCGTGCGGGGCTGGAACCTGGGCTGGGTGGACCACTACGCCGAGCTCGACCTCCTCGCCCGGCCCGACTTCGTCGAGCCGAAAGGGTACGTTTACATGGGCCGCTCCCGTCAACGGCTCGGCCGCGACCACGTCCCCGAGCACACCGAGATCGCCGCGTTCGCGCGGGCGCTATCGGACCGGACGGGCTACCTCGTCCTGGACGAGTCGCCCGAGTCGAAGGTCTGCCTCCTCGGCCGTACCGCGGAGGGCCGCTACCTCCCCGGGCGCGCCCCGGTCGCCCTCGCCGACGCGCTCGCCTGACCGGGCCTAGACGAGCTTCCAGTTCAGGATCTCGACGACCACGGCGGCGCCGATGCCCATGATCAGGATGATGTACGGGTCGATCTTCAGCGCCCGGGTCTCCTCCATGTCGTAGTACTGGATGAGGCCCGCCGCGGAGTGGAATCCGCTGCGCTTGTTGTCCTGGGGCATCGCTCGCCTTCAGCCGTACGGCGCTATTTAGCCCTCGCGGGGGGGCGGCGGAGCTACCGGCGGCGGAGCGCCGCCTCGAAGAGCGCGTCCTCGAGCCCGTCGCGCACCCCGGCGGCGAGCGAGGCGCCGAGCGCGCTGGATCCGCCGGAGAGCACCCGCTGGAGGAACGGCCGCGGCGGCTGCCAGCGGACCGTCCGCTCGGGGGAGATGCCGGTGAGCTCTCCGAGGGCGCGCAGGGCGTCTTCGCGGTCGCCCAGGGCATCGATGAGCCCGAGCCGGAGCGCCTGCTTCCCGCTCCAGAACTCGCCGGTGGCGAGGGCCCGGATCTCGTCGACCGGGCGACGTCGCTCGTGCGCCACGAGCTCCACGAACGACTGATAGCCATCGGCCGCGACGGCCTGCAGCTTGGCCCGCTCCTCGTCGGAGAGGGGCCGCAGCCCCTGGTAGGCGTCCTTGTGGCGCCCCTCGTGGAGGAGCTCGACCTGGATTCCGAGCTTCGCCAGGAGGTCCCGTACGGCGATGTGCGGAAAGAGGACGCCGATCGATCCGACCTCGGAGTCGGGGTAGGCGTAGATGCGCCGGGCGCCCAGGGCGGCCATGTAGGCGCCCGAGGCCCCGATCGACCCGATGCTCGCGAAGACGGGCTTGACCTGGTCGAGGCGCTTGACGGCGAGGTAGAAGTCCGTCGAGGCGATGCTCCCGCCGCCGCCGCTCGAGATGTCGAGGAGGACGCCGCGCACGCGCCGGCGCTGGCGCAGCGACTTGAGCAGGCCCAGAAACGGCTCGACCGACTGCTCGCGGATCGACCCGCGAAACTGCACGTAGGCGAGCCGCTCGCGCACGCCCCGTGGAGGCGTCCGCCCGATATAGCCTCGCAGTTTCCCGCCGGCCAGCGACGCCCGAGGCGGGAGGGCCTCGCGTCCCCCGGCCCGCTCGCGGGGAACCTTGCGGGGCCGCCTCCCTTGCGCCCGTGCGGCGGGCAAAACCTTAGTACCGCGACCGTCCCTCGGGCGGGAGAACGGCGGATGGCGGAAGCGGCGTACGGGGCGATCTGGGTCGAGAAGTACCGACCCCGGTCGCTCTCCGAGATGGTGGGCCAGGAAGGGGTCGTCCCCCTGCTGCGGGCGTACGCCGAGAAGCGCTCGCTCCCGCACCTGCTGTTCGCCGGACCGCCCGGCACGGGGAAGACGACGGCGGCCCTCGCCCTGGCCCGGGACCTGTTCGGCGAAGAGTGGCGGCAGAACTTCCTCGAGCTCAACGCCTCCGACGAGCGCGGCATCGAGACCGTGCGCACGACGATCAAGGGCTACGCCCGTTCGGCGCCGATCGGCGGCGTGGGGTTCAAGATCCTCTTCCTCGACGAGGCCGACAACCTGACGGCCGAGGCCCAGGCCTCCCTGCGACGGATGATGGAGCGTTATTCGGCCGCGTGCCGGTTCATCCTCTCGTGCAACTACTCGTCCCGGATCATCGAGCCGATCCAGTCGCGGTGTGCGGTGTTCCGCTTCCGGCCGCTCTCCCCGGAGCAGATGCTCACCAAGCTCGAGCGGATCGCGAAGGCCGAGGGCAAGACCGTCGAACCGGCCGCGTTCCGGACGATCGTCACGGCGGCGGCCGGGGACGAGCGCCGGGCGGAGAACCTCCTCCAGCTCGCCGCGACGTTCGCGGACCCCGTCACCGAGGCGACCGTCGGCGAGGTCGGCACCCTCCCGCTCAAGTCCGAGGTGGAATCGATGGTCGGGGCGGCGCTCAAGGGCGACTTCTTCGGGGCCCGCGCCCAGCTGTTCCGCCTGTTCACCGACCGCGGGGCGAGCGGGGAGGACATCCTCAAGGCGATCCACAGCTACCTTCCGGACCTGCCCGACGCCGTGGTCCCTCCCCGCGAGAAGATCCGCCTCGTCGACTACCTCGGCGAGATCGACTTCCGCCTCTCCGAGGGGGCCTCGGAGCGCCTCCAGCTCGAGACCGTCCTCGCGCGACTGGCCGCCGGACCGACGGGCCTGAGGTGAGCCCGTGGCCCGCCAGCGTCGCGTCCACGACAAGCCCCTCGTCTACCGGCGGGCCGTCGCGTCGGGGATGATCCGGCTGCGGCCGGCGACCCTGCGGGCGATCCGGGCCGGCCGGGTGGAGAAGGGCGACCCGGTCGCCGCCGGTGAGATCGCCGGCCTGGCCGCCCTCAAACAGACCCCGCTCCTCCTTCCGCACTGCCACCCGGTCCCCCTCACCGGCAGCCGGGTCGAGATCGCGCCGACCCCGGGCGGGCTGCGCGCGACCGCCGAGGTCGAGGCCGTCTACCGCACCGGGGTGGAGATGGAGGCGCTCACCGGAGTGGCCGTCGCGCTGCTCACGGTATGGGACATGCTCAAGTACCTGGAGAAGGACGCGCGGGGCCAGTATCCGGCCACGCGGATCGAACGGGTGAGGGTCGTGACGAAGGTCAAGGCGGCCGCGCAGGGGTCTGAGCCATGAGCGAAACGGGTCCGGCCGTGGGACGGCACCACACCGGCGGGTCGAGGAGCCTCGGGTTCGTCGTCCTGTCCGTGTCCGACACCCACACCGAGGAGGACGACGTCTCCGGCCACCTCGCCGAGCGGCTCCTGTCCGAGGCCGGCCACACCGTCGTCCACTACGACCTGGTCGCGAACAGCGTCGCGGACGTGCGCGACCGGCTCGAGCCGTACCTCGCCGAGCGCCCCGTCGAGGCCGTCGTCACCGTCGGCGGCACCGGGGTGAGCTCCCGCGACCTCACGGTCAACGCGCTCGAGGCGATGGGCGGGCGGCCGCTCGAGGGGTTCGGCCAGCTCTACCGGTCCGTGAGCTTCTCCGAGGTGGGCGCGCTCGCGATGCTCAGCCGGGCCGCCCTCTACCTCGTGAAGGGAAAGCCGATCTTCGCCCTGCCGGGTTCCGAGCGAGCGGTCCGGACCGCGCTCGAGCGGCTGATCCTGCCGGGCGTCCAGCACCTCGTCGAGGAGCTCGAGCGCTAGGAGCCCGTAGCGTTATTCCCCGTGACGATCGTTTCGGTTGGAACGTGGGTACTATAGCCGGCCCCGACCATCGAGGCGCATGCCCTCCTCGAAGGGACCGTCGTTCCGCAAGTACGACCCGAAGCAGAATGTGCTACTGCCGCCGAACCTGAACGAGTGGCTCCCCGAGGATCACCTCGCTCGGGTCGTGGCCGATGTCGTGAATCACCTCGACCTCGAGCCCCTCCTCGCCACCTATCGGAACGCCGAGGGAGGGTTCCCGGCGTTCCATCCGAGAATGCAGCTCAAGGTCCTCCTCTACGGCTACTCTGTCGGCGTGGTGAGCTCACGCCGACTGGAGAAGGCGACCTTCGAGGATGTCGCCGTCCGGTGGCTCGCCGCCGATCAGCACCCGCACTTCACCACGCTCGCGAGGTTCCGGGTCCGGAACCTTCCGCTGATGGACGGCCTCTTCCACCAGGTCCTGACCCAGATTCGACAGCGGATAACGCGAGATCCTCATCAGCCGGGCACGCCGGGGGGACCCCCCGAAAGTTAGGGCTACGTGGGCCCCTCACTCGAGCCGGCGCCAGCCCTCCTGGAAGCGCTCCTTCGCGATCCCGGCGGCCGAGAGCACTTCGGCCTGTTCCGCGCTGAGCTCCGTCACCCGCCACTGGCGGATCCCTGTCTCCGCCAGCTCCAGTTCATCGATCGTACTGGCTCGGAATCGCTCGAGGGCGGCCCGTCCCGTGATCCCCAGTGATAGGACTTGGAGCTCCAGCACCTTCTCGATGAGGTAGGCGAGGAGGCACAGCACCAGATGCGCCTCGACCCGTCGGTCGAGGCGGTGACGGAGCGGTCTCACCTCGAGGCCACTCTTCAACTCCCGCCACCCCGCCTCGATTACCGCGAGCCCCGTGTAGAGCCGTACGACCTCCTCGGCGGGAAGGTCCGTGTCGGTGGTGAGCACCCACCACCCGGCGAGTCGCCGGGCGCGCGCCACCCGGTCCTTGAGCGGGGCGATCAGCCCCTGGAAGGAATCCTCCTCCCAATCGAGGTCGAAGAGATCGGAGAGCCCCTTGGCGGCGAGCGTCGCCTGCGCCTGCTTGAGCAATGCGTGGTGGTGACGGTCGGGGTTGCGCTTCCAACCCCGCCGCACCTGTTCGACGATCGCATTGCCCTCGGCGATCCGTCGCTCGAGCCCCTCGAGCTCGATCGCCCTCCGCTCCTCGTTGAGGAGGACGATGAACCGCCGCCCCTCACGGTCGAGGACCTCCCGCGCGACGTTCTGGTGACCCACAGCCACCGGCGGGAGCTTCCTCGCTTGGAGGATGATCTCCTCCACGAAGCGGTTGGTCTCGGCGAGGACGTAGTGGAACCCGTGGGCGTGGAGGTCCTCGAGGATGTCGTGGGTCTTCATCCCCCGATCCCCGACGTAGATCCCTTCCTGGAGACCGAACACCTCGGTGAGCCGCTGGCGCATCCGGACCACCGTGGTGTTGTCGGTGGTGTTGCCCGGATAGACCTGCATCGTGATCGGCAGTCCCTCCGGCGTGACGACCATGCCCCAGGTGATCTGGGGTCGGTCCCCACGGTGGTCCCTCGAGTAACCGAACTGGGCGAGGGGGCCTCCTTCGCCCTCATAGTAGGAGCTCGTCAGATCGTGGTACAGGACGGGGGCGCCGCTCCTCCGAGGGCGCACGACCGACTCGTAGATTCTCCGCTCGAGGAACTCTTTGCGCTGCCAGAGGCGGTCCATGGCCCGATAGAAGTGGTTGTCGTGCCATCGAGCGCGGGCGGCCCCGAGCAGCGGGAGGGTCGCCGAGGTGGTCAGCCAGTCGAGGAGGCCGTACTTCGAGGTCGGGTCATCGAGGCGGTTGAGGACGATGGTCTCGAGCTGCTGGGCGACGCGGAGTTTGTTCGGGACCGCTCCGAGCGCCTCGAGGACGATGCGGTGAAGTCCCAGTTGCCTCCAGAGGAGGTGGCCGAGCGCCACGCGGCCGTAGAGCAAGGTCCGACGCTTGCGCACATCGGCGAGATCGAGAAGGCGGGACCCCTGGGCGAGGGGAAGGAGCGGATTGTGAGCCAGCCAGAGTCGCACCCGCTGGCTCTGGTCGGGAGTGATCGGGCCAAGCTGAACGAGGGTGATCCGCCGGATCCGGCCCGCGTCCCGGAAGGCGTGCACGATGCGGCCGTACCGGCGACCCTTGACGGTGTCGACCTCGAGGTGGGCCGCGAGCCGCACACACGAGGATAGGGGTGGAAGTACAAGTAGTTAGGGCTCGACAAGCGATAGAGTTAGGGTTACACGTCTAGCCTCTCCGTCAGAGGAGAAGGCCCGTTGTCGAATGTGGGCTCGGCGCTGCACCCCTCCTCCTCGGACCGTTTCGCGACCCCCCTTGAAGGGTTCAAGAGCCGGGGCGCTGACCATGCGGCCATGAACAAGTTCGATCGAGAGCACGTGGATGGGATTGGAGACGGGCTGAGCATCGCCATGGGGATCCTCGAGGCGTCCCGCAGTCTTGAGGAGGGCAAGTCCCGAGTGCGACACGCCCTTGCCGAGGCACGCCACGCCAAGGACCTCCATAC
>JAKAOB010000094.1:0-3852 GCA_021812305.1 Thermoplasmata archaeon
CCGATCTGGAGCTCGATCGTTCCGGGCCTGCGCCCCCCCCGCCGTCGGGGTGATCGCCGGTTCGGACGAACCGGGGGCCCGGTCCTCGTGGCGAAGGAGGGAATCCGGTGGAGGCGCCGACGGCGTCCGACGTCACGCTTTTCTGCCCCGTCGTCCGCTGGGGGACGGATGCCGCGGCGGGCTCCGCAGGGTCGCGCGGTCGCCGTGGCCGTGCTGGTCGGCGCCCTCCTCCTGCTCCCGGCCGCCGTCGAGGTCGGCGGGCTCGGGAGGTCCGTCGCCTCGGCCGCACCGGGGGCGCGGTCCCACGGCGGCGGGGCGGTCCCGATGCTCCTTACCGTCACTTCGTTCAAGTTCGTGCCCCCGCAGGTCGACCTCGGGATGGCCGTGAGCGGCGTCGTGGTCGTCCACGGGGCGACCGGGTGGGTTCGCTTCAACTACTCCGGCCTTCCCCCCGGGTGCCCGAGCCTCAACGCGTCGGCCTTCACCTGCACGCCGACGACGATCGGCGGCTACCTGGTGACCGTCGTCGCGACCGCCGCCGGGGGGGCGTCGGCCCAGACCTCCTCCGTGCTGACCGTCGCCCCGCCGCTGGCGATCACCGGGTTCACCGCCTCGCCGGTCGACGTGGTCGCCGGGAGCAACCTCGAGGTCCACACCGCGGTCTCGGGCGGTACGCCCCGCTTCGCGTTCGCCTACTCCGGGCTGCCTCCCGGTTGCCTCTCGGTCAACCGGGCGTGGTTCAACTGCACCCCGAGCGCGGGCGGATCGTATTCGCTCGGGGTCACCGTCACCGACGGCGTGGGCGGGAGCGCCAACGCGACCCTGACGATCGCGGTGGCTCCCGCCCCCTCCGCGGCCCCCGTCCCCTTCTGGAGCGCGACCACGCTCCTGATCGTCGGCGGTGCGGTCGCGGCGGTGGCCGTGGTCGCGGCGGGGTGGTGGCTGCGGCGTCGCCGGCGGACCCCCCGCGGCCCCGGAGGACCGGCCCCCGTCGCTCCTACCGGGCCGGCGCCGTAGGGGCGGGGCCGTTCGCGCCGCCCCTCCCCGCGCCGATCCGCGCGTAGAGGTCAAGGTAGCGCCCGGCCGTGGCCGCGACGGACGCGTGCGCCACGGCCCAGTTCCGGGCGGCCCGGCCGAGCGCGGCACGCCGGAGGGGGTCGCCCAGCAGGGCGCCGATCGCCCGGGCGATCTCCGACGGATCGCGCGGGTCGACGGTGAGCCCGGTCTCGCCGTCCTGTACGATCTCTCGGGGGCCCCCGACCCGCGACGCGACGACCGCCGTGCCGCAGGCCATCGCCTCGAGGACCGCGACCGAGGAGGTGTCGGCGGTGGAGGGAAGGACGAACACGGCGCTCTGCGCGAGGAGCGCGGGCTTCTCCTCTTCGTCGACCGGACCGACGAGGCGGACCCGGCGGCTTAGGAGCGGCGACCCGTCGATCCGTTCCCGGAGCGCGCCGGCCTGCGGCCCCTCTCCGCCGATCACCAGGTCCATGGCCACCTCCGGCGGGAGACGTTCCGTGGCATCGAGGAGGGTCAGGACCCCCTTGTCCCGGGTCAGGCGACCCAGGTACGTGACGAGGGGCCGGCGCCCGCTGCCGAGCCGGGCCGGCCAGTCCGGCCCGGGCGCCGCGGGTCCGAAGCGGTCGAGCTCCACACCGTTCGGGACGACCTCCGGTGCACCGGCCCGGCTCTTCGGCGCCGCGAGGGCCGCTGCCGCACGCGCCGTCGGTGCGGTCGCCGCGTCGCTCGCGCGGCACAGGTCGAGCGCGAACCGGGCCCATCGGCGGTAGAAGGCCGCCCGTCCCCGGTCGGCCGGCATCGTTCCCAGGATCCCGGCGAGGTCCGTATGGTAGGTGGAGAGCACCGGGGTCCCGGTCCCTCGGGCGAGAAGGAAGCCCGCGAGGCCCACGAACCCGGGCGTGTGCACGTGGACGACATCGCTCCGGCGCACGGCGGCGAGCGTATGGGCTCCCCCCGGGGAGAGCGCGATGCGATACTGCGGATACCCCGGCGCGGCGATCGAGCGGACCCGACGGACGGTCACGCCGTCGTTCCGCACCTCGTCCCGCGAAAGCCCGGCCCGGCCGACCGTGACGACGTGCACCGGGTGGCCCCGCTGCCGCAGCGCGCGGGCGAGGGCGTCCGTTTCCCGGGCGACCCCGTCGTGCGTCGGGGGGAAGCTGTCGGTGAAGAAGGCGATCCGCATCCGGCCGGTCACCGGCCCGACACCCTAACGCCTTTGCGAACCGGCGACGCGGGACTACGCTGCGGGCGGCCGCGTGCGGCGGCGCAGCCCCCAGGCGGCGCCCACCACGGCAGCGACCCCGACCGCCCCCAGGGCCGCGTAGAGGAGCAGGGCGTCGCTCCCGGAGCCTCCCGCGGAGGGGCTGGATCCGGCGCCGGTGGCGGGGAGCGCGCTCAGGGAGAGGTTCGCCCACGAGACGTTGCCGGCGGTCACCGTGACGTTGAGCCAGGCCGGAGCGTAGCCGTGGGCCAGCGCCTCGAGGGTGTAGGTGCCGGGGGCTTCGGAGAGGTTGATGGAACCGTGGAGGACGGCCTCGGGTCCCCCGTCGACCTCGAGGGTCGCGTTGGCCGGGGCGAGCGACCCGAGGATCGAGCCGAGGTGGAGGACGAAGCTCACGTCGAGCCCGACGTCGGTACCGTTGACGGTGAAGCTCCCGGTCGCCGGGCTCGCCACATAGGCGTTGACCGTGGAGAGGGAGTAGGCGTACGTCCCGTTCGGAAGCGGGACGGACCCGGTGGCGGCCGGGAACGTGGTCACGTTCGTCCCCAGGGTGACCGACCAGGGGGTGCCGGCCGGTAGGCCGGTCTCGGTGAAGTAGGCGGTGAAGTTGAACGGGGTGAACCCGACGGCCAGTACCAAGGCCGCCCCCTCGACACGGACGGAGCCCCGGGTCAGGTTCCCGACGTAGCCGGGGACGGGGAGTACGTGGAAGCTGTAGCTGCCGTTCTCCGCCGACAGGTTCACCGCCGCGCCGCTCGAGCTCGCCAGGACGCTGCCGAGCTCGACGGACCAGTCGGTCCCGGCCGGCAGCCCCGTCTCACGGAAGCTGACGGGATAGCGCGGGAACGGGATCGTGAGCGGGGTGTACGACCCGGGGGCGAAGGTGAAGTTCTGCTGGTCGACGACCGTCGAGCCGTTGAGGAGGGCGACGGCATAGGTTCCCGGCGCGATCGTCAGGTTCGCCCCGTGCCCGGTGAAGTCGACCGGGGAGCCGTTGAGGTCGATCGCCCCGGCGGCGACCGTGGGGGTCGAGACGTTGACATCGGCCACGGAGCTGCGGTTGTAGAGCAGGCCCAGGGTCCCGGATCCGTTCGTGAGGTGGGAGTAGAGGCTCCCGTCGGCCGGGGCGGGGGGCAGGCCCGAGATCACGTTGTTGAGGCTCTCCGCCGTGTCGCTGCCGAAGTTGTAGGCGTTCGGAACGGACTGGAGGTTGTGCCCGTTCCAGTACCGGAGCGACATGTTGAGCTCGGAGTGGACGTTGTGCTGGCCGGAGCCCGACCCGGCGTAGTCCCACTCGGCGTCGTAGAAGATCCCCGCCGGGGTGTACTGGTAGCCGTCGACCACGAACCCGTGGTCGACCGCGTAGCGCATGTGCTCGAAGGTGACGTTGTCGAACGTCACCCAACCGTAGCCGTCATCGTACTCGAACCCGACATGCGGGTAGCCGTTGATCGTGCTCGAGATGGTGCGGATCGAGATCGCGGGGGGGGAGCTGGGCGGGGGAGGTGCTGAGGAGGGTGCGCTGGGGGGTCGAGGGGCTTCCGCAGCAGCGCCGAGTCGCTGGCGCACAGCGGCGGGTACGCCTCCTGGAAGAACACGCACGGGGC
>JAKAOB010000094.1:3862-6352 GCA_021812305.1 Thermoplasmata archaeon
TGCTCGAGATGGTGCGGATCGAGATCGCGGTGGGGTAGCTGAGCGTGACGCCGCTGCCCGGGAAGTTCGTGCCGGGAGAGTCGGCGTACCACACAAGGCCGTTGTAGCTGTTCACGGTGCCGTTCCCCGAGATCTCGCCGGACGAGGCGAAGCCGACCCCGGAGCCGGAGCCCGAAAGGTTCCAGATGTTGTCGATCCAGCCGGTGTAGCCCGTGGACGACTCCATCGAGGCGATGTCCTGGATCCAGTAGGAGTAGTTCGTCCCACCGAGGGTGAAGACCACGACGACATTGAGCTGGAACGTCATGTAGGTCTGCGACGAGCCGGTGATGCTCGTCAGCATCGAGTCGACCGTGACGTTCCCCTCGAACTCGGGCGTACCGTAGCTGTAGGCGTGGACGACCCCGGCCGTCCCCGTGACGCCGAAGTCGGCGATCCCCATGGGGGCGGGCTCGCTCGAGATGAGCGCGAAGGGATTGACGTGGCCGCTCGCGGGTCGCGGGGTCGCGGTCCGGGGCAGCCCACCGGGCCCGGCGACCGAGGACGGCGGCGCGGACATCGGTGCCGCGGATCGGTGGGGGACGACGGCGGGCCCCGGAAGGAGCGGCGCCGCGAGGACGGCCGCCGCTACGACGACGAGGATCCCGGGGATCGATTCGCGGGACCCGATCCGCGTCCTTCCCGGACGGGGCCTCGGAGCACGACCGGTGCGCCGGCGCATCACGCCGCGGCCGAGCCGCCCGGCCTATTTACTCCTCCGGACACAAACGCGGAAATCCCGGGTCGTCGTATGGGCCGACGAAGTGAGATGAGCTGGGACGAGAAGGTGGTGCTGGTGGCCGGCGTCGGCGGCGGGTTGGGGACCGCGGTCGTGAGCGCCCTCGCGGCGAGCGGGGCGGCGGTGGTGGCCGTGGCACGGAGCCGGCCCGCGCTCGAAGCGCTCGAGAGCGCGGCGCGCGGTCGCGGCTGGCGGCTCCGCGTGAAGACGGCGGACCTCGTCGCTCCGGGCCCCGTCGAGGCGGTCGTGGCCGAAGCGCTCTCGGAGTTCGGCCGCCTGGACGCCGCCTGTGTCACGGCGGGGCGCTGGGCGGGGCCGGAGCCGCTCCTGCACGAGACGAGCGACGCGCAATGGACGGGCCTGCTCCGCGACAACCTCGACCCGATCTACCGGGTGGGCCGTGCCGTCCTCCCGGCGATGGTGCGCCAGCGGGAGGGAGCGCTGGTGCTCGTCGGCGCTTCGGAGCCGATCCGACGGACGGGGAGCGCGGCCTACGCGGCGGCGAAGGCCGGGATCGCCGAGCTCGCCCGAAAGCTCGCCTCCGACTATCGGCCGTTCGGGATCCGGGTCAACGCGGTGCTTCCCGGGAGCATGGGCCACGACGCCCCGTACGATCCACCTACGACGGCCGGGGTGCGGCCCCGCAATGCGACTCCGAACGCTCCGTGGGAGGTGGCGCGGGCGATCCGGTACCTCCTCTCCGACGAGGGGCGATGGGTGACCGGAGCGGCGCTCGTGGTGGACGGCGGGTCGGCGACGCAAGGGACCGAGCCCGCGGAGTAGCGCGCCGGCCGAGTCGCCCGCCCCGGCCGCGGCTCGGTACGTCAGCGAGGCGGGCGGGGGGACCGGGGCCAGTTGCGAAGGGCGGCATTGTCCTGGTCGTACTCCCGCGCGAAGAACCGGTCCACTGCGCTGGGAAGGTCGGCGTCGGGGATCTCGGGGGAGACGAACTCCCCGACGATCCCGACCGCGGTCTTCTCCCCGCGTCCCTCGTAATAGATGAAGAACTTCGAGCCGGTGAACGGCCCGTCCAGGACCTCGTACGCGATCCCGAGCGGCCAGTACGAGGTCCAGCGCATCCGGAACGGGACCCGCCGGCCATCGAACTCCTGCACCCAAGAATAGGTACCCGAAAGCTCCGCATGGCGCTCCCGATGGGTGGCACTGTGGACGTGTGCCGTCGAGTGAGCATCCCCGGAACCGACGAACTCCCAGACCGTCTCTAGAGGGGCGTCGAAGAGACTGCCCTCGTCGCGGAGGAAGACCATGCCACGGGGAACCCGATGCCCGACTTATCCCTCACCGCTCATCCCCGGCCGAACTCCCCCTCCTCGGGCGGGGGGGGGGCGCGAGCGGACGGTCGGGGGCCGCCGACCGTCCAGCGTAGAGGAAGGGCGGGATCATGGGATGCGGGGAGAGGGCAATGCAGAAGAGTTCGTATCCCTGCCGGTACGGCAAGTCTCGGCCTTTCTCGTCGGACGGTTGCCGGGCATCACGGACTTGTCCATGTCCCGCCCTCTTCGAGCGCAGCAGCGGTGCTGGTCGGCGGAACCGCGCCCGGTCCAAACGGGTGAAAGACGCGGGACGCCCGGACGCTGAACGGAACTTGGACAGCCGGGCTGAATTCACCTCGAGAAACGCGTAGCCCATAGACATGGGCAGTTGCACCGACTCTCGTCTGACCGGGGAGACCCTCTGCACCGGTCATCGAG
>JAKAOB010000095.1 GCA_021812305.1 Thermoplasmata archaeon
CCGATCTCGTTCACCGAGGTGAGCGCGGCCCGGGCCCTCGTGACGGAGGCGGCCCGTCTCAAGGACGCGGGCGCGGACTTCGTAGCGGCGGCGAGCGCCGCGAAGCTGTTCGCGAGCGAGGCGGCGGTGCGCATCGCCTACCGGGCCGTGGACGTCGCCGGGCCCGCCGGCGCGCGGGCCGGCGCGCGGGCCGAACGCCTCCTGAGGGACGCGCGCGTCTTCCCCATCGTCGAGGGGACGACGGAGATCCAGCAGCTCATCCTGGGCCGCTCGCTGGTGGGCCGCTGACGCGGCGCGGACGAAACGCTATCATGCCGGCCCGTACTCCCGCACCGTGACGCGTCCGGGACGGGCCGCGAGGGAAGGGCCGCCCCCGGGTGACGCGGAGTACACATCCGTCGGCGACCTACCGATCCCCCCCGAGGTGCGGGCGATCCTCGAGGCGCAGGGGATCCGTTCGCTCTACCCCCCGCAGGCGACGGCCCTCGCGCCGGTCCTTCGGGGCGAGAGCGTGCTCCTCGCCTGCCCGACGGCCAGCGGAAAGTCGCTCGTCGCCTACCTGGGCCTGCTGCGCGCGGCGCGGGCGGGCCGGACCGGGCTCTACCTCGTCCCGCTGAGGGCCCTGGCCCAGGAGAAGTTCGAGGACCTCCGCGCGTTCGCCGCGCTCGGGGTGCGGGTCGGCCTGTCGATCGGCGACTTCGACCTGCCGCCGGCGACCCTCGACCGGCTCGACATCCTGGTCGCGACCAGCGAGAAGGCCGACGCGCTTCTGCGCAAGGGAAGCCCGTGGCTCGACCGCCTCGGCTGCGTCGTCGCCGACGAGGTCCACCTCCTGCGCGACCCGGACCGCGGCCCGACGCTCGAGGTGACGCTGACCCGCCTCAGGGCGGCCCACCGGGACCTGCAGGTCCTCGCCCTGTCGGCGACGGTCGGCAACTCGAAGGAGCTCGCCGCGTGGCTCGGCGCCCGGCACATCGCGAGCGACTTCCGGCCGGTGCCGCTGCGGTCGGGCGTGTACCGGGACGGCCGCATCGTGTTCACGGACCTGTCGCTCCGGCCCATCCCCGGCGGCGGCGACCCGGTCCCCCGGCTCGTGGGCTCCGTCCTGCGCGACGGCGGCCAGGCGATCGTCTTCGTCAACTCGCGCCGCGCGAGCGAGCAGGTGGCCCAGACGCTCGCGCCCACGGTGTACGGGCTCCTCGACCCCGGCGAGCGCTCCGCCGCGGCGGCGGTCGCCGACGAGCTCGGAAGCGCCGGCGAGGAGGACACCGAGGGGATGCGCCGCCTCACCGGGCTCGTCCCCCGGGGGGTGGCGTTCCACAACGCGTCGCTCACGAACCCCGAGCGGCGCGTCATCGAACGCGCCTTCCTCGACCGCCGCCTCAAGGCGCTCGTCGCGACGCCGACCCTCGCCGCCGGCATCAACCTTCCCGCCCGACGCGTGATCGTCCGGGACACGACCCGCTACGACGACCACCTCGGGATGCAGGCGCCGATCCCGGCGATGGAGGTGCAGCAGATGTGCGGGCGGGCGGGCCGCCCCCGGTTCGACACCGAAGGAGAGGCGGTGCTCGTCGCGCGCACTCCGGAGGACGAGGACCGGCTCCTCGACCGCTACCTCTCGGCCCCCCCCGAGGAGGTCCGCTCCCGCCTCGCGGCCGAGCCGGCGCTGCGCATGCACCTGCTCGCCCTGGTGGCGAGCCGCGTCGTCGGGTCGGACGCCGACCTCGAGACGTTCCTGCGCGGGACCTTCTTCGGGCACACCCTCCCCCTCGCCGACATCGCGGCGATCGTCGGACGCGCGCGGCGGTTCCTCGAGGAGCATGCCCTCCTCGAGACGGGCGGCGGTCTCGTCGCCAGCCCGTTCGGCGAGCTGACGAGCGAGCTCTACCTCGACCCGATGAGCGCCGTCCTGCTCCGGCGGGCGCTGGAGCGGGTCCCGATCGGCGTCCGACCGTTCCCCCTTCTCGCCGCCGTGGCCGCGACGCCGGACCTGCCGCCGTTGTTCCTGCGCCGGGGCGAGGAGGCCGACCTCCTGTCCCGGTACGTCGACGAGGAGGCCGAGCTGCTCCTCAAGCCCGAGGAGGACGGTCTCACGCCGGACCTCGAGACGTTCCTCTCGTCGCTCAAGACCGCCGAGGTCCTCGAGGCGTGGATCGACGAGACCCCGATCGCCTCGCTCACGGAGCGCTACGGGATCGGGGCCGGTGACCTTCGCGCCAAGGTCGAGGACGCCGACTGGCTCCTCTTCGGCGCCTCCCGGATCGCCGCCCGCTTCCATCGGACGGCGGCCCGCCCGATCGACGCGCTGTCGCTGCGGGTCCGCTACGGAGTGCGCGAGGACCTGCTCGACCTGGTGCGGCTGCGCGGGATCGGCCGGGTGCGGGGCCGCGCCCTCCTCGCAGCGGGGTTCCCGGACCGGGAGTCGCTGCGCGGAGCGAGCGTCGACCGTCTCGCGCAGGCCCTGCGCTCGCCGAAGCTCGCCGAGATGGTCCTCAACGAGGTCCGCCCTCCGCGATCGGCCGCCGGGGCGAGGGCGGCCAGTGGGGAGGGAACGGCTCCGGTCCCATCGCCCCGTGCGGCCGCCCCCCCGCCCGGTGCGCCGCGACGCCGGCGTGCACGACGGTTGGACGACTTCCCGGAAGAGCCGGACGCACCGGCCAGTCGGTGAACGGCCGCGTGAGCTCGAGGACCGAACGGGTCCCGCCCTCGCCGCCCATCCGGACCCGCCGGTGGATGAGCCCCTCGGCCTCGAGCCGCAGCAGGCGCCGCCACAGGGTCGTCGCCGGCAGCGGCCGGGCGCCGTCGAGGTCGGCGAGGCGCGCCTCCCAGCGCTTGAGCTCGCCCAGGCTCACCGGCCCGCCCGCGAGCGCCCGATGGAGCGCCTCGAGGATGCGGGGCTCGACGTAGAGCCCGTCCCGGCACGCGGCCGGCACCGCCGGCCGCGGCCCACCTCCGCCCTCGAACAGGATGCGGCGGAGGAGCTCGAGCGCCCGCGACGCGCTGGCCGTGTCGGCGTGGGCCCGCTCGGCGATCTCCGTCGCCATGCCGGGGGGCGCCGGTCGACCGAGGGCCCGGACGAGGCGGTCCTCGACGATCGCCTCGAGGGTGAGGTAGGCGTACGGCGGAAGCTCGACCCGGGCGCTCCGTTCGAAACCGGCCCGTCGGGCGGCGCGCCAGACGCCTTCCGCCTCGGGCACGCCCGCCAGGATCAGCCGTATCGGGGGCAGCCCGCTCTCCCCCTCGGGTAGGAAGCGATCCGGCCGGGCGAATCCCTTGAGGATCGGCTCGAGGTCCGGGGCCGAGGGACCCAGGTCGTCCAGAACGAGGACCGCCGGGCGCGCGTCGCGCCGGAGGCGACGCAGAAAGCCCGCGAGGACCTCGGCCGCCGGAAAGCCGTGCCCGTCGAACCCCTCGTCGAACGTCTGCACGAGCGCGCTGGCCACTCCGACCGTCCCCCGGCAGCGGCGGACGCGGACCGCCGCGAACAGCGGCGGGGTCGGCGCGCCGTGGCGCCGGATCCCCTCGAGCAGCCGGCGGGCCGCGAGACGGGCCACGGCCGAGGTCCCAGCACCGGAGGGCCCCACGACCTCGGCGACGCGGGGCGAGGGCCCCGCGAGCTCCCCCGCGCCGAGGAGCTCGGCGAGGCGCGCCAGCTCGCCGTTGCGGCCGAGGGCGACCGGCGGGACGAAGTCGGGGGCGAGGACCTCGGGATGGGGGACGCTCAGCATGGGGACCCGATTTACTCGGTATTATAAGAAATCTTAGAAACGCATCGTTCAGGCCCGCGGCCGGTGTTCCTTTACGGGAGCTAATGTACCCGCCCCCGTCTCGGCGGGACGTGGACTCGTCGAGCGGCGCGCCGCCCACCCATCTCGTCCGGGACCTCGGGATCGCCCTCCTCGGAGCGGTCGCCCTGGCCGTGGCGCTGTATGTCGGCAGCGCCTACCTGCCGAGCGCGACCCCGCTCGAGCTCATGCTCCTCGAGGCCGGCGCGGTCGCCCTCGTCGGCTATCTGGTCGCGCGCGCGTTCACCTCGGCGGCCCGTCGCTTCTTGCGCACCGGCCGCCTGGCGCGGCACGCGTCGAGCGTGGCCCTGTTCATCAACACGCTCATCGGCGTCGGGGTCCTTCTCACCATCCTCCTCGTGTTCCACGTCGCGCCGGAGAGCGTCTTCCTCGGGAGCGCCTTCGCGGCCGTGGTCCTCGGCCTCGCGAGCCAGACCGTCCTCGCGAACCTCTTCGCCGGCTTTCTCATCGTCCTCGCCCAGCCGTTCCGGCCCGGGGAACGGATCAGCATGGTCTCCTCCAGCTACGGGGCGATCTGGCCGTCGTACCCGCACGAGCTGATCTACCCGACCTACACCGGGGTCGTCCGCGACATCTCGCTGTTCTACACGGTCCTCGAGCTGGACAGCGGACGGTGGGCCAAGGTCCCGAACTCCGTCGTCCTCAGCGCCCTCATCGTCAACCTCGACCCCACGATCCCGCGTTCCCAGCGGGTCCGCATGACGCTCCCGCTGGCGGTCTCCCCCGAGCTGGTCCGCGACGCCGCCCGCGCCCTGGCCGCGTCCCCGCTGACCGCGCCGGGAAGCCCGGGTCCGCAGGTCCAGATCGCGGACGTGAGCCCCCAGAGCTGGGACGCCGTGATCGTGCTGTGGACCCGGGAGCCGGACGAGGACCGGGTCCGCGACGCGGTGCTCGGCGAGATGCTGCCCCGGCTCGCGCCCGCGACGGCCGCCCCGACCGGGCGCGCCCGCCGCGCTGCGTGAAACGCTATAGGTGACCGCCCCTCCCGGGGCCGGGGAACAGGGATGGGCCACCGAGTCACGTTGATCCCGGGCGACGGGATCGGTCCGGAAGTGACGGACGCCGCGCGTCGGGTCGCCGAGGCGACCGGGGTCGGGATCGAGTGGGACGTCGTCGAAGCCGGCGAGGCGGCGATCCGTTCCGCCGGGACCCCGCTGCCCGAGGCGGTCCTCGAGTCGGTCCGACGCAACCGGGTCGCGCTCAAGGGGCCGATCACGACCCCCATCGGGAGCGGATTCCGCTCGGTCAACGTCGCGCTCCGCCAGCAGCTGGACCTCTACGCGTCGGTCCGCCCGGCCCGGGCGATCGCCGGGGAGGGGACCCGGTTCCCCGAGACCGACCTCATCGTCGTTCGGGAGGCGACGGAGGGCCTCTACGCGGGCGTCGAACATTGGGTGGACCGCGACCACACCGCCGCCGAGACGGTCAATGTGATCACCCGCAAGGCCTCGGACCGCATCGTACGGTTCGCCTTCGAGCTCGCCCGCCGCGAACGGCGCCGGAAGGTGACGGCGGTCCACAAGGCGAACATCATGAAGACCACGGGCGCGCTGTTCCAGACCGCGTTCCGCGAGATGGCGGCGCACTACCCCGACCTGCCCGCCGACGAGCGGCTCATCGACAACATGTGCATGCAGCTGGCGAAGAAGCCGGAGGAGTACGACGTCCTCGTGACGACGAACCTCTTCGGCGATATCCTCTCCGACCTGTGCGCGGGGCTGGCCGGCGGGCTCGGGATCGCCCCGGGGGCCCTCTACGGCGAGGGGATCGCGGTGTTCGAGCCCGTCCACGGCTCGGCCCCGAAGTACGCCGGCCAGGACAAGGCGAACCCCGTGGCCGAGATCCTCTCCCTCGAGCTCCTGCTCCGCCATGTCGGCGAGGCCGAGGCGGCCGAGCGGATCTGGCGCGCCGTCTGGGAGACGATCGCCGAGAAGAAGGTCGTGACGTACGACCTCGCGCTCCCCGGCTACACGCGCCGCCCCGTCCCGGCGTCGACGTGCTCGGCGATGGCGCGCGAGATCGCCCGGAAGGTGCCGCTCGTCGACCTCACCGCGCCCCGCCCGGCCCCGCGCGCCGCTGCCGGGACGGGCGCCGGCCTCGACCCGAACCTCGAGGCGTGACGGGCTACTCGCCGAGCACCTTCACGACGACCCGCTTTCGCCGCCGGCCGTCGAACTCGGCGTAGAAGACCGCCTCCCAGGGCCCGAGGTCGAGCTCGCCGGAGGTCACGGGCAGCAGGACCTGGTGGCCGAGCAGGAGGTTCTTGAGATGGGCGTCACCGTTCGTCTCCCCCGAGCGGTGATGGAGGTAGTCGCCCGGCGGGGCGAGGCGGTCGGCCCACGCCTCGATGTCCGAGATCAGGCCCGGTTCGTCGTCGTTGACGTAGACCGCCGAGGTGATGTGCATCGCCGAGACGAGGACCAGCCCCTCCCGCACCCCGCTCGCTCGGACCACCGCGCGGACGCGGTCGGTGATGTTGAGGAAGGTGCGGGGCGTC
>JAKAOB010000096.1 GCA_021812305.1 Thermoplasmata archaeon
GGGGTGGCCGTACGGGTGGCGGAGGTCGAACGACCCGTCGTTGACCTCGAGCCGGTCCGAGCGGACCGGAAGATCGAACCCGGCCCGCCGGAGGATCGGGCGGATGTAGAAATCGAGGCCCCCCGAGACGACCGTCGTCGGGACGGCATGCCGGCGCAGGAGGTCGACGAGCTCCGTCGCCCCCGCCCGGAGCGGGGTGTGCTCGACGGACCAGCGGGCCATCTCGTCGAGGCGGTGGGGGTCCAGCAGCGCCACCTGCCGCGACCACGCCTCGCGCAGCGAGATGCGGCCGGAGTGCAGCAGCTCGTCGATCTCGTGCGCGACCCGCCGTCCGTCGGGAACGAACTCGCTGACGAGCTCGATCGCCACGTTCGGTTCGACGAGCGTGCCGTCGAAGTCGAGGAGCATCCGGAACGGGGGTCGGGTCATGGGTTCGGCGGCGTCGCTCCCCCGGGCCGCCCCTTAAGCGTTCCGTCCCTTCGCGCGCGGGCGGTCCGGGGGGGACGGACGGCCCGCCCCTACGTCGGCGGCAGCCCGGCGCGCTGGCGCAGGGCGTAGTAGAACCCGCCGAACGCCGTGGCGGTGGGCGTGCGCAGTCCCTGCATCCTCAGCGCCTCCCGCACCTCCTTGGGGGTGCTGCGGATGTCGAGGGTCTTCGCGGCGTCGTACTTGTACTGGAACGTCCCGGGCGGGCCGCGGGGGAACGGCTCCCAGTCCTTCGCCGTCGTGGCCCGCAGGTCCGCCGGGCGCTTGCCGCTCTCCGCGGGGGCGAAGGCGGGCATCGTCAGGTGCTCCTCCGTGAGCCAGAGCATCGTCGCCTCGCGGATCGCCGACTCGGTCGTCTCGTCCAGGCCGCCGGGGGCGACCTGGGACTGGACCCAGTTGACCATCGCGTCGAACGTCTTTTCCGAGTTGTCCTCGAGCATCTGGAGGACCGCGGCCCGGATCGCGTGCTTCCTCAGCTGGTTGATCCCCGTGTCGCTCAGGCGGTACTGGACGGTGAGGCCGAGGAGCGCCTCGGGATTGTCCGCGAGCTCCTTGAGCCGCAGCAAAAAGAGCGGCGTCGGGGATTCGCCATCGGCGAGGAACCAGAGGGCGAACTCCTGGCCGTTCGTCACCAGGGCGAGGGGCGCGCCCACGCTGCGGGCCTTCTTCACCGACGACTCGGAGTCCGCGACCGGCTGCGCCGCCCCGCGCACCTCGAGGATCAGCCGCGGCCCGCCCTTACCGTCCAGGAGGGCGTAGTCGGCGTGCCCCTCGGGCTTGACCGGGTAGTCGAGGTAGACCTGCCGCTTGTCGTGCGGGTCCCAGCCGAGGGTCTCGAGGAACGGATTGACGATCCAGTGCTTGACCTGCTGGTCGGTGATGTCCGAGACGTCCCGGAGCACCTCCGACGCCACGGCATAGAAATCCCCCATCGTGCGCGCAAGGTCGGTCGCTTCCATCGCCGATAGAATGGGCGGGAAGGGGGGATAAAGCTACCCTCGGGCGGACGCGGGGGCCGGCGGGGTCTCCCCCCGCCGCCAGCGGGCGGCCTGCTCGGCGAGGTACGGGCCCACGCGGGCGAGGGGCCGGTCGAGCCCAGGGTACGGGTCGAGCCCCAGTCGGTCGCTCAGCAGCCAGCGGACCTCGTACGCGTAGAGCAGGTCGGAGCCCACGGACTGCACGACGCGGCCGAGGGCGACCGAACCGCGGGGGCCGAGGGGGAGGTAGCGGGGCCGCTTGCCCAGGCGCCGGTACATCTCGTCGGTAAGGTCCCGGTAGCGAAAGCGCTCCGGCCCTCCCGCGTCGATCGTCCCCGTCCGGTCCGACGCGGCCTCGAGCCAGAGGATCCGCGCCACGTCGGCGACGGCGATGGGGCTCACGTGGTAGGCCCCGTCCCCGAACATCGGGAAGACCGGAAAGCGGTGCATCAGCCGGAGCATGACGCCGAGGAGCCGGTCCCCCTCGCCGAAGAGCATCGTGGGCCGCACGATCCGGACGGAGAGGCCGCTGTCCAGGAGGGCCGCGTCGAACCGCCGCTTCTCGGCCAGGTACGGTAGACCCGTCTCGAGCTCGGGAGGCGCCGCCGGGACGCTGATGTGGACGAACCGGGCGACGGACGCCGTCCGGGCCGCGGCGAGGAGGCGGAGGAGCCCGTCGCCGAGGGCCCGGAAGCGGGCGGGCGCGGCCCATCGGTACCAGGCGAGCGTCACGACGACATCGACCCCCCGCAGGAGACGCGGCCAGTCGACCGGCCCCGCGACGTCCGCCGCGACCCACTCGACCTCCGGCCCCTCGCCGGGCGCGATGTGGCGGTGGACCGAGCGGACGCGGTGATCGGGCAGGAACTGCCGCAGCACCTCCCGGCCGAGAAGGCCGCCCCCACCCCCGACGAGGAGGAGGCGGCGGGCGGGGGGAGCCGTCATGTCGGGGCCGGAACCGGCGGCGACGGGGCCGCCGCGGGCCGGGCGGAGCCGAAGAGGCCCTCCCACGCCGTGACGAGGGGGGCCTTGAGCGCGTCGACCGCGACGGGAGCACCGAGCTCCCGGCTCACGCTGGTCATCACCTGGCCGTCGAACCCGCACGGGTGGAAGGCCCGGAACGGGCCCAGGTCGTTGGCCACGTTGAGCGCGAGCCCGTGGAACGTGACCCACTCCTCGACGGCGATGCCGACGCTCGCGATCTTCCGCTCGCCCCCGATCCAGACGCCGCGGCGGCCCGCGACGCGGCCCGCCGGGATCGAGAGCGTGGCGAGGGCCGCGACGACCATCTCCTCGACCTCGTGGACGAACCGCCGCACGTCGCGCCCGCGCGCCGTGAGGTCCACGATGGGATAGCCGACGAGCTGGCCCGGCCCGTGGTACGTGCCCTTGCCCCCGCGCTCGACCCGGTGAACGGGGATCCCCTCGGGGAGGAGCTCGCCGTCGTCGCCCTGGACGCCGATCGTGATCACGGGGGGGTGCTCGACGAGGAGGAGCGTGTCGTTGATCTCGCCGCGGCGGCGCGCCGCCCGAAGACGGCGCATCTCGGTAAGGGCGTCGGAGTACTCCCGCAGCCCCCAGTCACGGACGGCCGGCACCGCTCCCCCGCTTCGCCACGTGCATCGGCTCGCCGAGCCACAGGAGCGCCGCCTCCTCGAGGGCCTCGGAGAAGGTCGGGTGGGGGTGGATCGTCATCGCAAGGTCACGGACCGTGGCCCCCATCTCCAACGCGAGCGCCGCCTCGGTGATGAACTCGCCGACCCCTTCGCCGGCGGCGTGGACCCCCAGCAGGAGGCCGCTCGGCTCCTCGGCGACGACCTTGACCCACCCACCGGTCGCGTGCTGGGCGTGCGCCCGGCCGATCGCCGCGAAGGGGAACTTCGCCTCGCGCGCGGTGAGCCCCTGGGCCTGCGCGTCGGCGAGCGTCCGCCCGACGCTCGCGAGCTCGGGGACAGTGAAGACGACCGAGGGCATCGTCTGGAACTCGAACCGCGTCGGCAACCCGGCGATCGCTTCGGCCGCGACGATCCCCTCGCGGTAGGCCTTGTGCGCGAGCATCGGCGGCCGGCAGCAGTCGCCGACGGCGAAGAGGTGGGGGACGTTCGTCCGTTGCTGGGCGTCCACCCCGATGAACCCGGACCGCGCGTCGCGCCGCACACCGGCCTCCTCGAGGCCGAGCTCGGCGGTCTCGGGGCGCTTGCCCACCGTGAGGAACAGCATCTCGGCGGAGAGCTCCTCCCGGCCGTTCGCGCCCTCGACGCTCAGGCGCACGCCGTCCCCGCCCCGCTCGAGGCCGACGGCCTTCGTGCCGGGCCGCACGCTCACGCCGAGCTTCTCGAGCGCGACGGACAGCTCGCGGGAAAGGGACGCTTCGAGCCCGGGGAGGATCTGCGGGAGGAGCTCCACGATCGTGACCCGGCTGCCCAGCCGGGCGAAGTACTCGCCGAGCTCGCAGCCGCTCACCCCGCCGCCGAGGACGATCAGGGAGGCGGGAATGCGGTCGAGCGAGAGGATCTGCCAGGCGGTGAGGACCCGGGTCCCGTCCGGCTCGAACCCCGGGAACGCCGTGGGCGACGCGCCGACGGCGATGACGGCGTAGGAGAAGTCGATCCGCTCGCGGCCCCCATCGGGGGCCGTCAGCTCGGCGGTCTTCGGACCGGTAAATCGCGCCTCGCCCTTCAGGACGCTCGCCCCGGCGGCCTTGAGCAGGGTCTGGACGCCCTGGCGCTCCTTCGCGATGACGGCGGACTTGTACGTCTGCAGCTGGACGGGGTCGACCGCGAGGTCGCGGGCGGTGACGCCGATCTCCGCGCCGTCGGTCTTGAGCCGGTGGTAGAGCAGGGAGGCGTGGATCAGCGCCTTGCTCGGGATGCACCCGCGGTTGAGGCACTCGCCGCCGAGCTCGGAGCGCTCCACGACGAGCGCCGAGTGGCCGAGCTGGCCGAGGCGGATCGCCGCCATGTAGCCGCCCGGGCCGCCGCCGATGACGAGCACCTCCGTCGTGCGCGCGTAGGTTCCGGCCATGCGTCTACCTCCCGATGCTCCCCGGCGACGCCGAGGCGAACACGTCCGAGAAGAGCGACGCCGGGTCCGGCGCGGGGGCGGACTCGGCCTCGGTCACCGCCGAGCGGACCTCGCGCTCGACCTCCTCGGCGAACCGGTCGCGGGCCTCCTCCGTCACCAGGCCGGTCGTCAGCAGGAACCGCTCGACGCGCGGGACCGGATCGCGTGCGGACGCGCGGGCCATCCAGTCGGCGGCCTGGTAGCGCGTCGGGTCGTCCGAGCTCGAGTGCGGCGTCATGCGGTAGAGGAGGAACTCCAGCATCTCGGGGCCGGCACCGGAGCGGATCCGAGCCAGCGCGTCCCGCACCTCCCGGTACACGGCGATGAGGTCCGTCCCGTCGACCCGCCGGCCGGGGAGGCCGTAGGCGGCCGCCTTCTGCGCGAGCTCGCGGACGCCGGTCTGGCGTTCGACGGGCTGCGAGATCGCCCACTGGTTGTTCGTGCAGCAGAAGAGGATCGGGAGCCGCCAGACCCCGGCGAGGTTGAGGCCCGCGTGGAAATCGTTCGCGCTCGTCGCGCCGTCCCCGAAGAAGGCGAGCACGGCCCCCGGCTGGTGCTTGACCTTGAGCGCGTAGGCGCAGCCGACGCCCTGGGTGATCTGCGTGCCGATGACGCTCGACATCGACACGTAGCGGACGTCCCGCGCGGTGGGGTGGCAGGGCATCTGGCGTCCCCGGGCGGGGTCGAGGTCCGTCGCGAACAGGTGGTGGACGTACGTCGTGAGCGGGTGCCCCCGCACGAGCGCGATGAGCTGCTCGCGCAGCCCGGGGAAGACCCAGTCGTCGGGGGTCAGGGCGAGCGCCGCGCCGACGCTCACCGCCTCCTGGCCGGTCGCGGGCCCGTAGAAGCCGACCCGCCCCTGACGCTGGAGCCCGAGCATCCGTCGGTCGAGGGCGCGGGCGAGCAGCATCCAGCGGTAGCCGTCGACGAGGGTCCGGCGCCACCCCGGAAGCGTCCGGTCGAGCTCCGTCGGGTCGTAGGTGAGCGGGACGAGGGCGTCGTCGGGGCTCATGCGAGATCCGCGAAGAGCAGGTGCGGGTCCTCGAGGTTCGCCTTGACCACGGCGAGGAACTGCGCTCCCACGATGCCGTCCAGGACCCGGTGGTCGAGGGAGACCGAGAGGTTCATCATCTCGGCGACCCCGATCGAGCCGTCGTCCCGGACGACGGGCCGACGGGCGATCTTGTGCACGCCCAGGATCCCGACCTCGGGGTAGTTGAGGATCGGGGTCGCGAGGACCCCGCCGAGAAGGCCGAGGCTCGTGATCGTGAACGTGCCACCGGTGAGCTCGGCGCGGGTCAACGTCCCGGCCCGGGCGCGTTCGGCGAGGTCCTGGATCGTGCGGGCCAGCGCCGCGACGCTCAGCCGATCGGCGTGGTGCACGACGGGCACGAGCAGTCCGTCCGGTGCGGCCGTCGCGATCCCGATGTGGTAGTTCCGGTGGACCAGGAGCTCCTGTCGGGCGTCGTCCATCCACGCGTTGAGCGTGGGTTGCGCCTTGAGCCCCGCGATGACCGACTTGACGATGAACGGGAGGTACGACAGCTTCGTGCCCTTCTTCTCGACGTGACGGGCCATGCGCTCGCGCAGGCGGACGAGCTCCGTGGCGTCGATCTCCT
>JAKAOB010000012.1 GCA_021812305.1 Thermoplasmata archaeon
GGGCCTCTCTGCCCTCTTCGGCTGAGCGGGCGTCGCACGCCGAGCGCTTGCCTTAAAACCCATTCCACGGTAGCTCGGGGCGGAGGCGCGACCCCCGCCCCGAGTCATGCCCAATCGAGAGTTCTGCGGCGTCGTCGGCGTCTCGCTCCAGGGCAAGGGCGCGGCCCCGTACCTCTATCGGGGACTGCGCGCCCTCCAGCATCGCGGCCAGGAGTCCGCCGGCATCGCGACGACCTCCCACGGGGTCCTCCATCATCGGAAGGGGATGGGCCTCGTCCACGACATCTTCTCGCGCGAGCTGCTCGAGGCGCTCCGGGGACCGGTCGGGATCGGCCACGTGCGCTACTCCACCACCGGCACGAGCGACCTCGAGAACGCCCAGCCGATCGTCGTGAAGCTCAAGGACGACGATGCGGCGATCGCCCACAACGGGGACATCGTCAACTTCGAACGCGTCCGTCGACGGCTGCAGGCCCAGGGGGTCGAGTTCCTCGGGAGCGCCGACACCGAGACGATGGCGCAGATGATCGCCGTCGAGTACGGCCGGACGCGGGACCTCGAGAGCGCGATCCGCCGGGCGTCGGAGGAGCTCATCGGGGGCTATGCCGTGGTGATGGTCGTCGGGGGCCGGGTGGTGGCGTTCCGCGACCCGCTGGGGATCCGTCCCCTCGTCCTCGGGACCGTGGACGGGGGCGTCGCCGTCGCGAGCGAGTCCGTCGCCCTCGAGCTCATGGGCGGCCGGCTCACGCGCGACATCCTCCCCGGCGAGGTCGTGGTCCTCGAGAAGGGCCAGGTCGCCCACACCAGCCGCATGGCGACGAACGGCGAGCGAGCCCACTGCATGTTCGAGTGGGTCTACTTCTCCCGGCCCGACAGCGTCGTCGACGAACGGAGCGTCTACGACGTCCGCCACCGCATCGGCCAGCGCCTCGCCAAGGAATCGCCGGCGGAGGCCGACGTCGTGATGCCGGTGCCGGATTCCTCCCGCCCCCAGGCGCTCGGCTTCTCGGAGGTGTCGGGGATCCCGTACGCCGAAGGGCTGATCAAGAACCGCTTCGTCGAGCGGACGTTCATCCTGCCGGACCAGAAGCGCCGGGAGGAGGAGGTCCGGGTGAAGCTCCACCCCGTGCCCGGCCTCCTCAAGGGCCGGCGCGTCGTCCTCCTGGACGACTCGATCGTGCGCGGAACGACCCTGCGCGAGATCGTGGCGATGGTCCGCAGCGCCGGCGCGGTCCGCGTCGACGTGCGGATCGGCTGCCCGCCGATCGTCGCGCCGTGCTACTTCGGCATCGACATGAAGGAGCGCAAGGAGCTCGTGGCCGCGGGCCGCTCGGAGGCCGAGGTCGCCGAACTGGTCGGGGCGGACAGCGTCCACTACCTGTCGATGCCGGGGCTCGTCGAGGCGATCGGGATGCGCGAGGAGCACCTCTGCCTAGGCTGCCTCACGGGGCGCTATCCGGTCGAGGTCCCGCAGGAGCACCGGCGGTTCCAGCGATCGCTGGAGGAGTTCTAGGGGGTGGCGACGGGCGTCCTCCTGCGGGAGGGCCCGCGCGCGTACTGGGTCGAGCCCGGGAGCCCTCCGGTCGGCGCCTCCTGGGCGGCCGGTCCCTTGCCGGAGGCGCTGCGTCGCCGGCTGCCCCCCCCCGACCGGGGGGACGTCGCCTGCGCCGACCCCGCCCTCGGGGCCGTCGCCGCGGCCACCGGGGCCACGGTGCGTTCGCCCACGCTCGCCGAGCTGCGGCGGGCGCGCGAGACCCTCCCCCCTGCGCCCGCCGCGGAGGAGCGGTCGTGGACCCTTGCGCGGGCCCGCTCCGACCTCGCGAAGGCCCTTGCCCAGCCCGTCGAGACACTGATCGCCCTGGCCCGGGAGGAGGAGCGCGTCGAGCGGGCCGTCGGTCGCGAGGCGGGTGCCGTCGACCAGTTCCTGCCGGGGCCGGCGGGCGAGCTCGCGGAGTACGCCCGGGACTGGGAACTGTACCGTGCGGCGCAGCGCGAGCACCATGACCGCCTCGCGGCCCGCCTCGACCGGCTGGCGCGATCGTCCGTCCCCAACCTCTCCGCGCTCGTCGGGCCGCGCGTCGCCGCCCGCCTCCTCGCGGCGGCCGGAGGTCTCGAGCCGCTCGGGCGGGCGACGGGCGCCCGCCTGCAGATCCTCGGCGCACGGCGTCGGCCGGCCGGGCACGGTCCCCGCTACGGGCTGATCTATCGGGCGGCCCGGATGACCGACGTTCCGCCGGAGCGTCGGGGGCGCTACGCCCGATCGCTGGCCGCGCTCGCGGTCATCGCGGCCCGCGCCGACCGCTTCACGCAGGCGGACCTCAGCGCGCCGCTGGTCGCCCGGCGCGACCGGCGCGTCGAGCAGCTGCGCCGGAGGTCCTGATGCGCCGACCGCCCGACCGCCCCCGGGCGGTGGCCGAGCATCTCTACCGGCGCGACGAGGACCGACGGCCGGAGTTCTGGACCGAGGGGCTCGGCGAACCCCTCTCGGTCTACGGCGAGCGGATCGCGTTCGTCGAGGGCCGGCCGCTCCGGCGCTGGGAGCCGTACCGTAGCAAGCTCGGCGCCGCCCTCGCCCGCGGATGGTCCGGGCCGATCCCCTCCGCCGGGGAACGCTGGCTCTACCTCGGCGCGGCGACGGGGACCACGGCCTCCCACGTGGCCGACCTGGTCGGGCGGGAGGGGCGCGTCTACGCCGTGGAGCGCAGCCTGCGCCCGTTCGCGCGCCTCCTTCGGCTCGGGGAGCGCTACCCGAACCTCCTCCCGCTCCTCGCCGACGCCCGCCGACCGGAGGCCTACCTCGACCGGGTGCCTCCCGTCGACGGACTCTATCTCGACGTCGCCCAGCCCGACCAGGTCGACCTCGCGCTCGCCAACGCGCGCCACTTCCTCCGGGGCAGCGGCGCGCTCTTGCTCGCCCTCAAGACCTCGAGCATGGGGCGGGAGAAGGAGCCCCGGGGCCACCTGGCCGAGGCCCTCGCGCGGCTCGAGGGGCCCTGGGAGGTCGAGGAGACGATCCCCCTCGACCCGTTCCACAAGCGGCACTACCTCATCGGCGCCCGGCCGACGCGCGCGCTCCTCGCCGCCCCGTCCGCGCCCGGCGTCACTCGCCGGGCCGCACCCCGCGCTGGACGAGAACGGTGACGACGTCCTCGTCGGCAAGACGGTGCTCCCGACCCACCGTCTGGCCCGGGAACCGGGCGCTCGCCCCCCAGACCTGGGCGGCGCGGAACCCCCGCTCCAGGTCCTCGGGCAGGCGCTTGAGCAGGTCCTCGACCCGATCCCCCCGGCGGAGGATCACCGGCTCGTCGCGGTCGGGGGGACGGCCCGGCGGCTTGACGTAGATGCGGATGAACTTCAACGCCTCGGCGATCGCCCGGACCAGCTCCGCCCGCCCGAGCCCGGTCCGTGCGGAGACGAACAACGGCTCGTAGGGCCGGACCGAGGCGCGCATCCGCTCCTTCTCGGCGTTGGTGAGCAGGTCGGCCTTGTTGATCGACAGGATCGCCGGCACGTAGACCCGGTTGCCGGCCAGCGCGTCGATGAGCTGGTCGGTCGTCGCGTCCTCGCGGAAGACGATGAGCCCGTTGTGCAGGCCGAACTCCCGGGCGATCGGGCTCGCGAGGCCGCCGCCGAGGTGGGTCAGCCGCACCGTCGAGGAGATCGTAAGCCCCCCCCGGTCCGCGCGGGTGATCACGATCTTCGGCGGGCGGCCGTTGACCCGGACCCCCGCGCCCTCGAGCTCGTCCAGGAGCGCCTGGAAGTCCGTGTGGTCCGGGTCGATCAGGAACAGGATGAGGTCGACGTTCCGGACGACGGAGAGGACCTCGCGTCCCCTCCCTCGACCCCGGGAGGCACCGGGGACGAGCCCGGGCATGTCCAGGATCTGGATCGAGGCGCCGCCGTAGCGGAGCATCCCGGGGATGATCGAGACCGTCGTGAAGTCGTAGGCGCCCGCCTCGCTCATCGCGCCCGTCAGGGTGGTCAGCAGCGTCGACTTCCCGACCGACGGATAGCCGACCAGACCGACCGTCGCGTGGCCGGACTTTCGGACGGCGTAGCCGACCCCGCCGCCCTTGCCCGCGGCGCGCTTTTCCCGCTCGAGCCTGAGGAACGCGATCTTCGCGCGGAGCCGGCCGATGTGGTGCTGGGTCGCCTTGTTGTACTGGGTGGTGCGGATCTCCTCCTCGAGGGCATCGATCTGCTCCTCGATGGACGCCATGCCGCCTACCGCTCCCCCCGGGGACGGCGGGGGCTACTTGAGGCTAGCGAACGCCGCAGTCGCACCGTTCATCTCCCGTCCGGGGCCAAGTCGTGGTGACGCGCGGGCCGGTCCGACCGCCCGTGGCCCTCCTGCCCCGGCGTTCCCGCCTCCGGACGACGTCGGCCCGAAGAACGCGGTGGAGCTTCGGGGCCCGGGCGCAGCGGTTCTCCCCCGAGGAGCTCGCGCGCCGGGCGCAGCGAATGCACGAGGCGCTCCGGTTCGGCCACGCGCTGGGGCTCCGGTTCGAGGTCCACTGGGTCCCCGGCCCGGCCGCCCGGGTCGAGCTGGTCACGAGCGATCCGGGTTCTGCGCGCTGGGCCGCGCGGGTCTTCACGGCCGGCTATGAATCCGGCCAGTGGGCGCGCTCCGAGCCCCGCCCGCCCCGAGAGCCGGACGTCCCCGTCGTGCGCCGAGCGGCGCTGCGGGCGGCCGGCGGGCTCCCCCTGCCGGGGCTGGATCCGGCTCCCTGGTCGGACGGGCTGGTCGAGGGACTGCGGACTCTTCCGCCGGGGCCTCGGATCGTCCTGGCCGCCGAGCCGTTCGGGGCTCCGCGACGGCCCCGGTGGCCGAAGTCGCCCGGCCTGGAAAGCGCTCAGGTGCCCGTGGGAGCGAGGCTCCGGCCGCTGACGGAGACCGAGCGCGACCTGCGGGACCGCCTCGACGCGCGCGAGCTCGAGCCGGTCTGGCGGGTCCGTCTCACGATCCGTGCGGCGGCGGCCGTCCCCGACCGGGCCATCACGGCGGCGGCGCGGGCGACCGAGGCGGCCGCCCATCGCCCCGGGGCCGACGGGTTCGTCTTCCGCCGCCCGTGGCCGGTGCTCGGGGATGCCCTCGGCGGGCTCCTGCTGCGCGAAACGGAGCTCCTCGGGGCCCTGCCGGGCCCCTACGTACGGTTCGTGGCGGCTTCGGACCACGGCCGAGCGGACGCGGTCTCCCTGGCCCTTGGCCCGTGCCGCGGAGGGGGAACCTTGACCCTGCCCCTCGAGCGCGGCCAGGGGCGGCATCTCGCGATCGTGGGGGAGACCGGGATGGGGAAGAGCACGCTGCTCCTGCGCATCGCGATCGCGGCATCGCAGGTCGCGAACGTCGTCCTGTTCGACCCGGTCGGTGACACGGGCCGGCGCCTCCTTTGCTCCCTTCCCCCGCGCTCCCGGACGCGCGTGGTCCTGGTCGCGCCGCAGGAGTCGCCCGTGGCGGTCAACGCACTCGGCTCGGTCGGACCGGACCGTCGGCCGGTCGAAGTCGAGCGCGGGCTCGGAGACCTGGTCGACGCGCTACGTCGCGTGCGCGCCGCCCGGTATGCCGACACTCCGTTCTGGGGGCCCCGGATCGAGGAGATGGTGCGGCGCGCCCTCGCGGCGGCCGCCGCGATGCCGGGGGGGACGATCGCGGACGCGGAGGCGCTCCTCGCGAGCCCCCACGTGCGGACCACGACGGTGCCCCCGGCCGCCCGACCGGCCGTCGAGGAGCTTCGTCGCCGGGTGCTCGAGCGGCCGGAGGAGGTCGACGGGGCCCGGCGCCTGCTCTTCGAGATCACCGGGCGCCCGGTACTTCGCCACCTCCTGTGCGCCCGGGAGCCCCGCTGGTCGATGCGGGAGCTGACCGGCGGCCGTCGGATCACCCTGCTGCTCGGGGAAGCGCCGGTCGTGGGCGAATCGACCGCGCGCTACCTCCTTTCCGTGTACCTGGCCCTCGCCGCCTCGGAGCTGCTCGGCCGGGACGGGTCGGAGAAGACGTTCCTCCTCCTCGATGAGGCCCAGTGGTATGCCCACGACGCCGTCGCCCAGATGCTGCGGCTCGGGCGCCGGGCCAACCTCCATCTGGTCCTCGCGACCCAGGCGCTCGCCTCGCTCCCGGACGCCGTGCGGGAGGCGACCCTGACGAACGTCGCCGACTTTGCCGTGTTCCGCGGGGCCCCCGAGGAGGCACGGGAGTTCTCCCGGTGGCACCCGTCCCTCTCTCCGGAGATGATGCTGGCGCTCCCCCGCGGCGAGGCCCTCGCCCTCATCGGTAAAGGGGGGCGGATCGACTGGCTTCGCGCGGAGCCCTTGCCCGAGGCCCACGAAGCGAACGGCGCGCTGGACGCCGCACGAGAGGCCTCGCGGCCGTACCTTGGTCCCGCGGAGGAGGACCGCTCGGCCCCCCCGCCCCCGGGGCCAGCGGGCGTATCCGCCGAGGGCGCGAGCCCCGTCCCCGCGGCCCCCGCTACCGCCGGTCCCGTCCGGCCCGGCTCGGCCCGGGGGGTCCTCCTTACGCTCTGGGCCGGGTTCCTCGCGACGGAGAGCGACCTGCTCGAGGTCCCGCTCGCGGAGCTGCGCGCCGAAGTGGACCCGGAAGGCGAGGCGGTGCGGGAGGCGGGAAGTCGGCTCGGGCGCGCGGGCGCCCTCGAGGAACCCGCGCCCGGGGTGGGCGGTCGCTGGGCGGTCCGCCGCGAGGGGCTCGCCGGCCTTCTCGGGCCGGGCGTGGACCCGGCCGACCTGGCGTGGGCCTCGGCCCGCTGGGACGGCGTGCGCTTGCGCCGCACGGCTGCGCGGGCGGAGAAACCCTCTTAGGGTAGGCGCTCGCCTTTTTGCCTCGATGGACGCCCCGGTCCCCGAGACCGCAGCCCCGCCCACGCGCGACCGCTGCGCGACGGGGATCCAGGGGCTCGACGACATCCTCGGGGGCGGGATCCCCCGGGGGAACATGATCCTCGTCTCGGGGAGCGTCGGGACCGGCAAGACCACGCTGACGCTCGAGTTCCTCGTCCGCGGCGCGGAGCGGGGAGAGAAGTCGCTGTTCCTTTCGGTGACGGAGGCGTCGGACAAGCTCATCCAGAACCTGTCGACGTTCGAGTTCTTCCGCACCGATCTCGTCACCTCCGGCTCGCTCGTCTTCGTGGACGTGCCCGTCATCTACGACCGACTGGGGCTCGACCGCGAGGAGATGACCGCCGAGGACCTCGACCTCCTCGTCCTCACCATCCAGGGGCTGGTGACCGAGCTCGGCGTGAAGCGCGTCGTCCTCGACTCCCTCACCTCGGTCTGCTACCGCATCCGCAAGGAGGAGCGGATCCGGGACTTCATGCTCAAGCTGAGCCAGACGCTCTCGGCCCTCGACTGCACGACGCTGCTGGTGTCGGAGGTCGCCCAGAGCCCCGGCCGCCTGTCGCTCTACGGAGTCGAGGAGGCGATCGTGGACGGCGTCATCCTCCTCGGCAACACCCGGCGGCAGGGCGACATCATCCGGGTCCTCCAGGTGATCAAGATGCGGGGGACGTCCCACTCCCGGGCCCAGTACGTCATCGAGCTCACCCCGATCGGGATGCTGATGGCCCCGCACCTCAAGGGCGGCCACCAGGAAGGGGGATAGGTGGGAGCGGCCGATCTCGGCGAGCGCCTGCGCTCCCTCTCGGGGGGCGCGGCCGTCGCGCTGCGGCTCGACCCCCGGCAGTACGCGGACCAGTACTTCACCGTCCTCAGCGCCACGCTGCGCGACGTCGGCGTCGAGACCGGCTCGCACACGATCTACGTCTCGGTGACGAATCCCGCGTCGCTCGTCTGGTCCCTCGCCGAGGCCCTCGACGTACCGCGCGAGCGCGTCTCGTTCGTGGATGCGATCAGCCACATCATGATGAACTACCGCCATCCGCTGCCCAACGCCTCCTACGTGGAGAGTCCGCGGATGCTCGAGGACATCATGCTCCGGGTCGAGTACCTGCTGCGGCGGAACGCCTCCCCGCACTCGACGGTGGTGGTCGACTCGGTCAACTCCCTGGCGATCCACAACCCGCCCGACCTCCTCAGCGAGTTCTTCCACATCCTGCTCAACAATCTGAAGAGCCGCCAGGTCCTCGCCGTCGTGCTCGACGTTTCGGACGACGCGGCCTCGCCCCTCGACCAGATGCTCAGCCTCATCGTCGACGAGACGATCGACGTGGGCCGGGGGTCGCGGTCGTGAGCGGGGCCCGCCCGATCTTCGACCTTCCCGAGGTCGACCCGGGGCTCTCCGGGGTGCTCCCGTCGGGCTGGCTCGGCCTGCTGCGGGGCATGTCCGGCTCCGGGGTCAGCCTGCTCGCCAAGCAGTTCGCGCACGCCGGCCTCGGCGCCTCGCCGGTCCACTACTACTCGACCTACGAACGGACCGACGACGTCGAACGGGCGTTCCGTGACTTCCGCTGGACCCCGAAGGGGCTCGAGGTGATCAACCTCTCGGACGAGTACTACGAGCGGATCCTCCGCCGGGACCTCGAGGTCTCCCGCGCGCGGGAGACCGGGATCTCCTACCGTGACCTCGCCGACCACCCCACCGTCCCCCTGCGGCGGCGCACCTACAACCTCGCGAACCGCATCCTCGCGGACCTCGCCGGCATGAACGGGCCGTTCCGCCTGGTCCTGGACTCGCTCGACTTCTTCCTCGAGGTCCTCGACCCGTCGGAGGTCCTGATGCTCGCCCGCCAGACCCGACACCATGCCCAGAACCTCGGCGGCCAGGTCCTGCTCGTCATCCAGCCCGACATCCACGAACGCCGCACGTCCGGCCTCCTCGAGGATATGGCGGACCTGGTCGTCGACCTCCAGGGCGCCGAACCCCCGCGCGACGACCGGCGGACGCTGCTCGTGCGCAAGGTACGCAACCACCCGGAACGAACGCAGGCCCACGCGGCCCGGGTGACCGAGCACGGCCTCGCCCTGTTCGCCCCGGAGGACCGCGATCCACCGGCGACCACCGGCTAGCGTTCCGACCGGGAGACCGGGCGTCCGTCGGGCCGTACGAGCGCACGTCCCCGGCGGCGAGCGCGGCGGCGTTCCTTCCGATCCGCCGCGCCCCCCCGGGCGGAGGGGGCCGCGGGGGCCCTGCGGGGTGCGGGGGCGCTGATTCGAGCGGATCCGCCCCGAGAGGTCACCGCGCCGAAAGCGAACCGTTATCTAACTCGCCCCGGTCCCTCGGCGGGACCGCCGATGGAGGACGTGCTCATCCGGGTCGTCGAGAAGGTCGAGCTCAAGGACCCGATCCTGGTCGAGGGCCTCCCCGGCGTCGGCAACGTCGGCAAGCTCGCGGCCGACTACCTGAAGGAGAAGCTCGGCGCGAAGCCCCTGGCCACGATCTTCTCGAAGTTCTTCCCGCCGCAGGTCTACGTGAGCGAGGAGGGCCTCATCCGCCTCGTCTCGAACGACTTGGCCTACCGCAAGGCCCAGCGCGCCGGCGAGCGCGACCTCCTCATCCTCGGCGGCGACTACCAGGGGATCACGCCCGAGGGGCAGTACGAGCTCACCCACCGGGTCCTCGAGTTCTGCGCCGGCCTCGGGGTCCGCGAGGTCTTCACGCTCGCCGGGTTCGCCCAGGGCCATGTCGTCGAGCATCCGCGCGTCCTGGGCGCCGCCACCTCGGCCGCCCGCGTCGAGGCGATGAAGAAGTTCGGGGTGGTGTTCTCCCGGGACGACCCCGGCGGGGGCCTGATCGGTGCGAGCGGCCTCTTCCTCGGCCTCGGGCGGACGTTCGAGATGGAAGGGGTCTGCCTGATGGGCGAGACGAGCGGCTACTTCGTCGATCCCCGCAGCGCCGAGGCAGTCCTGAAGGTCCTGACGCAGGCGCTGGGGGTCCGGGTCGACTTCACCGATCTCGAGTCGAAGGCCCGCGAGATCGACCGCATCGCGCAGAAGATCCACGAGGCCGAGCAGAAGCCCTCGGAGATGCCGCGCGAACAGTCCCGCGAGGACCTCGGCTACATCGGCTGAGCGCGGCGCGATGGCGCCGAACGCACCGGACGGGCCCGCGATCCCGCCCGTCCTTCTCGAGCGGCTGCGCTCCGACGCGGGGCCGGACGGATTCCTCCGGTTCGACCGGGTCGTCGACCGCGCGCTCTACGACCCGGCGGCCGGCTACTACGAGGCGGCCGAGCCCCCGCTCGGACCGCGGGGCGACTTCTACACCGCCGCGCACGCGAGCCCGCTCTACGGCGCCTCGCTCGGGGCGCGGGCCTTCGAGGAGTTCGAGCGCCTCGGCCGCCCGGCGCGCTTTCGCATCGTCGAGGTCGGTCCGGGCGACGGCACGCTCGCCCGGGACCTCCTCACCGCCCTGGTCGCGCGGATCCCGGCGGCCGCCACGATCGAGTACGTCCTCGTCGAGCGCTCCGAGCGCCTCGCGCGGGCCACGACCGAGGCGCTGCTCGCCGTCGCGGACCCCGGTCGGGTCGAGGTCCGGCGGGCGGGGGGGATCGGCGCGGACGGACCCTTCGCCGGCTTCCTCGTCGCGAACGAGCTGCTCGACGCGCTGCCGTTCCGACGGCTCATCGCGCGGGACGGACGCTGGCGGGAGCTCGGGGTCCGGGTCGGCCCGCGCGGGGTCGCATGGGCCGAGGGGCCGCTCGGCCCCCTTCCGCCGCCCGGGCTTCCGGACCCCCCGCGGGACGGGGTCGTCCTGGAGGTCTCACCGGCCGGCGAGGCCCTGATGCGCGAGATCGCCGACCACCTGGTCGCGGGCAGCGCGGTGCTCATCGACTACGGATTCGAGGAGACCGAGCTCCTCCTCGGGCACCCGGAGGGCACGCTCGCGGCGGTACGGGCCCACCGTCCCGTCGAAGACCCGCTGGCCGAGCTCGGGCGCGCCGACCTGAGCGCCTTCGTCAACTTCACGCGCCTGCGCGCGGCGGCCCGTCGTGCCGGGCTCGTCGAGCGCGCCTACCTCGGGCAGGCCGAGGCGCTCGCCCGGTGGGGGATCGCCCCGCTCCTGGAGGAGCGGGCCCGCGCGGCCGGCTCGAGCGAGGCCGAGGTCCGGGTGCGCCTCGCCGCGAAGAACCTCCTCTTCGGGTTCGGGAACTTCCGGGTCCTCGAGCTCGGCCCCCCGGGGCCGGCCGGCTGACCGCGCCCGTCAGGTCGTCGCCGGCGGCTCCTGCGGCCGCACGGCCTCCGCGACCTTCGCCTCGATGAGAAGCCGGGCCGTCTCCGCCGGGAGGCTCAGCAGATCCTCCTTGCGCAGCTCCACGGACTCGCCGCCGACCACGATCGGGCGGCCGTCCTTGAGGACCCGGACGAGGAGCGTGCCGGGAGCGGCGGGCGCGGACGCACCCGGCGCGGCCGGTACGGGCGACGGGGGTGGGGGCGCCGGTTCCGCGGCCGGCTCGGTGCCGGCCGCCCCGGGCTCGAGGAACGGCGCCACCGCCTGGCGGTGGGCCCGCAGTCGTCCGAGCAGCTCGTCGAACAGGCTGCGCTCCTCGGGGAGCGCGTTCGGGAGGTCCTTCGCCCCGCCGACGCTCGCCTGGAAGGCCTGCGACAGGACCTTGGTCATCCGCGCCTCGACCACGTCCCGCGCGACCTGGCTCGCGCGCTGGTAGGTCTGGCGGGCGAGCTCGCCCTTCTTGCCGGAGGGGTTCGACCGCAGCTCGGACTCGAAGACGCGCCGGGCCTCCCCCAGGTAGGTCCGGGTCGTCGAGTAGAAGTCGTGCGGGAGCTTCGCCAGTCCCCGGGAGGCGGCCTCGGCGCGCCGCCACTCGAGCAGCCGGGTGTACTGGTCCGTCACGACCCCCGGGGATGGCGGGACCCCCTCTTAAGCGGTCCCGCGCCGCCGACCCGGGCCGGTCGGTAGGATCGTCCGCGCGGGGCGAGGACCCGGCGCTCCGAGAGGGGTCCACCGGTGTTAAGGCCGGTCGCGGCTAGTGGGTCTGCCCGACCGGCCCGGCCCTGCCGTCGGGCAGCGCATGGTCGGATCGGCGCAGCGGACCGAGGTCTGGCCGCGGTTCCTCGAGCTCTGGGAGCGGCTCCTGCGCGCCAGCGGCGAGCCCGGGACGGTCATCCTGGTCGAAGGGGTGCGGGACCGGCGCTCGCTGCGGGCCCTGCACGTCCCCGGCCCGATCCATCTCCTCCACCGCGGGCAGCGGATCTCGGACGTTGCCGAAGGGCTGAGCCGGGACGTCCGGCGGGTGATCGTCCTCACCGACTGGGACACGGAGGGCGGCCACTTCGCCCGCCGGCTCCGGGACTTCCTCGCCCCGGCGCCGGTCGCGCTCGACCTCGAGTTCCGCCGGGAGCTCGCCCGCGTGCTGCGCGGCGAGGTCTCCCACGTGGAGGGGCTCGCCGGCTGGGCCCGTCGGACGGCCGACCGGGTGGGCGCGCCGCTCGACCACTTCCTGGGCGAGATCGAGCGGGCGGAGCGCGCGCCTACGGGATGACCTTCGTCTGGGTGCGTCGGAACGGCCGGCGGTTCCGCGCGCGCGACGGCCGCATCCGCTCGGCGCCCTTGCCCTTCCAGCGCAGCCCGCGGCTGTCGCGGCCGGCCCGCGTCAGGCCGCGGTAGACGCGGCCCTTCTGCGACGGCGCGGCGATCCAAGCGATCTTCGGGTCCGCGAGGATCTCCGGGTGGGTCGGGTCGACGAGCACGATCTCGAAGAACTTCTGCTTGCCGTCCTCCCCGACCCAGTAGGAGTTGAGGACCTCCAGGTTCGGGTAGTGCTTCTGCGCCCGCTCCTCGGCGATCCGCTGGAGGCTCTTCGCGAGCGTCATCCGAAGGATCCCCTTGCGCTTCGGCCGCCGCCCGGCGATGATCGCGCGCTTGCCCTGCCCGCCGCGGCGCACGCGGACCCGGACGAGGACGTACCCGCCCTTCGCGCGGTAGCCCAGCGCGCGGGCCCGGTCGAGCCGGGTCGGACGTTCGAGGCGGGTCACCGTCGTCTCGCGCCGCCAGGTGAGGAGCCGCTCGTGGCGCAGGGTGGCGCCCTCCGGGCCCTGGGTCTGGCGGAACGCGGTGCCGATGTGACGGTAGAGGGACTCGGCCATGGGGAGCGGGCGGGGGGACCCGCGCGCCCATTATAAAGCTGCCGATGCGCGAGGAGCTCACGCCGCGGGCGGGACCCACGGGAGCCGCGGGACCGGCGACACCGACACTTTGGCCGTCGCGTGGCTCTCCGTCGAGATCGCGCGCGTCAGGTGGGCGAGCAGCTCGCGCTGGAGCCGGTCCATCCGCCCCCGGTCGGCGTCCGCGACGCTCGTCGGGTGCTCCCAGGTGACGGAGGCGCCCCCGCTCGTCGGCGTGAGGCGGAAGCGCAGCTCACGGGCGCCCTCGGGGAGGGCGGGGTTCATCCGGGTCAGGCGGGCCGTGACCCGCGTCTCGGCCGGCTCGGCGGAGTCGGTCCGCTCGACCGAGTAGCCGAGCGTACCGAGGTAGTCGACGAGGTAGCCCGCGAACCGTTCCCGACCCATGCCGCGCACCCGGACCCAATCACCCGCTTCTGCCATGACCCCTCCGACCGAGACCTCGGTCGATGTTGCGAAGGAACCCGAGCATCATGCGGTACTCCGCCTCGGTCGGCGTGGAACGGCCGAGGACGCGGCGGAACAGGAGGGCGAGCCCCGGCCGCTTGTGGGCCGGGTAGCCGGTCCGCGCGGCCAGCTCGGCGACCCGCGCGATCAGCAGCTCCTTCTCGCGCCCGTTGAGCGCCAGCACCTCGGGGGCGGGCGTGCTGAGCTCGCTCGCCTCGACCGACCGCGCGCGATGCACGGCATACAGCACGATGCCGGCGGCGTGCGAGAGGTTGAGCGTGGGGAACTCCCGGCGGGCGGGGACGTGCACGAGGAGATCGCAGGCCGAGAGCTGCTCGCGGGCCAGGCCGTTGTCCTCGGGCCCGAAGACGAGGGCGACCCTCCCGACGATCGGCCGCAGCAGCTCGCCGAGGCGCTCGGGGCTCACGGAACGCCGGAGGTAGGCCGTCGAGCGACCGGTCGAGAGGTCCGTCGTCCCGACGACGAGGTCCGTGCCGTCGATCGCCTCGGCGAACGTCGGGACGACGCGGGCAGCGGTGAGGAGCGCGAGGCCCCCCATCGCGCGTCGACGGGCCTCGGGCCCGAGGCGCGCGCGCGGGGCCACGACGGTGATCCGGGCGGCCCCGAAGTTCCGCGCGAGGCGGGCGACGGCCCCGACGTTGCCGTCCTCCTTCGGACGGACCAGGACCACCTCGATGTCGGCCGTCAACCGGCGGTCCCCTCCGCGAAGAGCCGGGCGACCATCCAGTCGACGTCGAACGGCCGGAGGTCGCCGTACCCCTGGCCCACGCCGACGAAGAGGATCGGCTTTCCCGTGACGAACGTCGCGGAGAGCGCCGCCCCTCCCTTCGCATCCGCGTCGAGCTTCGTGAGCACCAGGCCGTCGACCCCGAGCGTCTCCTCGAACAGGCGGGCCTGCTCGACGACGTCGTTGCCCGAGAGGGCGTCGCCGACGAAGAGGGTGAGGTGGGGCGCGGCGACCCGTCGGATCTTCTTCGCCTCCTGGATGAGGTTCTCGTTCGTGTGCTGACGGCCCGCGGTGTCGATCAGCACCACGTCGACCCCCTTGGCCCGGGCGTGCTCGAGGGCGTCGAAGGCGACGGCCGCGGGGTCCGAGCCCTCCTGCTGGCGGACGACCCGGATGCCGAGGCGCTCGCCGTGGACGAGCAGCTGCTCGATCGCGCCGGCCCGGAAGGTGTCGCCGGCGGCGATGACGACCGAAAGGCCCGCGTCGCGCAGGCGTCCGGCCAACTTGGCGACCGTGGTCGTCTTCCCGGTGCCGTTGACCCCGACGAACAGGATGACGTACGGGCGCGGAGCGTGGGCGCGGATCGTCGCGGGCAGGTCGATCCGGGGCTTCGTGAGGACCTGGCGGACCGAGGTCTCCAGGCCGTGACGGATCGCCGACTCGGCGTCCACCCCCCAGCGCAGCTTCTTGCCGGACAGCTCCTTGCGCAGGTCCCGACGCATCTTCTCGATCACGGGCAGCGCCACGTCCGACTGGAGCAGCACGATCTCGAGGTCGTCGAGCACGTCGTCGACGGTCCCTTCCTTGAGGCGGCGCCCGCCCCAGCCCTCGGTGAACGGCCCCTCGCCGACGGTCGGCGGCCGCTCCGCCGACGGAGCGGCGGGCGCGGCCGTGCCGGCGCCGAAGCCCAGGCGGGCCTTAATCGCCGCCCACATCGTCCGCGACCGGCACTCCCGGCTCGCCCGATTCCCCGCGCGACAGCCGGTCGATGCGCTGGGAGATGATCTGGATCCGCTCCTCGAGGGTGCGGATCTGGCCTTCGAGCTCCTGGGTGGCGCGGTCGATCTTCCCGAGGCGGTCCGCGAGGATCTCGATCGCGGTGCCCCGCTCGACCTCGACGACGAGGCCGGACCCCATGCCGATCACGACCTTCGTCCCCGGCGCCGCCGCGCCGTGCACGTAGGTCTCTCCGCCGACGGGGATCCAGAGCTGCCCGGAGTCGCCCACGCGATCGAGCCCCTCGAGCGCCTCGCGCGCCCGGAGGTGGTCCGCTCGGGACGCGGTGAGGTACTGGTGCTGCTGGAGCATGGCGTTGAGCTGGCCCCGGTACGTGTCGAGACGGAGCAGGTCCTCCTGGACCTGCTGCTCGCTCACCTCGGGGGCGCTCGCGCTCACTGGGCGACCTCGTTCACCGTCTCGATGCGGATGCGCGCCCGCGGTACCCCGTGGCAGCCGCCGATCTCGCTGAGCGCCCACTCCCGGGCGAGCTCCGCCGAGGGCGCCTCGCAGGTCTTGGTGAAGCGCTGCCAGTCGTCGCGTCGGGCAAGGAAACTACCGGTCACGGACCAATGCGGCATACGGCCTCCGAGAGGTCGGGCCGACTCACCGGGGCACGGTTCTTAACGCCTTGGGTCGGTCGCCCGCCGAGCGGGCCCCGGCTCACCGGCGCAGGGCCGCATCGATGCGCGCGGCCGTGCCGAGGGCGACGGCGTAGATCGACAGCATCGGGTTGACCCCGGGGGCGCTCGGCAGGAGGCTGCCGTCCCCGACCCATAGGCCCTCGACCCCGTGGACCGAACCGTCCGACCGGCACGCCGCGCGGGCGGGGTCGGCGCCGATGCGGGCCGAGCCGGTCGGATGGGCCGAGAACAGGGCGACGTCGTTCTCGCGGATCCCGCGCCGGCGGACCTCGGACTCGAACGCGTCGAACTCGGCGGAGGAGACGGGCCGCCGGCCGTCGCCGGCCGAGATGCCACCGGAGTGGAGGGTGGCGATCCGGAGCGCCCCCGCGGCCCGATGCATGCGGGCGGCTTCCACCAGCCCCGTCACGAGGTGCGTCCGGTCGGTCGGGGTGAGCCGGTAGTCGAGCAGCGGCCTCCCCGACGGGCCGACGTCGACCCGGCCCTCGCCCGTGTCCCGAACGAGGACGATCGAGGTGGCCGCCCGTTCGATGCGGCGCATGCGCTCGGCGTGATCGCCCGCGGACGTCCACGCCAGTGCGGACGCCGCGAGCCCCGGGTGCGCGGGCACGCTCTCGATCCACGGGCCGTGCACCCCCGGATCGGTGGCCGTGAACTTCCGCACGACGATCGTCTGCATCGGCCCTTCCCACATCCGCATCGGGTCGGCGTACTCGGCGACGACCGCGCTGGTCGGATGGAGCCGAAGCCCTCGCCCCAGGCCGGGGGGTCCGACCCTCGAGGCCCGGAGGAGCGCGGGGGTCTGCGTGGCGCCCCCGGCCACGACGACGGCGCGGGCGCGCACACGGACCGGCTGTGTCCCCCGCTCGTCCCGGTAGATCGCCCGCACGCCGGTGGCCCGCCCACCGGAGTGCTCGACCTCGACGACGCGGGTCTGGCAGATCAACCGCGCGCCGTCGGCGAGCGCGTCCGCGAGGAACGTGACGAGGGCGGAACGCTTCGCGTCCCACGGACAGCCGAAGACGCAGACGCCGCAGCGCCCCTCGCATCCGAGCGCGTTGCGACGGATCACTTCAAAGTCCGTCCCTTCGGCGTATCCCAGGGCTCGGCACCCGCGTCGCAGCGTCTCGTTCGGAGGGTTGACGACGCTCTCCTCGGAGCCGACGTGGATGCGCTGGGCCGCCTCCGCCAGCAGGGCGGAGAACGCCGCGTCGGCCGCCCCCTCGAGTCCGGCCGCGGCCCACTCGGCCCGCACCGGGGCCGTGGGTTCGAGGCAGGTCATCCAGTTGATGGTCGTGCTGCCGCCGGCCATCTCCCCGGCCAGGACCGTGATGGAGAGGTCGCGGGTGGCGAGGAGTCCGCCGCCCTGGAAGAGGCCGTGGTACGTCTCCGCCTCCTGGCCCTCAAAGGTGGCGCCCTCGCGCCAGGGACCGGATTCGAGCACGATCACCGAATGGCCGGCCCGGGCCAGCCGGGCGGCGATCGCCGAGCCCCCCGCCCCGCTGCCCACGATCACCGCGTCGCAGGACAGGTCGAGGGGACCCTCGACGCTCAGGGGCTGCCGCACCGACGGCGCGACCCGCGCTCGGATCTCGGGGGGACGGTAGCCCATCTCGGCCCAGACGGGCGCGGTCTCGGGACGGGAGCGCCCGTAGTAGAGGAACATCGCGAGCCGTTTGATCGCCTGGAACCCGCGTCGCTTCGTCGCGAGCCCGCTGACGGCCCATCGGGCCAGGTAGCGCTCGCGGCCGTCGGCACGGAGCGACGAGAAGCGTCCGAGGGTGCCGGAGAGGACCAGGTTCACCCAGGGCGACTCGACCGCGGCGAGGAGCCGGCGAAACTCCGTGCGCTGCTCGGCGGAGAACTCGGTCGAGACGAGACGCGCGATCTCGCCGTCGACGTCGGCCGCGGTAGCCGAGGGCCATGCGCCCGTCGATCCCGCCCCGGCCGGGATCAGGGTGTCGACGAGCGCCGCCAGGGTGGCCCGTTCCCGCGGGGTGAGGCGATCGGCCTCGGTGCCGGCCGCGTCGGCCGGTTCCGGCATGGCCGGGCAGAGCCCGTTCGTCTATTTGGAGGTCGGTCCGGTGGCGTCCGAGCCCGCCGGCGACCCGCGCCGGCGCTCGTAGCGCTCGCGCTCCTTGAGCCATCGCTGGACCCGCTCGTCGAGCTTCGCGCGGGGGGAGTCGGTCAAGGTGGGGTCGATCGTCGCCGACGGCGTGGTCGGCGGCGAAGCCGGGGTCGCGTCGTCCAGCACGAACGGACGCACCGCCGGCCCTACGCTGCGAGCGCCTCGACTCCGTGCCACCGGTCCGCCACCTCCTCGTCGCTCAGGCCCACGGTGGGGGAGAAGACGACCCGGTCCCCCCACCGCGCCCGGGCCTCCGGGTAGTCCTCGACCTTGAGCGGGAGGACGATCCCGTCCGCGTGCCCCCCCTCGACCGTCTCCCGCAGGGACACGTCGAGCGCGGCGGCGTCCGGGCCGGCGCGACGGCGCGTCCCCTTCGGATCGAATCGGGCGAGGACCGCCTCCGCCGCGTCCGCGCCGTCGGGGGTGACGACGCAGGCGCAGCGGCACCCCCGCTTCATCATGAGGAACGCCCCGAGGGCGCCCCGGGGACCGTCCACGAGCGCGACCACCTTGCCCGCGACGCCGAGCGGCAGACCACCGGGCCCGCGCTGCCGGCCCGTCGACAGGTACGTGCGCCGATCGCGCACCTCCACGCTGAGCTCGACCTCGGGATGCGTGAGGTCGACGACGAGCCGACGATCGGCGAACCGCTCGAGGAGATCGCCCCCCAGGTCACGGGCGAGCTCCTGGCTGGTGAACGGGTGCTGACCGGTCCGCCGCGCGCGGACCGCGAACCGGGCCCCGGGCACGAGCACCGGAGCGGCGAGCTCGATCAGCGCATCGCGGATCGCCGCCCGTTCCGTCGGAACCTCGCGGACCTCGCTCACCGAGGTGATGCCGAAGACCCGCTTCAGCAGCCGCATCGCGACCGGGCCGTCCTCCGCCTCGACGTACAGATGGCCGCGGTCGGACCGGAGCCGACAGCTCGTGCCCGCCGCGACGAACTGCTCGAGGATGTTGCGGGACAGCGCGTGCTCGAACTCCCGCCGCACCGGCGGGGACTTGAGCGCGAGCTCGCCGTAGCGAACCAGAACGACCGCCATGCCGGGAGAACCGTTATGTTGGGCGGCCCGCTTTAGGATTTCTCCCGAGGAGGATGGCGGCGGACGAGCAGGGTGGCACCGGTGCGGCGCTCGCCGACCCGTGGGCCCCCCTCGAGGGTCCGCTCGTGCGCGCGCTGGCCGACGCGCTCGCGGCGCGCGGGGTCTCGCTCCCGGTCGAGCAGGTCGCGCTCCAGCTCGACTGGTCCGGTGGGGAGCACGGGGATCTCGCGCTGCCCCTCCACCGACCGGCCAAGTCGCTCGGGCGACCGCCCGCCGATCTCGCCACCGAGCTCGCCGCGGCGTTCCCGCCGGTCGCGGGCCTCCTCCCGGCCACGGCCGTGGGCGCCTTCCTCAACTTCACGGCCGAGCCGCGGCGCCTCGCGGAGACGACCTTGCGCTCGATCTTCGAGCGCGGACCGGCGTACGGCCACCTCGACGGACCGGCCCCCCCGGTGTGCGTCGAGCACACGAGCGCCAATCCGACGGGGCCCTTCCATGTCGGCCGCGTCCGCAACGGGATCATCGGCGACACCCTCGCGCGCGTCCTGGCGGCGACGGGAGCACCGGTCACCTCCCAGTACTACGTCGACGACGTCGGCCGTCAGGCCGCGATGATCACCTGGATCTGGTCGAAACCCCTCCCGGAGTGGCCCCAGGAGATCCGGGCGGTCCTTCCCGCCGAGGACGACCCGCGCGAACGGGCCGACCGCCGGCTCGGCCGCCCGTACCCGGCGGTCAGTCAGTATCTGAAGACCCATCCCGAGGCCGCCGGAGAGGTCCAGGCGATCTCGCGCGCCCTCGAGTCCGGTCGGCCGCCGGCGTCCCATCATGCGCTCGTCGACAAGGTCCTCAACGGGATGCTGGCCTCGCTCGCGCGGATCGGGATCCGCTTCGACGAGCTCGTCTGGGAGTCCCGCTTCCTGACGACCGGAGAAGTCGAGCGGGTCGTCGCGCGGCTGGGCGCGGCGCCGCACGCCGTGACCGAACCGAACGGCGCCCGGGCGATCGATACCTCCTCCTACGGCCTCCCCAAGGACAGCGCGCGGGTCATCGTCGCCCGGGGCGACGGGACGACCCTGTACGCCACGCGCGACGTCGCCTACCATCTGGAGAAGTTCTCCCGGTTCCCCCGGGTCATCGACGTCCTGGGCCAGGACCACCACCTGCACGCCCGCACGCTCGACGCGCTCCTGGCGGAGATCGGGGAGTCCCGACGGCCGGAGTTCGTGATCTACCAGGACATCACGGTCCCCGAGGGCGGTCGGATGAGCACCCGGCACGGCAAGGCGGTGTACCTCGACGATCTCCTGGACGAGGCGGAGACCCGGGCCCGGGCCGAGATCCTCGCGCGCCACGAGGACCTCCCTCCCGAGGAGGTCGCCGCGATCGCCCGGACGATCGCCGCGTCGGCCGTGCGCTACCACATCCTGCGCGTCGCGCCGGACAAGACCGTGGCGTTCCGCTGGGAGGACGCGCTGAGCTTCGAGGGCCGCAGCGGCCCCTTCCTCCAGTACTCCTATGCGCGGGCGTCGAGCATCCTGCGCAAGGCCGAGGCCGAGGCCGGTCCCTGGCCCTTCGACCCGGACCGGCTTACGACGCCGCCGGAGCGGGCGCTCATCAAGCGACTGTCGCTCCTGCCCGGGGTCGTGGCCCGGGTCGCCCGCACGACCCACGTCCATGCCCTGGCCGGCTTCGCGCACCAGCTCGCCGAGGAGTTCAACCGGTTCTACGAGACGACCCCGGTCCTCAAGGCGGAGGCGGAGCGGGCGAGCCGGCTGGCCGTCGTCGCGGCGACCCGCCGGGCCCTCGGCAACACGCTCGACCTGCTGGGTCTGGCCCCGCTGGAACGGATGTGAATCGGGCCGACCGATAGTTTAAGACGGGGAGCATCGGTCGCCCGTCCGGCCCCCCCGGGGGGAGGAACATGGGCGTCTGGGACGACTTCAAGAACTTCGCATTGAAGGGCAATGTGATCGACCTCGCCGTCGCGGTCGTGATCGGTCTCGCGTTCCAGGCGGTCATCACCGCGCTGGTCAACGACGTGATCAACGGGCTGATCGGGATCCCCGGGAAGGCGGACTTCTCGAGCTTCTCGTTCAGCATCAACGGCAGCCCCATCCTCTACGGTTCGTTCATCAACGCGATCATCGGCTTCGTCACGATCGCGCTGGTGATGTTCTTCCTGATCGTCCGGCCGTATCAGAAGTTCAAGGCGCGCAGCGCCCCGCCGCCGGCGGCCGCGACCACCAAGGAGTGCCCCTTCTGCATCTCGCAGATCCCGCTCAAGGCGACGCGCTGCCCGAACTGCACGTCGCAGCTCACGACGTAGGGCGACGGGGGAGACGGCGCGCGGGGCCGCCGCGGGCCGGGTCGACGACATCGGCCTCGGCGAACCCGCGCGCCCGCAGCCGGCAGCTCTCGCAGCGCCCGCAGGGCCGGGGCCCCCCGGCGTAGCAGCTCCAGGTGAGCGCCCAGGGGACGCCGAGGCGCTCGCCGAGGCGGACGATGTCGGCCTTGCTCTTGTAGAGGAGCGGCGCCACCAGGCGCGGGGCCCGGTGCCCCTCGACCCCCGCGCGGGTAGCGAGGCGCGCGAGGCGGGCGAAGGCGCGCAGGTACTCCGGCCGGCAGTCCGGGTAGCCGGAGTAGTCGACGGCATTGATCCCGAGGTAGATCGCACCGGCCCCCCGGCTTTCGGCGAGCCCGAGGGCGATCGACAGGAGCACGGTGTTGCGCGCCGGAACGTAGGTCGACGGGATCGCCCCGTCGGGCCGCGCCCGACCCCGCGGGAGCGGGCGACGGCGGTCCGTGAGGGAGGAGGCGAGCAGCCCGCCGAGCGGGAGCCGGAGGACCGTGTGGGTGGCGACGCGGTAGCGCCGGGCGAGCGCGCGGGCGCGGGCGACCTCCGTCGCGTGGCGTTGGCCGTAGAGGACCGTGAGCGCATGGACGGGGGGGGCCTCGCGCGCGGCGAGGGCCAGGCAGGTGGCGCTGTCCATTCCGCCGGAGAGGAGGACGACGCTCCCCGGGGCCCGGCGTGGGCCGCTCACCGCGGAACCCCGGCCGCGGCGAGCATCCCGAACGCGAGGAGGACCGCGGAGAGCATGCCGGCGAAGTTCGTCGTTCCCTTCGTGAGGAGACCGCGGTTCTCGAGCGCCTCGCCGAGGACGCTGTCGACCTGGCAGGCGAGAAAGCCGGCCGCCGTCGCGCCGAGCACGAGAAGGCCCGGACGCGGCAGCGGAGCGGAGAACGCGAGAGCGAGGGCGGCCGCCGCGAGCGCGGTCGCGAGCGCCCCGGCGAGGGCCCACAGCTCCCCGATCCCCGAGATCCCGCCGTTGGTGCCGGCGGGCACCGGTCGGAACGACAGGATGCTCCGGGCCCGACCGGCGAGGACGCCGAATTCGCTCGCGAAGGTGTCGGCCGTCCCGAAGGCGAGCGCCGAGGTGAACAGGATCAGCAGCGCGGGGCCGGGGAGGGCGGCCGGCCAGATCGTCGCGACGAGCACGAGGGCCGTCGGGAGCAGGACGTGGGCGAGGACGTTGGAGACCCCGCGTTCCCCGTGGAGCCCCTCTTGGACGTTGCGCCGCTGCTTCTCGTCGAAGGCGTAACGGGTCGCGAGCACGCTCGCGACGACGAACAGGACGAGCAGGAGGAGGTACGGGAAGCCGGCGAGGACGACGATCACCGAGCCGAAGGCCGCCGCCGCCGCGCCCGCGCTCGGCGTGAGGGCGCGGGCGGCGATGGCCGCCAGCGCGAGACCGACCGTGGTCGCGACGCCGACGGCGGCCTCGACGAGGGGTACGACCAAGAAAAGGCCCCGCCGCCGAGGAGGGCCTTGCCTTACAAGCTTTGCGAAAGGGCCTAGCCGTGGGCGAGGATGTGGCAGGCGGCGGCCCGGAACGACGGGGCCACGACATCCGCCGCCAACTGACGTTCACCGAGCTCCCGGGCGATCTCCCGCTCGTGCCCCCGGGACGGGACCAGGACCGTGAACAGCCCGAGGCGGGTGCCGGCCTCGATGTCCAAGGAACGGTCGCCCACGAGGGCGCTGCCGGCGCGGTCGATCGCGAGGTCGCGCTCGGCCTGCTCGAACAGGCCGACCCCTGGCTTGCGGCAGGCGCAGCCCGCTTCGGGGGCATGCGGGCAGTAATAGAACGCGTCGACGCGCGTGCCCTCGCGCTCCAGGATCTCGTTGAGCCGGGCGTGGATGCGGGCGACCTCGTCCTCGGTGTAGAACCCTCGCTCGATGCCGGACTGGTTGGTCACGCACACGACGAGGTAGCCGTGCGCCCGCAGGAGCCGCAGCCCCTCGGCCACCCCCCGATAGACCTCGAGCCGGGCGGCGTCGGCCAGATAGTGAAGGTCCGGGTTGAGCGTCCCGTCCCGGTCGACGTACACGGCCCGTCGGCGTCGGGGTCCGGACCGGGCGCTCGTGGGGGCGGCGGGCGGAGGACCGGCCACGACCGGGGGCGAGCGCGGCGGGAGATAAGTCTTGACCGTGGGCGCCCTTCCCCGGGCCACCGGCCATGGAGGACGCGCCCGCGGCATCGCTCCGGTGGGACGGAACCCCTCGCATCGCCGCCGCCCTGATCCGGGCGGTATACGCCGCGGTCGAGGGGGCGGACCGGGTGACCGTGCTCTACTCCGGCGGCGTCGACTCGTCGATCGTGGCCCATCTCGCGCGACGGAGCGCGCCGGTGACGCTGCTCTGCGTCGGGACCGAGGGCGCGGCGGACCTCGCGGCGGCGCGGGCGGGCGCCCGGGCCCTCGATCTGCCGCTCACCGAGTCGGTCGTATCGGCCGACGGGATCTGGGCCGCGGCTCGGGCGTTCCCGGACGAACTCGACGGCCTTTTCGAGCCCGCCCGGAGCGTCGCGCTCGCCACCGCGGTCATCCTGCGCCCGGCCCCCGACCGCCGGGTCCTCTGGGGCCAGGGGGCGGACGAGCTGTTCTTTGGATACGCCCGGTACCGGGCCCTGGCCCCCGAGCTCGTCCGACGTGCGGCCGAGGCCGACCTGCTCCGCCTGACGTCCGCGGACGGCCCGCGGGCGGTCCGCATCGCGGGGCGCCTGGGCCACGAGCTGCGCTCGCCCTTCCTCGACCCCGAGGTTCTCGCCGCGGTGGGCGCCGACCCGCCGCCCCTCCCCCGCGGGACGGTCTCGAAGCCGGGACTGCGGCGGCTCGCGATCGCCCTCGGCGTGCCGGCCGCCATCGCAACGAGGCCGAAGCGGGCTCTGCAGTACGGCAGCGGGGTCCACCGGGTCGTGCGGGCCCGTGCCCGGCTCCTACGGCCGGCGGACCCGGGTCCCCGCCTCGCCCCGGAGGGCCCGGCCGAGGGAAGGGATGTCGGTGATGACGAACCGTCGGCCTCCGGTCGAGAGGAAGCGTAGGCCCGCGCGGACCTTCGGGGCCATGCTCCCTTCCCCGAACTCGCCGCGGGCGAGGTGCTCGGTGAGCTCCGATGGCGTGATTTCGCCAAGCCAGCGCTCCCACGGCCGACCGAAGCCGACGGCGACCGACGGGACGTCGGTGACGATCGCGAGGGTATCGACACCGAGGGCGCCCGCGATCAGCGCGGCGGTGAGGTCCTTGTCGATGACCGCCTCGACGCCTTCGTAGAGGCCGCGACCCCGCGCAACGACCGGTATCCCTCCCCCGCCCGCGAGGATCGGTACCCAGTGCTCCTCTCCGCCGCGGCCGAGCAGGCGACGCACCAGATCGCCCTCGATCCATCGCCGCGGTTCCGGCGACGGCACGACCCGTCGCCAACCGCCCCGGGCCCCGTCGTAGACCAGCTGCCAGCCCGCGCGCTTGCGCTGCATCCGTGCCTCGGTCTCCGAATAGTAGCGGCCGACGGGCTTGGTCGGGTGGCGGAACGCCGGATCGCTCCGTGAGACCTCAATGCGCGTGATCAGCGTGACGACGGTGCGGGCCACCCCGCGGCGCGCGAGGGCGTTGGACAGCTCCTGCTGGATCAAGTAGCCGATCTGGCCCTGGGTCTCGGCGCCGAGAACGTCCATGGGCCGGGGCGGGACCTCCCGCTCGGCGAGCTCGTTCTGGCGAAGCAGCCCGCCGACCTGGGGGCCGTTCCCGTGCGTGAGGATCAGCCCGTGGCCTTCGGCGGCGAGGGCCGCGAGGGTGGCGGCGGTCGAGCGGACCTGGTGAACGGTCTCCGACCAGCCGCCCGTTTGACCGGCCCGCTGGATCGCGTTTCCACCGAGGGCGACGAGCGTCCGCACGGCGAAGAACCTCCGAGCACCGGTCGGACCGCCGACCGATTAAAGCCGCCGTCGGGCGGCCGTGCCGGCCGGGGCGGTCCTCGGCGAAGGTAGCCATATATAGCCACCCCCGGCTCGCGGGGCGTGCACGCCGGCGACGCCGACGCGATCTGCCCGTTGGAGTTCCGCTACGGGCGACCGGAGTTCCGGGCCCTGTTCTCGAGGGAAGCGCGGCTGCGCCGGGCCCTCAAGGTCGAGGCGGCGCTCGCGGCCACGCAGGCGGAGCTCGGACTGATCCCTCCCGAGGCCGCGCGGGCCATCGGGACCGCGGCCGAGGGGAACGCCGTCACGCTCGCACGGGTGGACGAGCTCGAGGCCGGCCTGCGCCATGACGTGATGGCGATCACCCGGGCCCTCGCGGAGAAGTCCGGTGCGGCGGGCCGATGGGTCCACTTCGGCGCCACCTCGGCGGACATCAGCGACACCGCGCTCGCGCTCGAGCTTCGAGACGCGATGGAGGGCGTGCGCGACGGGCTGACCGAGCTCGCCGCGGCGCTGGTCCTGCAGGCCCGTACCCACCGCGACACGGCCGAGATCGGACGGACGCACGGCCAGCACGCCGTGCCGCTCAGCTTCGGCTACAAGATGGCGGTCGGTGCGGCGGAGGTCCTGCGCCATCGCCGCCGGCTCGACGAGGCGAGGGGCCGGATCGCGGTCGGGAAGATGGCCGGCGCGGTCGGGACCGGTGCCGGGTTCGGCGACCGTGCGGATGAGGTCGAATCGGGCACCATGCGACGGTTGGGACTCTCGGCCGACGAGGCCCCGACCCAGATCGTCGGCCGCGACCGCACGGCGGAGCTCACCAACCTGCTCGCCCTCATCGCGGGGACCGCCGAGCGCCTGGCGACGGAGGTCCGCAACCTCCAGCGCTCCGAGATCGGCGAGGTCGCAGAGGCGTTCGACGAGGACCGACAGGTCGGCTCCTCGACGATGGCGCAGAAGCGCAACCCGATGCTCTCGGAGAACGTGACGAGCCTTGCGCGACTGGTCCGGGCGTTCGCCCTTCCCCCCCTGGAGAACATGGTCCTCTGGCACGAGCGCGATCTTGCGAACTCGGCGAACGAGCGGGTCGTGCTCCCCCATGCCCTGGTCCTGACCGACGACATCCTTCGCAAGATGGCCCAGGTGTTCCGGGGGCTCCGGGTCGACACCGAGCGGATGCGCCGGAACCTGACGGAAGCGGGCGGGGCCGTCATGTCGGAGAACCTCATGCTCGCGCTGACCGGCCGCGGTCTCGCCCGCGCCGATGCCCACGAGATCCTCCGCTCCCTCACGCGCGACCTCGGCCCCGGATCGAGCCTCGCGGCGCGGGCGAAGGCCGAGCCGCGCGTGGTCGCGGTGCTCGGGGCCGATGGGGTGGACGAGCTGCTCGACCCGGCGCGCTACGTCCGGGCGGCGGCCGAGAAGACCGACCGCGTCCTCGCCCAGCTCGAATCGGAGCTCGGCCGGTGACATCGTCCGCCGCCTGGAGGGCGGAGCTCACCATCCGGCGGCCCGACGGCGCGGCGGCGGACCGGCTCGTCGCGGCGCTGGCGCCGGAGGCGGCGCGGGAGGTCCCACGGGCCCGCTCCGAGATCCTGCGCCCCACGCCGGAATCGGTCCGGCTGCGGATCGAGGCGAAGGATACGGGCGCCCTCCGCGCCGCGCTGAACACGTACCTCGGTTGGGTCGACCTGGCCGAAGCGACCGAGGCCGTCGCCGGGGCGTAGCGGCGCGCGGCGGACCCTCGGCCCGGCCTTGGGACATTAATCAGGAGACGGGCGGGTTGAGCGCCGCGAGATCTTCTCGGGTCGGTTGAACCACCCGTACCTCGAGCTGCGCCTGGAACGCCTTCAGCAAGTCGATCACTGGCCCAGCATCGGCTCGTCGGACCAGGACCACGCCCCTCAGCAACTTCCGGTGCGGGACGCCCTCGAGGAGACCCTTCCGACGATACCGGTACTTCCCACCCCACGAACTGACCGACTGTCCGTACAGCCTCTGG
>JAKAOB010000013.1 GCA_021812305.1 Thermoplasmata archaeon
GCTACTACGCCGACCGCGTCGCGCAGACCCTGGCCCGGGTCACGGAGGTCTTCGACTGGGACGCCGCCGCGCTGCTCAGGGGCAGCCACCAGAGACGGCTCGTCGACTCGCCGCCGCCGCCCCCGGTGGTGGCCGCCCCGGCGACCCTCGACACGCCGGTCGGCGCGATCGGGAAGGCCGAGCCGCGGCGGCACCGCGCGAAGTCGCTGGCGGAGTTCGAGTGACCCTCGCGCGCGGGATCAGTCTTTCGGCTTCGCCGGGGAGGGACGGGTGCCCTCCAGGGCCAGCAGCGAGCCCGCGACCGCGATCGGCACGCCGATGAGCCCCCAGAGGCCGGGGCTGTGGCCGCGAACCGCCACCGACAGCAGCAGGGTGAACACCGGGATCCCGGACATGAGCAGGGCCGGAAGGAGCAGCCCGGTCAGCTCGATCGCGCGGAAGTACAGCCACGGCGCGAGGAAGAAGCTCGTCACCCCGAGCGCCACGACCAGGACCCACGTCACCGTTCCGTGGACCGCGAGGCCACCGAGGCCGCCCGGGAAGAGGGCGGAGACCGGGAGGGCGAACAGACCGGCCCCGAGCATCGTCTGGGCCACGACCGCCGACTGCGGGGAGCGCCGGTTCTCGCGAGCGGTCGCGAGGAAGTAGAACGCGACCGTCGCCGGGACGAGGGGAGCCACGAGCCAGGCCCAACCCGTCAGGTGGGGCGCGCTCTCCCCGCCCAGAATCGTCAGGGTCGCGCCGCCGGCCCCGAGCAGGACCCCCAGGACGAACGGGATCGAGCGGGCCCGGTCCCGTCCCTCCCGGAACAGCACCATGAGGAGCACCGGGGTCAGGGCGACGTCACCGAGCAGCGACAGCAGCGAGGTGTTGACGGAACCGGCCGTGTAGGTCGACGCGAGCACCGAGACCTGCATCCCCAAGGCGAGCGCCGTGCGACCGTACGCCCGTCCGCTGGTCCACAGCCCGAGGAAGAGGCGACCGTGGCCCTGCGCGACCGCGAGGGCCGCATAGACCACGCCCCCGGCGAGGAACGGGAACGCGATGAGCGCCGCCGGACCGGCCGAGGGCGTCGCCGCGAGGACGAAGAAGTAGTACGTCGCCCAGAGGAAGGCCGAGCACGTCGCAAGGACCGCGGACGTCCCGTGCGGACCGCGGACCGCCGCCATGACGCCCCGGACGGGGCCGCGGGGTTGAAGGCTTCGGTCCCCGGCCGGCGACGTTCAGTCGTAGCCCCGGTAGCTCAAGCCGAAGGTCGGGACCTCGACCCCCCGGCCGCGGGCCACGTGGCCGACGACCCGGGCGTCGGGCGCGCCGGCACGAGCGAGCCGCCGGAGGATCTCCGATCGGTGCGTCGGCGCGACCACGAGCACGAACCCGATGCCTACGTTGAAGGTCTGGTACATCTCCTCGGGAGCAATCTCACCGGCCTCCATCGCCCAGCGGAAGATCCCCTCCGGGCGGGGCCAGTCGTCGAGGACGAACGCGACGCGCGGGTTGAGCCGGGCCAGGTTGCGGACGCCCCCGCCCGAGATGTGCGCAAGGCCGTGCGTCTCGGGACGCCCGGCCATGACCTCCGACATCGGGACATAGACGCGGGTTGGGGCCAGGAGCTCCTGTCCGAAGGGGATGGTCGTCCCCGGACGCGGGCGGTCCAGGTCCGCGCGCGTACGCTCGAGGAGCCGTCGCACCAGGGTGAACCCGTTCGCGTGGAACCCGCTCGACGCGAGCCCGATCAGAAGGTCGCCCGGCCGGATGCGCTCTCCGATGACGGGGCGACGGTCGCGCGGGAAGAATCCGATGGCCGTTCCGCCGAGATCGTGGCCGCGGACGATATCGGGAACGACCGCGGTCTCCCCCCCGAGAAGGCCGCAGCCCGCCGCCCGGAGGCCGCGGTCGATCCCCCGTCCGAGGGCGGCGAAGACCGGCGGGGAGGGCGACGGCACCGACAGGCAGTCGACGAGACCGCAGGGACGCGCCCCGACGGCGGCCAGGTCGTTGACATTGACCGCCACCAGATCCTCCCCGACCTCCTCCCACCGCCCGAGCTGCTCGGCGAGAAGGACCTTGGTTCCGACCGTGTCGGTCGTGATCGCGATCGTCTCCCGTCCGACGCGGACGAGGCCGGCGTAGTGGCCCGGCCCCTCGACCGCGCGCCCGTTGGAGGGCGGCGGGCGGTAGCGCACCGCGCCGAGCAGGGCGGCGAGCGCCGAGCGGACCGAGGTCCGATCCACGCCCGAGCGCGCGTAGGTCCACGAGGTCGGCGGTGGGGCGGCCACACCCGCAGCGAGCGTCGGGGGCGGAAAAACGTGGCGCCCGCGGGCCGGTCCCCCGCGCTTCTTATGCCCGGGGCGCGTTGCGCGCGAGATGCCGGCCCGGCCCCGAACCCGTGGGACGGACGAGGGTGAACCCCCGTCCATCGAGTGGGTCCTCGCGGGGCGTGCGTACGTGAACGGCCGCCTGCAACCGGTCGAGATCGGCATCGATGAGGAGGGGTGGATCCGACGGGTCGCCCGCCACATCGACTCCGATCGACGGCACGACGTGGGAGAGGGGATCGTCCTTCCCTCGGCGACGGACCTCCACGTCCACTTTCGCGAGCCGGGCGATCCGGAGGCCTCGGAGGACCTCGCGAGCGGCACCCTCCAGGCGGCCTACGGCGGGGTCGGCACCGTCGGCGAGATGCCGAACACGCAGCCGCCCATCACGGACGCGGACCGCCTGCGGGACAAGGCCGCCCGCGTCGCCGGCCGGACCCACGTCGACGTCCTGCTGTACGCGGCGCTGGCCCCGGGCGTCCGGGTCGCGAGCCTCGCACGGGTCGCGGGGGCCTTCAAGCTCTACCTGTCGCCGACCACCGGGCAGCCCGAACCCACGCGCATTTCGGATGCGAGCGCTCTGCTGGCCTCGGCGGCCGAAACCGGTCTTGCGGTGAGCGTGCACGCCGAGGAGCCGGCGTACTTCCACGACACCTCCCGGGTCGGCACTGTGGAAGGGTGGAACGCCGCCCGCCCTGCCCCCGCCGAGGCCTATGCGGTCAGCGAGCTTCTGTCGGTCGCCCCCCCGTCCCTTCGTCTCCACATCGCCCACGTGACCCGGGCCGAGGTCGCCGCGCAGCTTCGCCGCGCCGGCCAGTCGTTCGAGACGACCCCGCATCACCTGCTCCTGTCGGACCGGAAAGGGCCCGACGCGCGATTCAAGGTGAATCCCCCCCTGCGCAGCGAGCCGGAACGCCGGGAGCTGCTGGCCGCCTTCGAGCGCGGGGAGGTCCCGTGCCTGGCCAGCGACCACGCGCCGCATTCGCTCGACGCGAAGCGCCGGCCGTTCCCTGAGGCCCCGAGCGGCATGCCCGGGGTCGAGACCCTCCTCCCCCTCATGCTCCAACGGGTCCGGGACGGGGCGCTCGCCTTCCCGACCCTCGTGGCCGCGGCCTGCGACCGGCCGGCCCGGTGGGCCGGCCTGCCCCAGGGGCGTCTGGCGGTCGGTCACCGCGCGAACCTACTGGTGGTCGACTTCCGCCGATCCCGGAGCATCGGCGCCCGGAGCCTTCATGCGCCGTGCAGCTGGAGCGCCTTCGAGGGGTTCCCCGCGATCTTCCCCCGGGAGCACTACCGGAACGGGGAGGCGCTCCTCCTCGATGGGGAGTACGTCGGCCGCCCGCGGGGTCGCGTCGTGCGCCCCGACTACGCCCCCGGAAATGACCCCACCGGACCGGGGTAAGCGGTATTACGTCCGCTCGGTAGGCGACCCGGGCCAGGTTCCATGCCCGAGGTCGTCGTCGCCGGCGAGGATGTCTGGAAGATCTACGGCACCGGCGAGACGCAGGTCACGGCCCTGCACGGGGTCAGCCTCGAGATCCACCGCGGCGAGATGCTGGCGATCATGGGGCCGTCCGGCTGCGGAAAGACGACGTTCCTGAACTGTTTCTCGGGGCTCGACGACATCACCCGAGGGGCGGTCCGACTGGAGGGGGTCGACATCCACCGGATGCCCGACGACCAGCGCAGCGCCTACCGGGCCCGCCGCACCGGCTTCGTCTTCCAGTCCTACAATCTCCTGCCGGTCTTCTCCGCGGTGGAGAACGTCGAGCTGCCGCTGCTCATCTCGGGGGTGCCGGCCAAGGAGGCCCGCGAGCGGGCGATCCGCATCCTGGGCGAGCTGGGCCTCGGCGACCGGGTCCATCACCGGCCGAGCGAGCTCTCCGGAGGACAGCAGCAGCGGGTGTCGCTCGCCCGGGCCCTCGTCGCCCGCCCGGCCATCGTCTGGGCCGATGAGCCGACGGGGAACCTCGACGAGGAGGGCTCCCGCCAGGTCACCCAGCTTCTCCGCGAGCTCAACCGGCAGTACGAGCAGACGATCGTCGTGGTGACCCACGACCCCGAGGTCGCGCGCGTCTGCGACCGGACGCTCAAGATGCGCGACGGGCGGTTCGACGGATAACCCGAGGGTGCGCCCATGGTCTCGTACGTTGCCCTCCTCCTCGTCGTCGTCGCGGCGGTCGCCGTCGTCTCGATCGTCCTCGCGGCGACGCACCGGATCGCCCTGCGCCTCGCCACCCGCAACGTGCGCCGCGCCCGCTGGCGCACGGTCCTCGTGATCCTGGGACTCCTCGTGGCGACGACGATCGTCTCCGGCAGCCTGGTGATCGGCGACACCGTCAACGCCGTCAACGTCCACTTCGCCTACCAGGCCTACGGTTTCACCGATGAGGGCGTCTACAACCAATCCCCCTCGGGCGCCTATTCGATGGTGCCCTACGCGGTCTATACCCAGGTCGCCGCCGGCGTCGCCGGCGACCCGCAGATCGCCGGCATCGCTCCGGAGGTCGTGGGCACCGTCCAGGTCCTCGATCGCTCGACCGGGATCCCGCAGCCCGGCCTCAACCTGATCGGGGCCGACGCGAACCAGACCGGGGCCCTCGGCGCGTTCACGGCGACGAACGGATCGCACCTCGCCGGCCCCTCGCCGGGCGGCGTCTACCTCGACGAGCAGGCCGCCCAGGACCTCAACGCCTCCGTCGGGGACGGGCTCGTGCTCTACGGACGGACCGCCGGGGTGGCGGTCGTCGAGGGGATCGTTGCGGACGACCCGCGCGGCGGGTTCCTGTTCGGGGGGAACGTCTTTTCCCCGCTCGCGACGGCCCAGGGCCTCGAGAACGCGACCGGCCAGATCAACTTCCTCGCGGTGACGAACGCCGGCTCGCTCACCGGGGGGGTCGCGCTCTCCGGCGCGGTCAGCGCCCGTCTCAACGCCACCCTCGCCGGCCTCCCGGCGAGCTACGGTCTCACGGTCACCCCACTGCTCCAGAACGCCCTCGCGCAGGCCGCGACCTCCGGCTCGAGCCTCCTTCAGCTGTTCCTGGTGCTCGGGCTGTTCTCGATCGTCGCCGGCGCGATGCTCATCGTGGGCATCTTCGTGATGCTCGCCGAGGAGCGCAAGGGCGAGATGGGGATGCTCCGCGCCGTCGGGCTCCGTCGGCGGGATCTCGTGCTCACCTACTACTTCGAGGGGCTGCTCTACTCCGCCGGGAGCGCGCTCGCCGGCACGTTCCTCGGGGTCGCCGTGGGCTACCTCCTTACCCTCGCCTTCAGCGTCCTGTTCCAGAGCGGCGGGGCCAGCGCCTCGACGATCCTCGCGTCCTTCACCGTCACCGGCACGACCCTGGTCGTCGGCTATGTCGTCGGCTTCCTCCTCACCCTCGCGACCGTCACCGTCGCCAGCGCGCGGGCGAGCCGCCTCAACATCGTGCGCGCGATCCGCAGCATCCCCGAGCCCCCGCCCGTGATGCGCTTTTACACCTATCTCGCGGCCCTCGGCCTCGCCCTCGCGACCGTGGGCGGATACCTGTTCGCGGGGTCGTACCAAGGCACCGGCCCGGACAGCACCCCCGTCCTCGCCGGAGGGTTGATGGCCCTCGGCGCGGCGCTTTTGATGACCCGGTTCGTCCGCAACCGGGTCGCGTTCTCCGCCGCGGGCCTCGCGCTGTTGGTGTGGTCGGGTGTCCCGCAGGTGGAGCGCGCGGTCCTGGCCCCCTCGCTCACGGGCTCGATCTTCGGGTTCTTCGTCAAAGGGATCCTGATGATCCTCGGCGCGATCCTCCTGTACATCTTCAACTCGGACAGTGTCGTCCGGGCGATCGCGCGGCTCGGCACGGCCCGGCCCCGTTCGGTCCCGGTCGTCCGGATCGGGCTGTCGTACCCGGGCCGCCGGGCGTTCCGCACCGCGATCAACCTGACGATCTTCTCGCTCGTGCTCTTCACCGTCGTCGGGGTCGCGGAGTTCGGCGCGTCGGTCCAGTCCGGCCTCTCCGCGACGATCGTATCGGAGTCGGGCGGCTACAGCTTCTTCGGGGTCTCCACCACGCCGATCCCGAACCTCCCCGGCCTTATCGCGGGCAATCACACGCTGGCGCCGTACTTCTCCCAGGTCGTGCCCCTGGTGAGCGGAGGCGTGCTCCTCAACTTCACCGGCGCCCCGCCGGGGTTCGGCTACTCGCTCTTCGCGGCCCCGACGGGGGTGCCGCCCAACCAGGATTTCTACACGACGAACCGCTACAACTTCTCCGCCACCGAGGGCGGGCTCTCCGCGGGCGCGGTCTGGCAGGCGCTGGAGACGAACACCTCGGTCGCGGTCGTCGACGGACAGTTCGCTTCCTCGGCGTTCAGCTTCGGCCCGGGCCACCCGACGCTCGCCCCCGGCGCCCGGGTGGTCGTCGTGAACCCCGCCACGGGCCTCGCGCGCCCCGTCACGGTCATCGGCATCCTCTCCGAGTCGTTCGTCGCGGGCATCTTCGTCGATCCCGCGACGGCCGCTGCCCTCGGCTTCACCGGCGAGAGCGCGTTCCTCCTCACCGTCGCCGGCGGGCACTCCGACGTCACCGCGGCGCAGCTCGCGAAGGCCGCCTTCTTCCCCTACGGGCTCATCCTGCTCGACTTCCACCAGATCCTGGCGACGTCGATCGACACGACGGAGGGGTTCATCGGTCTGCTCGAGATCTTCGTCGCCCTCGGGCTCGCGGTCGGGATCGCGGCGATGGGGATCGTCGCGCTGCGGGCCGTCGCCGAGCGGCGCGGGGAGGTCGGGATGCTCCGCGCCGCGGGGTTCACCCGCGGGATGGTGCTGAAGTCGTTCCTCCTCGAGTACTCCTACGTGGCCCTCCTGGGCATCGGGATCGGCACCGGGCTCGCGATCCTGCTGCTGTACAACGCCACCAGCGCCGCCGGTGGGTTCCTCTCCTTCACGATCCCGTGGCCCAACGTGCTCACCGTCGTCGCGGTGAGCTACGCGCTCACGATCCTGGCGATCCTGGGTCCTTCGGTGAAGGCCGCGCGCCTTCCGCCGGCGGAGGCGATCCGCTACTCCGAGTGAGCCGGGGGCGGCTTCCCGGGCCGATCACGTTGCGCCAGCGCAGGGCGACGTAGACGAGGGCGAGGACGATCGCCGCCACGACGGCGTAGTCGCCGTAGGTGAAGTACGGCACGATCTCCTGCCAGTGCTCGCGCAGGACGTAGCCGGCGTAGAGCAGGGCGACGGTGAACGGGAGCGCCCCGACCAGCGTGTAGGCGCCGAAGCGGCCCGGCCCCATCTTGGCCGTCCCCGCGGGGAAGCTGATGTAGCTGCGGGCGATGGGCAAGAGCCGGGCGACGATCACCGTCCCTTCCCCGTGGCGCGCGAACCACCGGTCCATCGCGTCCAGGTGCTTCGGGTCGATCCGGAGCCCGCCGGTCCCGGCCCGGGTCAGCCAGCCGCGTCCCCACCGTCCGACGGCGTACGCGACGTACGAGCCGATCAGCCCGCCGAGCATCGCGGCGAGGATGGCCCCGGTCCAGCTGAACGTGCCCTGCGCGATGAGGAACCCACCGAAGAGGAGGATCACCTCGCTCGGGAGGGGGGGGATCCCCCAGCTCTCGACCGCCATGAGCCCGACCAGGGCCGCGAGCCCGCCGGCGGTGAGCGCGGCGGTGATGAAGTTGACGACCGTCTCGACGATGGGAAGCGATACCATCGACGCCCCCTACGCCGCCGGAGCGTCGGCCGGGACGAGCCGGAACGGGACGGCGAGACGGGCGTTCGTCCGGGCGGGGATGCCGCGGAACTCGAGCGGGGCGGAGCAGCCCCCGCACGACACGGCGGGCCGCTGGCGACCGAGGGCGATCGACAGGGCGATCCCCACCTCGATCTCCCGGGGCGGGGTCGGAGCGGACGCGACGGCCCGCTCGAGCTCGGCGAGGAGGCGGCTTTGCTCCCGCTCCGGGACCTCCATCGGGGATACGAGCCGGCGACGCCTATTAAGCGGTGCCGCCGAAGCCCGGCTACTGGGAAGCGTTCGCCCCGTCTTCCGACGAGCCTTCCGGCGGGGTCTTCGGGGTGCTCCGCTTGAGGATCTCCCCGCTGATCTTGTCGAGCTCCCGCATCAACGAGTCGATGTCGGGCTCGGCGCCTTCCCCGGCGGGAGGCGCCGCCGGTGCGGGGACGGGTGGGATGGGGTGCCCGACGTCCTCGGGGGTTTCCACGTAGGGCGCACCGACCGGCGGGCTCGGGGGCGGCGGCGCCGGTGCCGCGGCCGCGACCGCGCCGGCCCCCGCCCCACCGGCCCCGGCCCAGGGCTCGACCGGCCCGGAGGGGGGCGGCGCGCGGCGGCGGCGGTAGAGAACGATGGCACCGAGGACGGCGGCGATGGCGATCAGGCCGATCAGGATGCCCGTCCAGAGGAAGCTCGAGGGCTGGCTCGATTGGCAGACCCCGTACGGACAGCTCGTCTGCGCGGGGACCGCCCCGGTGTTCGGAGCGAGCGCCGCCGCGATGACGACCGCGAGCAGCCCCACGCCGAAAGCGATCGCGATGGCCGGATGGTCCTTCCGTAGCAACGAAGCTCACCGTTCTGGGGGAGTATGTGAACGCGTGAGTATCATCCCAGCCTCTATGTAAGCTCTGCTGGCCCCAGCGCGTGCCCGGGCCCGTCCCATCCCCTTTGTCGGCGAGGGGAATCCATCTTAGGGGCGCGGGCGGTCCGGGGCGCGTGGCGGTGCCCTACACCCTCGTCTTCGCCGGGCTGCTGCTGGCCTACATGGTCTATTCCCAGTGGGCCGGTCTCGATTCCCGTTACCCGATCGCCGCGGCGCTGGTCCTCCTGGTCGTCGCGGCCGTGCTCGAGGGGGTCGGAGCGACGGCCGTGGCGAACACGGTCGCGGTCTTCGTCTTCCTGCTCCTCGGCGCCGGGGTGGTCCTGCTCCTGGTCGACCACGTACGGGAGGCCCGCCGCGCGGCGCGATCACCGGCCGAGGGCACGACCCCGGCGCCGGCGGCCGAGCCGACGCAACCAGTCGAGCCGGCGCCCGAGGATCCCCTCGAAGGCCTCGAGGAGGAGCTCGTCCCCCGCGTCCACGCTGCCCGTCGCCAGCACGACGGCCGCAAAGACGGCGGCAAAGGCGAGGCCGAGCAGGGGAAGGGACCACAGGGGGGGCGCGGCACGGAGGACGAGCAGGAGGGCCCCTAGAGGGAGCGCCGTCAGGAGGAGCGGCACGACGTACGGCCGGCGGAACGGGTGGACCCCATGGAGGACCGCCAGCTGGGACATGGAGAGGACCGGGTAGAGCGCGTTCGCGGTGGCCCAGGCGGCCGCCGCCCCGGCGATGCCGAACGTCGGCACCAGGGCGAAGCTCAGGCCGAGGTCCACCGCCGCCGAGGCGACGGTGTTGAGGAGGAGGAGACCGGTCTCCCCGAAGGCGACCTGCGCGGCCGTCGCCGGTCCGACCAGGGTGCTGAACAGCGCGCCGAGGACGAGGAGCCGGAGCGCGAGGGGCGACGACGCGTAGGCGCTGCCGTAGACGAAGGCCAGCGACGACGCGGGGAGGAAGAAGAACAGGAGGAACAGGGGCAGCGAGGTGAGGACGATCCACTTCGTCGCGGTGGCGTAGGTGACGCGCACGGAGGCGGTGTCGCGCCGTCGAACGAACCGGGCGGTCACGGGCAGAATGATGTACCCGAGGGACCCGACGCCGACCTGGAGGAGCCGGGCGAGGGAGAGATCGGCGGTGTAGAGCCCGACGGCCGCGCGGTCGAGCGCGCCGAGGACGAGGGTGTCGCCGCTGCCCGTGAGGAACCCGAGGATCGAGAAGCCGAAGAGCGGAAGGGCGAAACGCACGAGCCCGCGGGAGATCCCCGGGGGGCTCGGGCCCGTCGGGAGGAGGCGGGGAAGCCGCGAGCGCAGGTACAGGACGAGACCGCCGAGCGTCAGGACGCTCGCCAGAAGGTAGTCGGTCAGGGCGACCGGGTAGGTCAAGCGCAGCGGGGACAGGCCGTCGGCGGCGAGCAGGAAGACGATGAACAGGATGGGGTTGAGGACCTGGAGGAAGAGGGCGTTCGGCAGCACGTCCTCGTACCCCTGGAAGATCGAGGCGATCAGGCTCCCGACGATCGTCAGGCCGACCGAGACCGAGAAGAACTCCAGGGTCAGCGCGAGCTCAGGGGCCCGGAACGTCGACCCGATCGGCAGGCTCAGGAGGGCGAGGAGCACCGAGACCCCCGCGGCCGCCGGAAGTATGAGCCGGAAGGCGCTCCGCACGAGTCGGCGTCGTTCGCCGTCGTCGGCGGCGAACGGCAGGAGCCGGGCGATCGCCTGGGTCATCCCGAGGCTGCCGAACGTCGTGAGCAGGCCGGCCAGCGCAAGGGCCAGCGAGAACTGGCTCCACTCGTCGAGCGAGAGGGTGCGGATCAGGATGACCCGCGAGACGAAGCTCTCCGCGACGAAGCCGAGCGTGCCCAGCATCATGACGAGGGTTCCCCGGGTCACCGAGGTCAGGCCCTCGCGGGCACCCGGGGCGCTCTCGGCCACGTTGGTCCTTGGCCCCCCCGAGGGGAGCGCCGGGCGTTAAGCTCTGCCGCGGGGCGGACCCTACGCCGCTAAAGCCCCGGCGCCCTTCGGCGGCCAGTGGACCCCCCCGGGCCCGGCGGCATCGCCTGGTCGCTCGCGCTGCTCGCCCTGGCCGTCGCGTTCGCCCTGGTCGGCGACGTCGTCCGTAGCCTGACGGCGCGCTGGGTACCGTTCTTCGGCGACCGCGAGCCGATCGAGCGGGGGATCCTGGACCTCTACCTGGGCGGCGCGGTGCTCTACGCCCTCGCCGCCCTTCCGCTCGGGGTGTTCGTCCCGGTGCTCCCGGCGATCGTGCTGGGGGCCGGGGCGATCGCCTTCGTCCTCCTGCGCGTTCGGGGCCCGCGGTCGGCGTCCGCGGGCCTCCGCGCGCTCCTGCGCCCGCTGGGGACGTGGCCGTACCTCGCCGCCCTTTCCGCGGCGCTCGTGCTGTTCGGAACGGAGGTCGCCCTGGCCGCGCCCGTCGCCACCGGTAACACCTTCGACTCGAGCCTGTACACGACCTACACCGCGCTGCTCTTCCTCCACGGCACGATCCCCGTCTCCTTCGCCCCGCTGGCCGCCCAGGGGGTGGCCTACCCCCAGGGCGCGACGGTCTGGTTCGCCGCGGCCCAGTCGCTCTTCGCCCTGCCCCCGGCGCGCGCCTCGCTGCTCGTGACGCCGCTGTTTCTCGCCCTCTCGGTCCCCGCGGCGTTCCTACTCGGCCGCCGCTGGCTCGGCTCCGACCGCGCCGGCGTCGCGGTCGCCCTCACCGTCGCGCTCCTCGGCAGCTGGAACCGCCTGCTGGTCGCCGGCAGCAACGATTTCGCTCTGGCCTTCCCGCTCGTCCTCGTTCTGCTCGCGCGGGCCCCCGACTGGATCCAGCCCGGGGCGATCCCGTGGGGGAACGCCCTCGGGGTCGGGGCGCTCGCCGGGTACGCCGCGGCCCTCAACCCCGTGGGGAGCCAGTGGTGGTTCCTCACCCTTCCCGTCGCGGCGGTCCTCGTCCGCCCGATGTTCGGGGGATCGGTCCGGCGCTGGTGGAGCCGCTGGTTCGTCGCCCTCGGCGCCGCGGTGCCGTTCGTCCTTCCGAGCCTCGGGGTGCTGGTCGCCGGTCGCCAGAGCCCGGGACTGGTCCCCGGTTCCGCCGCCCTGCCGACCGGGACCGTGACCGGCCTCGGCCTGGGCCCGCTCATCGGGAGCATGGACCCGTTCCTCTTCGGCCCGGGCGACTTTGCCTTCTCGCCGTTCCCCGTCCTGCGCGCCGAGCTCGCGATCCTTCTCGCCGTGGGGGCGCTCGGACTCATCGGGGCCACGACCGCGTGGGGGCGAACCGATCTGCGCGCCGATCTCTTCGGACGCCTAACCCTCGCCGGGACGGTCGTCGCGGTCGGCCTCATGGTGCTCGAGACCTTCGCCCACCCGGGCACCCCGGTCCTCGAGGACCTCCCCTTCGTCACGAGCGTCGGCGAGCTCTCCATCCTCCTGTTCTCCCTGTACACGTTCGTCGCGGCCTATCCGCTCGCGTTCCTGTTCGACCGCGGGCGCGTCGCTCCCCGGTCGGGCCCCTCCGAGGATCGACCCGCTTCGGCGGCGGACGCGGGCCGACGGCGCCGAGCGTCGCGCTCGGCACCGGTGCTCGGGGCGCCCCTGGCCGCGTTCATCGCCCTCGCGCTGCTCGTACCGGGGGTGGTCACGACGGCGACCTCCGTGCCGGCCTACACGGAGACGCTCTACACGGACTTCTCGAACGTGACCGCCGCGGACTTCGCGCTCCTGGACTGGTGCGGCTCGAACCTGCCCGCGGGCAGCCGGGTCCTGGTCGCCCCGGGGAGCGCCGCCGAGTTCGTTCCCGGCTACGCCCCCCGCCTGGTCCTGTTCTACCCGATGATGGCGAACTACGCCGCCGCGAACGCGAGCTATGTCCTGGCGGCGCGCGAGCTCACCCACGGTCTCCTCGACGCCGCGGGGCAGGCCGCGCTGGCGAACCTGGCCATCGGGTGGATCCTGGTCACCCAGAACAACTCGGTCCTCTTCCCGCCGTTCTCGCCGTCCCCGCTGCTCGGCGACCCCGCCGGCTTCGTGGTGGCGTTCCACCAGGGGGACGCCTACGCCTTCCGCGTCGCGGCGACGGCGTCGGCGCCCGGCTAAAGGAATTCGTCCAGCAGGCTCTCCTTCCCGCGGAGCCCGGCGGGCTGGAGGGCGAGCGGGCCGGCCGCGAGGACCTCCTCGAGATCCTCGTACGTCGGCCGGTCGATCTTGTAGAAGAGGCCGGTCGGGATGCGGTCGCCCCACTCGAGCGCCTTCTCCCACGCCCGGCGGATGTCCGTCGGGTCGTGGCCGGCGGACTCGAGCTTGTAGACGCGCTGGCGGAACCAGTCGAAGGTGTTGATCTTGTTGTACGTGACGCAGGGGCTCATCGCGTCCACGAACGCGAACCCCTTGTGCTGGATCGCGCCGGCGATCAGGTCGGCCATCTGCTTCACGTCTCCCGAGAACCCCCGGGCGATGTACGTCGCGCCGCTCGCGAGGGCGAGGGCCACGGGGTCGATCGGGTTCTCGATGACCCCGGTCGGGGTCGACTTGGTCTTCTGCCCCATCATCGAGGTCGGGGAGGCCTGGCCCGTCGTGAGACCGTAGATCTGGTTGTCCATGGTCACGTAGGTCAGGTCGACGTTCCGCCGCATCGAGTGGACGAAGTGGCCCGCGCCGATGCCGAACCCGTCGCCGTCCCCGCCCGTCGCGAGCACGGTCAGGCCGTGGTTCGCCCAGCGGATCCCCTCGGCCACGGGCAGCGCGCGTCCGTGGATCGCGTGGAACCCGTAGCTGCTCAGGAAGTGCGGGAGGTTCGACGAGCAGCCGATGCCCGAGACGATGACCACGTTGTGCGAGGGGATCTTGAGGCGCTTGACGGCCATCTCCACCGCCGCGACGACCCCGTAGTCCCCGCAGCCGGGGCACCAGGTCGGCTTGGTGTCCGACTTGCCCACGAGAGGAAGGGGGGTTCCGACGACCGACGGCGCCTGCGCGCTACTACCCGCCATGCGACAACACCTCCACGGCCCGACCGGCGATCTCCGCCGGATAAAACGGCTCCCCGTCGTACTTGAGGAGCCGGTCGGGAAGGTGAATGCCGGTCTCCGCCCGCAGGAGGCGGCCGAACTGGCCGGAGAAGTTCGCTTCGATCAGCAGGGTGCGCTTCGCGCGGCCGAGCGGCCCGACGAACGCCTCCGGCCGGATCGGGTAGACCGACCGTACGGCGAGCAGGTTCACCGCGTGGCCCTGCGATGCGAGCAGGCCGAGCGCGTCCCGGGCCGCCCCGATCGTCGAGCCCCAGGCGATGAGGGTGAGGTCCGCGTCGGCCGGCCCCTCGATCGCGGGCGCGTCGAGGGCCGCGCGCAGTCCCTCGAGCTTGCGCATCCGCTTCTCCATCATCCGGTTGCGCTCGGCGACCCAGACCGGGATCCCCGCGCGCACGTCGGAGAGGAGGTGGCCCTTCTCGTCGTGCTCGTCCGACCCGGCGACGTACTGCAGGCCCGGCTGCCCCGGCAGCGAACGCGCAGAGACCCCGCTGTCGGTGTAGGCGTAGCGCTTGAAGTCGTGGCCGTTCGGCTCGACCTGGAAGAGCGAGGGGATGTCCACATCGAAGGAGATCGCCTCGCGGTCGATCGTCATGAAGCTCTCAGAGAGGTGGAGGTCGCTCGCCACGAGGATGGGCGTCTGCCACGCCTCGGCGAGCTCGAAGGCCTTGATCGTCAGTTGGAACGCCTCGAGGGCGTCCGAGGGGGCGAGGATCGCCCGCGGGAACTCGCCCTGGCCGGCGCCGAGCATCATGTTGAGGTCGCCCTGCTCGGTCTTCGTCGGGAGCCCGGTCGAGGGTCCCGAGCGCTGCGACTCGACGACCACGAGCGGCACCTCGGTCATCCCGGCCATCCCGAGCGCCTCGACCATGAGGGCGAAGCCCCCCCCGCTGGTCGCGGTCATCGAGCGGACGCCCGTGTACGATGCCCCGATCGCCATGTTGATCGCCGCGAGCTCGTCCTCGGCCTGCTTGACCACCACGCCGAGGGTGTGGGAGTGCGCGGCCATCCAGTGCATGATCGACGAGGCGGGGGTCATCGGGTACTGGGAGAGAAACTTCACCCCGGCCGCTGCCGCCCCGAGGGCGATCGCCGAGTTGCCGGCCAGGAGGAGCTTGGCCGGGCCCGCCGGGCCGACCGCCCGGTCGTTCGCGCTGGCGTGGGACTGGGCGTAGGCATACCCGTCGGCGGCCGCTCCGAGGTTCCAGTCGACGACGTCACCGGTCTTGCGCCCGAACGAGTCGGCGAGCACCTTCTGCAGCGTCGCGAGCGGGATCCCTGCGAGGAACGCCGTGGCGCCGAGACCGGCGGCGTTCTGCAGGATCGACTGGGTCGTGTACTTCCGGGCCAGTTCGAGCGTCGGGACCGCCACGGGAACGACCCCGGCGGGGAGGTCGTCCGGGCTCACGGAGAACTTCTCCGGGTCGAAGACGACGCACGCGGCCTTCCGGAGGAACGCCGCGTGGACGTCGACGGTCTCCCGGTTGAGGGCGTACAGGATGTCGACGCGGTCGCCCTGGGAGTGGACCGCCTCGCGGCCGGCCCGCGCCTGGAACCATACGTGGCCCCCGCGAATCACCGACTGGTAGGCGTTGAGGCCGAAGACATGGAGCCCCAGCCGGGAGAACGACCGCGACAGGACCTCCCCGACCGAGGCGATCCCATCGCCGGCGGCGCCGCCGGCCCGAACCGAGATCTCCGTCATAACGGCGTTTCGAGGGGACGAGCGTATTAATGAGTTTCCTCGCGCCGGCGACACGGACCGTGGACGCCGTCGAACGCGGGCCGGGAGGGGGAAACCCCATGAGGCGCGACGGGCGTTACGGTACGTGGCCCGGGTGCGCGTGCTGCTCTTCGCCACGGCGCGCGAGGCGGCGGGCCGGGGCCGGCTCGAGCTCACGATCCCCGAGGCGGGCGCGCGCGTCGACGCCGTGCTGGAGGAACTGAGGGATCGCTACCCGCGGCTCGCTCCCGTCCTGGCGACGAGCCGGATATTCGTCAACGGCGAGTCCGTGGCGCGACGGACGGCACCGCTCGCCCCCGACGACGAGCTCGCGATCCACCCGCCGTACAGCGGAGGATGAGGTGTCGGTCCTGCTCACCCGGCGGACGTTGCGCGTCGACCGGGCCTACGCGGAGCTCGCCCGCGGGGTGGACGGCGCGGTGGCGCTGTTCGTCGGCCGGGTCCGGCCCGACCGCGGCCCCCGCGGCACGGTGACCCACCTCCGGTACGAGGCCCACCGGCCCGTGGCCCTCACCGCGCTTACGGCCCTCGACCGGGCCGCCCGGGCCCGTTTCGGTGCCTCGCGGGTCGTGCTCTGGCACCGGCTGGGCCGGCTCGGCGTCGGGACCGCCTCCGTGATCGTCGGGTGCTCCGCTCCCCATCGGGCCGCGGCCCTGGCCGGGTGCCGCCATCTGATCGAACGGCTCAAGGCGGAGGTCCCGATCTGGAAGACGGAGGAGCGAGCACGACCCGCGCGTCGACGGCGCGCACGCCCTTCCCCTCGCCGCGGACGATGAGCGGATTCACGTCCAGCTCGGCGATGTCGGGTTGCTCGACGGCGAGCTGGCTGATCCGCTCGATGACCTCGTAGATCGCCGGTAGGTCGCTCGGGGCCTCGCCCCGCACCCCCTTGAGCAGCGGGAAGGCGCGCACCGACGCGACCATGTGCTGGGCGGACAGCGGGCGGAGCGGAGCGAGGCGGAACGTGACGTCCTTGAGCACCTCGACGTAGATCCCGCCGAGGCCGAAGACCACGACGGGGCCGAACGCCGGGTCCCGCTGGACCCCGATCAGCACCTCCTTGCCGCCGCCGATCATCTCCTCCACCTCGAACCCCTCGATGCGGGCCGTCGGGAGACGGGCACGGATCTGCGAGGTCATGCGGTCCCACGCCGCGCGCACCTCCGCTTCCGAGGCGAGGCCGAGCGCGACGCCGCCGACGTCCGTCTTGTGGGAGATGTCCGGCGAGGCGACCTTCATCGCCACCGGGAACCCGAGGTCGGCGGCGATGCGGGCCGCGTCGTCCACGCGGGAAGCGCGGCCCGCCCGGGCGAACGGGATCCCGTACGCCTCGAGGAGCGAGCGGGCCGCGTACTCGGGAAGTACCGTCCGCTGTTCTGCCCGGGCCGCGCGCAGGACCGTCGCGACCTGCTCGCGGTCGACGTCGAAGGATCGGACCTGGGTGCGCGGGCGGGTCCACCACGCGTGGTAGCGCGAAAGGCTCGCGAGGCCGGCGATCGCCTCCTCAGGGAAGGTGAACGTCGGCACCCCGTTCGCCTCGAGGTCCTGGACCTCCCGCGTGAGGTCGGTGAGTCCGAACAGGCACGCCACGACCGGCTTCGACAGCCCGCTTCTCGCGCCGAGGATCACCTCGGCCGCCGCCGAGCCGCTCAGCGTGCCCGTCGGCGTCGCGATCACCAGGGCCCCGTGCATCGTCGGGTCGCCGAGCAGGAGGCGCAGGGCCTCCCGGTACTGCGACGCATGGGCGTCGGCCGTCATGTCGACGGGGTTACCGATCGACGCGGCCGGGGAGAGGAGCCCGCGCAGGGCGTCCGCGACCGGCGGCGGGGGCGCCGGCAGCTCGAGCCCGTTGCGGGCGCAGGCGTCCGCCGCCACGATCCCGGGGCCGCCGGAGTTCGTGAGGATGGCGAGGCGCGGCCCTTCGAGCGTGAGGCCCGTCGCGAAGATCTTCGCCATTCGGAACAGCTCGCCGATCGACTCGGCACGCAGCACACCGGACTGCTCGAACAGGGCGTCGTAGAGGCGGTCCTGCCCGGAGCGGGCGAGGGAGCCCGTATGGCTCAGGGCGGCGCGCTCACCCGCCGGCGAGCGGCCGCTCTTGATGACCAGGACCGGCTTACTCTCCGTGACGTCGCGCGCCACCTCGAGGAAGCGGCGGCCGTCGGCCAGGCTCTCGATGTAGAGGAGGATCACCTTGGTCGCGGGGTCCCGGTCGAGGGAGTAGAGGATGTCGTTCTCGTCGACCCCCGCGCGGTTGCCCACGCTCACGAACCGGGAGAACCCGATCCGTTCCGCGACGCCGTACTTGAGGATCCCCGCACAGAGGGCCCCGCTCTGCGAGACGAACGCGATGTTGCCCCGCGGCGGAAGGGAGTCCGAGAACGTCGCGTTGAGGTTGAGGGCCGGATCGGTGTTGATCACCCCGAAGCAGTTCGGGCCGACGATCGACATGCGATAGCGCCCGGCGACCTCCACGACCGACCGCTCGAGCTCGACGCCGTGGCCACCGACCTCGCGGAACCCCGAGGAGATCACGACGACGCCCTTCGTACCCCGGCGGCCGAGCTCGTCGGTCACCGAGGCGACGGCCTCGGCCGGGACGACGATGACCCCAAGGTCGGGGGTCTCGGGCAGGTCCGCCACGCTCGGATAGCAGCGGACCCCGGAGACGCTCGTCCGCTTCGGGTTCACAGGGTAGACGACGCCCTGGTACCCCGCCGTCAGGAGGTTGCGAAAGAGGCTTCCGCCGACGGAGTCCAGCCGGTTCGACGCCCCGATCACCGCGATCGATCTCGGCTCGAAGATCTCTTCCAGGCCGGCCGACGGTCCGACGGTCACCGATGTGCCTCCCGGCCCGTCTTCACGGGCCGTCCGTTATATAGACTGGCTGGCGTCCATTTGACCGCATGGACGGCGGCCACGATCACGGCACGCATCCGACCTCGTCGCCGCCGGGAGGCCCGGCGCCCCCCCGCCGCACCGGCCCGGGAGCGGGACCGCTGCAGCGGATGGGGAAGGGCGGGATCGGCCGCGTGATCGCGGTGGGCTCCGGCAAGGGCGGCGTCGGGAAATCGACGGTCGCCGCGCTCCTCGCGAGCGCCCTCGCGCGCAGCGGCCGTCGGGTGGGGGTCCTCGACGCCGACGTGACCGGCCCGTCGGTGCCGAAGCTCTTCGGGCTCTCCGGCCCCCTCTACGACCGGGGCGAGGGCATCGAGCCCGCGACCACCCCGGAGGGCCTGCGCGTCGTGAGCTCGCAGTTCATGGTCGAGGACGAGCAGACCCCGGTCATCTGGCGGGGGCCCCTCGTCACCCGGCTCATCACCCAGTTCTTCGGGGGGGTCAACTGGGGATCGCTCGACTACCTGATCCTCGACATGCCGCCCGGCACGAGCGACGTGCCCCTGACGGTCTTCCAGACCATCCCGATCGACGGGATGGTCTTCGTCTTCACCCCGCAGGACCTCGCCGCGCTCATCGTGAAGAAGGCGATGAACATGGCCCGCGATCTCCACGTCCCGCTCCTCGGCGTCGTCGAGAACATGGGCTTCCTGGACTGTCCGCACTGCCACGAGCGGATCGAGCTGTTCGGGCCGAGCCGGGTCCCGAAGATCGCCGAGGAGTACGGGGTCCCGCTCCTTGCGCGCCTTCCGGTCGACCCGACGCTGGCGGTGAAGTGCGATGCCGGCCGGGTGTACGACTACGACACGCCCGAGACGCGGGCACTGGCGACGGCGCTGGCCGACGCCCTCACCTCGGCCGACCGGAGCCAGCTCACGGTCCTGTAGGTGTGAGCAGCCGCGCCAGCGGCACGGTCTCCGTGGGGATCCCCCTCCGGGCGAGCGCCGTCGCAAGCCCTCGGACATGCGCATCTCCCACCACCGCGGCGACCCGACCGAACCCGTTGCGTCGGGCCTCGGCGAGACGCTCGGCCATGTGGTCGTTGCGATCGTCGAGGAGGACGCGGGCGACCGTCGGATAGGCCTGCCGGACCTCCTCGAGGTAGTCGCCCGGGGCGTCGTTGTACTGGTCGATCTGGCGCGAGACGAGCCGCGAGGGGAGGAACAGCCCGATGATCGCCCCGCCGAGGAGCGCGACCCGCTCCTTGAGGCTCAGGGAGCCGAGGAGGCGACCGAGCGTATCTCGGATCGGGTCATCGATGAGCAGCACGGGGAGCCGGCGCTCTCCCGCGACCTCGGCGGCCGCCCGCATCTCCGCGCCCGCGATCCCGCCGCCGAGCTCGCGCCCGAGGCGCCGCTGGATGAGCCCCCACAGCCTGAGGAAGACCGGACCGCCGCCCCCGGGTGCCGGCGACTCCCCCGGCCGGAGGACGGCCTGGGCCCGCTCCGCGTCCAGTTCGACGGCCACGGCGTCCAGGGTACGGCTGAGGAGGACCCGCCGCAGTGGCTCGCGCAGATCGACGACGTGGGCCGCCCCGATGATGAGGATCGGGGCCTCCCGGGTGCTGGTCCACACGCCGCGGGGGAGCCCCCGACCCTTGAAGGTGTTTGGGGAGCCGCCCGCTAAGAGCCGGCCCGCCATCCCCCGGGCCGTGATCGAACTCCCGGGCCCCGATGAACCGTCGCCCCCGGTCGGGCGCACCCGCCATCCCTACCACGCCCACGAGATGATCCGGCGGCAGGCCGTCGCCGTCCAGGGAACGATGGCGGCCGCGGTCGAGGCCGCGGCCCGTATCCCGCCTCCCCCCGCCGAGGGCCGCCTGCTCTTCACCGGCATGGGGACCTCGTTCCACGCGGCCGTGGCCGGGGCCTGGGCGGTCCGGGAGCTCGCCCCCGGCCGGGACGCCGAAGCGTTCGCGGCGTTCGACCTCGTCGCCCACCCCTCGGTCCTTGCGGGCGTCGGAACGGCGGTGGTCTTCAGCGCGGAGGGGGAGACCGCGCTCACGCTCGCGGCGATGCGGGCGATGCGCGAGCGCGGCATCCGGCAGGTCCTCGTCACCGCGCGCGAGCGGAGCCGGTCGGTCGACCTCGCCGACCACTTCCTCGTCTCGCGGTACGCCGAGGAGACGTCCTGGATGCACACCGTGAGCTATACGGCCGCGCTCGGGGCGACGGTCCGGCTGCTCGAGACATGGTTCCCTCCGGCGGAGCCGCTCGCCGCGGACGCGGTGCCCGACGCCCTCACCTCGGCGCTCGCGACGGAGCCCTTCCTCCTCGACCGGATGGACGACCTGACGAGCCGCGACCGGGTCGTCCTGCTCGGCGGCGGGCCGGCCGAGGCGACGGCCCGGGAGGGGGCCCTCAAGCTGCGGGAAGGAGCGGGACGCTTCGCCGCGGCGGTCGGGGTCGAGGAGTTCCTCCACGGTGTCCTCCCGTCGGTCACGGAGCGCACGGAGGTCATCGCGGCGGCGGGGACCCCCCTCGAACGCACCCGCGCGGCGACGGCCCTCGCGGCCGCGGGCCTCGTCGGGGCCCACACCCTGCTCATCGACACGAGCGGCGGCGCCGCGGGGGAAGGGGTCCTCTCCCTGCCGGCGCTCCCGGCGTACGCGGGTCCGATCGTCCAGGTCGTCCCGATCCAGTTGCTCGCCTACTGGCTGGGCGTCAACGACGGGCGCAACCCGGACGTGATGGGGCTCGACGACCCGCGGTACCTTGCGGCCCGGCGCAGCTTCGGGATCTAGCGGGCGAAGCGCCCAAATACCGAGCGGGGGTCGGCGGGGCGATGTCCTGGACGATCTTCCGCGTCCCGACCGGCCGCAAGGGCGACCTGGACGCCGCGCTGGCCGACGACGTCGTCGCCCGCCAGAGCCGCAAGATCCGCGACGCGACGACGCTGGGCGGGCCGGCCGGAGAGCTCGTGGTCCTCATCGAGGGGACCCCCGAGGGCGTCGCCCGTGCCGAGACGGTCCTCGGGCCGGTGGGCACGAAGCTGACCGGCGCCGAGGCCCAGCAGCTGTTCGATCGGCTGGCCGAGGAGGACCAGGCCTCCGCGGCGGGAGTGGGGCTCCTCTTCAGCGACTGATGCGCTACGGCGGGTCGCTCCCGGGCGGAGCGTGCGACGGTTCGATGTCCTCCCCACCGGCGAAATTGCGCTGGGCCGCGTAGTAGAACGCCTCGAGGCCGGTCGCGTCCCGGCTCGAGGTCGGGATCAGCGTCGAGAGCGGGGCGAGCGTCGCGATGGCGCGCAGCATCTCGGTGGACAGCTGCACGTCCGGTGTCGGGGTCTCGCCGAGGACCTGGTCGAGGAGGCGGTCCGGGCTCTCCCCCCATCCCACGATCTCTTCGAGCTGCTCGGGGGGGAGGAGGTCCGCCTTGGTCAGGAGGTTGAGGGTCGGGAGGCGGAAGCGGAACTCGACGTTCGCCGAAAGCAGGAGGAGCGAAACGAACCCCGAGGGGGTCCGGGCGAGGGCAGGGTCGAACAGGAACGCGATCGTCGAGCGGTCACCGCTCAGCGCGTCCACGATCGCCTTCGAGGCCTCGCGGAACGCGAACAGTTCCACCTGCCCCGGCGTGTCGACGAGGACGTAGTCGCTCTTGAGCTCCTGCACCGCCTGCTTGACCTCGAAGATCTTCAGGGCGATCATGTCGGCGGCCGCGACCTGGGCGCCGTTCGGGCCGAGTCCGTACTCGTCCATGACGTCCGGGAGCCGTACCCACTCGCGGATGTCCACGTCCGGGGCGAGCGCGTCGGACTCGTTGCCCGGGTCGAGGTTGACGACGATCGCGTCGTAGCCTGCGCTCTTCATCCAGGAGCGGAACGCCTCGACGAGGCTCGTCTTGCCCGCACCGGCCGTGCCGGTGAAGTAGACCGTCGCCGGCTCCTCCATCTACGCCCGCCCCCCCTCGCCGCGGCGTCGGGCGACCTCCGTCGCGATCTCGAGGAGCGCCCGGGTCTTGCTCGTCCCGGTGCGTTTCGTCAGGCGCACCCGGCCGGCGTAGGTGAAGAAGGCGGGGGGGAACTGGCGCTCGGGCTCGGCCTCGGCGGTGTAGCCGAGGCCCCGCGCGGCCTGCACGATCTCCTCCGCGCTGACCTCGCTCAGTGCCGACGCGGCCGGCACGCGCCGGCCGTGCGAGCGCGGGACCGAGCGGTCGAGGTACGCGGGGTAAACGAAGAAGTGGTCGGGCATTGGCCGACTCGGCCGCGGCCTACGGCGCGGCGGACTTCGGGACGAGGACCCCGTTGAGGACCCCGTCCTGGCCGGGACGGGAGCGCACCCGGACGAGGCCCAGGTCGGTCTCGAGGATCGCGCCCCGGGTGATGATGTTGCGCTGGACGTAGTTCGGGTTGGCCGGGTTCTCCCGAACGGTGACGATCTTGGCGACCTTCATCGAGCGGGTCGCCGGGTCGAAGACGTTGATCGCGCTCGCCGTGAGGATGCGGAGCTTCTGGTTCTGCCCGCGGACCCGATAGCGCTTGACGGTTCCGGCGCCGATCGTCGCGTGCTGGATCTCGCGCGCGATCTCGTTGCGGCGCTTCTTGCGGATGGGCCGCAGCCGGCCCCCGGACGGCTTGCGGCGTGAGCGACCCTGCCAGATCCCCATGGTCCTCGGCGGTGGGTCGCTCGGAGAGGGGTGCCGTATAAGAGGTTTGTCGCGGACGGACCGATCCCGCGCCGGCGTCGGGGTCCTCCGGAGCCCCTCGGGGGCGACCGTTGAACCGCGGCGGAACCGGGATCGGGGGCGAACGGCCCTCCAACACCGGCGTCCGGTCGAGCCCGGTGGCGCGGCCCCCGTCCTTCCGTCGGGCCGGCGCGGATCCGGTCCCGGCGGGAGCGCGTACGATACCGGAGGGCGCCGGACCCGGACGGGGATCCCGTCACTCGGGGTGCACGACCAGTACCGACTTCATCGCCCCGGTGGTGGGGGCCGTCAGGACCGCCGCGAACTCCTCGAGCGGCCGCCGTTCCGTAACGACCCCGCCGACGGCCTCCCCCCAGCGCCGGCGGAACTGGGCGAGGTGGCGCAGGCCGAGGGCGAAGTAGGTTCGGTTGGCGTTGACCGAGCCGACGAGCGCCTGGTTCTCGAGGACCACATCGCGCAGGAGGCCCCCGCCCGCGACCAGGAAGGGAGGGCGGTCCGCGGACGGGATGCCGGTGAGCACGAGCGCCCCGTTGGGGCCGAGCCGCTGGAGGAGGTCGAAGTCGAGGCTCGCGCTACCGGACGCCTCCACGATCAGTTCGAACTTCGCCGGGCCGAGGGCGTCCAGGCCGGACGCGGCGTTGACGTGATGGGCGCCGATCGTCGCGAGGAGCCGGCCGGCCGGGGTGTCGTCCCCGTGTCGGTCGATCGCCGTCACCTCGAAGCCGGCGAGACGCAGGCGGAACGCGGCCAGGATGCCGATGGCCCCGGTGCCCGCGATGAGCGCCGCCGGGGGGGGAGGTGCCGGTCCCGCCGGTGCCTTGAGCCGGGCGAGGAGCGCCTGTCCCTGCTCGACGGCCTTCTCGACCACGCTGAGCGGTTCGAGCAGGACCGCGACGGACCGAAGGCGCTTCGGGACCCGGACCAGATACTCCGGCTCCTCGACGTACTCGTCGGCGAGATACCCGTCCCGTCCGCGGATGCCGCGTTCGGTGAACTCGCCGGTCTCGCAGAAATCGGATCGGTTCGCCCGGCAGAAGCGGCACCGGCCGCAGCCCCGGCGGACCGTCGCGACCACGAGGTCGCCGGCGGCGAAATCGACGACCCCGCTACCGGTCTCGAGGACCCGGCCGAGGTTCTCGTGGCCGAGCACGAGGTCCGCGCGCCCGGGCGGGGTCTGGCCGTAGAGCCCGGACGCGATGTCCCGGTCGGTGCCGCAGATCCCGCACTCCAGGGTGCGCACCCGCACCTGGCCCGGCCCGAGGGTCGGCGTCGGCGCATCGCCGAGCCGCGCCCCTTTCGCCGGGGGAGCGACGAGGATCGCCCTCAAGGTCGCCCCCCGAGGAAGGGGCGCAGGCGCTCTTCGACCGTGGACCAGGCGGCGTCCACCGACGCCCGTTCCCCGTCGGTGAGCGGGCCGTAGGGTGCGCGGTAGCCCACCGTCACCCCACGGGCTCGCTGCGCGAGGTATTTGTCCGTGGCCGGGAACGGACCGCTCGCGGCGACGGCGGCGAGCGCCGCCACCGCGCCCTGGAGCTCCTCGGCCCGTGCCCGGTCGCCGGAGCGCGCCGCGCGGACGAGCTCCACGGCGAGACGCGGGACGATGTTCGCCGTGCCCATGACGGCGCCGGCCGCTCCCCGCCGGATCGCTTCCGCGGCGAGGATGTCGTCGCCGGGCAGGACCGGCCAGTCCGAGGGGGCACCGGTCAGGAACGCCGTGACGCTGGCGATCGCCCCGGCCGTGTCCTTGATCCCGGCCAGCGTTCCCTCCGCCGCGAGTCGGTGGACGAGGTCCGGCGTGAGCGCGTAGCCGACCTTGCTCGGGATGTTGTAGGCGAGGAGGGGAAGACGCACCGCCTCGCGGATCCGGCGGTAGTACCGCGCGATCTCGGCGTCGGTGGGGCGCAGGTAGTACGGGGCCACGGCCACGATCGCTGCGGCTCCGGACGCTTCGGCCTCGCGGGCGTAGCGCACCGCCCGGGCCGGCGACGGCGACCCGCAGCCGACCCACGCATCGGAGCGACCCGTGAGGCTCTCGATCACGGACGCGAGGAGCGCGGAACGCTCCTCGTCCTCGACGATCGTGAACTCTCCGAGGGAGCCGAGCAGGAACACGTGGTCCACCCCCGCGTCGCACAGCGATCGCCCGAAGCGGGCGTTCGCTGCCCGGTCGAGCGATCCGTCCTCGGCGAAAAGGGTCGGCACCGGCACGGAAAGCCCCCCGAGCGGCATGGTGCGCTCTACGTCGGGACGATTCTTAAGTCATCGCGGGCGTCCGGCCGGCCGGGGCTCCGTGGCGACGCAATCCCGCCTCCCAACGGCGTCGCGGGCCGGGCCGGATGGCCCCGCGGTCCTCGGGGTCGACGAGGCGGGCCGGGGCAGCGTGATCGGGCCGCTGGTGGTCGGCGGCTTCCTCATCCGGGAGGAACGGCTCGGGGAACTGGAGCGGCTCGGCGTCCGCGACTCGAAGGTGCTCTCGGCGGCGCGTCGCGAGGAACTCTATGCCTCGCTCGCAACGCTCGGCACCCGGTGGTCGGTCGCGCTCTCCCCGCGGACGATCGACCGTCGGGTCGGTCGGGAGGGAGGCGGGCTCAACCGCCTCGAGGCCGAGGCGTTCGCCCGCATCGTCCGACGGACGCGGCCGGCGCGCGCGCACCTGGACGCGTGCGACCCGGTCGCCGCCCGCTTCGGGCGCCTGGTGGCCCGCCTGTCGGGAACGGAGGCGACCGTCCTCGCCCAGCACCACGCCGACCGGGACGTACCCGTCGTGAGCGCCGCGTCGATCGTGGCGAAGGTCCGCCGCGATCGCGCGGTCGGACGTCTGCGCGCCCGCCTCGGCGACGGCCTCGGAAGCGGCTATCCGAGCGACACCCGCACCCGCGCCTTCCTCGCGGCGTACCTCGAGGGCGAAGCGGCGCCGGCGCCGTGGCTGCGCCGTTCGTGGGCCACCACGGAAACCCTTATGCCGAAACCGCCGCGTCCGACGCTCGAGCGCTACGCATGACGGTGGAGGAGACGCTCGCCTCGCTGGTCGACCGTTTCAACCGTCACTCCGACCGATCCCCCGGGGTCCGGGAGGAACTGCGGGGCCTCGAACGGACGATCGCGATACGGCTCACCGATCTCGGAGAGTACTCGGTCGAGCTGCGGGACGGCCGGCTCGTCAATCTGCGCAGCGGCCACGTCGAGCGCCCGAGCGTGACGATCACGACGGACTCCCGCACGTTCGATGGGCTCATCCGCAAGGAGATCGGCCCGATGAAGGCGCTCGTCACGCGCCGGCTGGTCCTCGACGGCTCGCTCGAGGACAAGCTCCTGTTCCGGAAACTTCTCTGAGGGCCCGGCGGGCGCCCGGGCCCGCTACGGGAGGAAGACGCAGGCGGAGATGCAGACGCCGTAGTGGTCCATCGGGATGACGAGCTCCTCGGTCCGGTAGTGGATGCGCCGAAGCTCCACCCCGCGGAAGTGCGCGATCTCCTCCATCCGCCACTTGAGGAACTCCTTGAGCGATTTCTGCGTCCCGTGCAGGTGGCCCTCGGCGACGTAGCCGCCCTGGCCGTCGGTGCGGAAGCCGTAGGCGATCCCCGCACTGATCACCTCGCCCTCGCCCCCGCCGTGGCGCGCGAGGACGCAGTGGGTGATCGCCCCGCGGGCGATCGGGACGCGCTCGACCTGGCGGACCCCGATCGGAAGGACCGAGGAGACCGAGACGAGGTTCTGCTCCCCGATCCCGGCCTGGAGGAGCGCCAGATCGAAGGCGTTGAGCTCGCTCGTCTTGTTGATCCCCTTGCCGCTCGTGACGAAGAAGCGGGTGGGCACCGGCACGAGGGTCGCCGAGGTGGGCTCGCCGCGACGAGGCACGGGGCCGGGCGACGGCGTGCCGGGCTTAAGGTTTCCCTCGAGA
>JAKAOB010000014.1 GCA_021812305.1 Thermoplasmata archaeon
GTTCACGCTCACCGTGGGCCGCCCGTCCGTCGCGGCGCTCCTCCTCAAGGAGGCCGGCAAGGAGAAGGGCTCCGGGAAGTCGAAGACGGAGTCCGTGGGCGACGTGAGCCTGGAGGCGGTCCGCCGGATCGCCGAGGCGAAGGGCTCCGAGGTCTTCGGACGCACGATCGAGGAGAAGATGAACCAGGTGATCGGCACGGCCGTCTCGATGGGGATCACCGTCGGCGGCGCCGACCCGAGGGGCGTCCTCAAGGAGCGGCTGTCGGCCCGGGGCCGTCGATGATGGGGGCCCCGGGAGGGCCGCCGCCCGACCTGTCCAAGGCGGAGCTCGTCGACTACACGGTCGTCGACGGGGAACCCGCGGTGCGCCTCAAGCTCAAGGACGGCTCGACGATCGAGGTCAAGCTGATCATCATGAACATCCTGCGCGCCGGCAACGACCCGGTCACCGGCGTCCCGTTCTACGTCGTCCAGTCCGCGCCGATGGTCCGGCTCCTCGATTACCCGAAGGAGCTGAGGAAGTCACCGGCGAAGCCCGGGGACAAGGACGCGAAGGCCCTCCCCGGCTTCGCCTGATCCCGCCGGAACGCGCCGGAGGGACGACCCCCGGCCGGGCCGGGGGTCGGAAGGGGTTGTTCGCTACTGGACGGGGACCTTGACCTCGCCGGGTTCGGGGGTCGGGTGCTCCTTGGGCAGGTCGAGCTCGAGGAGGCCGTTCTCGAGCTTCGCCGTGGCCTCCTTCGCGACGACCGGCTCGGGCAGCTCGAAGGAGCGGTAGAAGCCGCGGTAAGTGCGCTCGCGGTGGAGGACCTCGCCCTTCCCCCGCTCCTCCTTCTCCTCGGCCTGCTCGCCCTTGATCTCCACCGTGGTGCCCCGGACGGTCACCTCGAGCGACTCCTTCGGGATGCCGGGCAGCTCGGCCACGACCCGGTACGCCGCGCCGAGGTCCGAGATGTCGGACGGGGCGGCGCGCAGCCGGGGGGTCTCGGGGTCGAACGCCGGGACCCCGACGATGCTCCACGGCGCGACGCCGAAGGAGCCGTAGAAGCGCTGGCGAAGGTCGTCGAACATCCGGTCGACCTCGGTGAAGGGGTCGGTCGTCTCGCGGGCGGCGATGCGGTTCTCAGTGGTCGTGTTGGGCATGATTCCCTCCGCTAAGCGGACGGCAGTAGTATGTTTGCGATTCTATATAAAATTATCTAAGTGCCCCCTCGGGGGACGCGACCCCGGGGCGCGTCGGCGCCCCAACGGAGCCGAAGCCACGGTCGCGCAGCCAGAGGGCCACCCGGACCAGCCCGAGGAGGACCGGCACCTCGATCAGCGGGCCGATCGCCGTCGCGAACGCCTCGGGCGAAGCGAGACCGAAGACCGCCACCGCGACCGCAATCGCGAGCTCGAAGTTGTTGCTGGCCGCGGTGAAGGCGAGCGACGCGCTGCGCTCGTAGCCGGCCCGCGCGCGCCGGGCGAGCGCGAGGGCCCCGAAGAACATGAGGACGAAGTAGAGGGCGAGCGGGGTGGCGACCTCGACGACCCCGAACGGATCGGCGACGATGCGGCCGCCCTGGAGGGCGAACATCACGACGATGGTGAACAGCAGCGCCGCGAGGGTGATCGGCCCGATGCGGGGCGCGAAGCGGGATTCGTACCACGCGTCCCCGCGTCGGCGGCGCAGCCCCACGCTGGTGACCAGGCCCGCGGCGAACGGGACCCCGAGGTACAGGCCGACGCTCGCCGCGACGGAGAGGAACGTCACGGAGACCACGGTGCCTCCGAGGCCGAGGACCGGCGGGAGGACGGTCAAGAAGAGGTAGGCGTAGGCGGAGAACGTCAGGATCTGGAAGGCGGAGTTGAGGGCGACGAGCGCGGCGGCGTACTCCCGGTCCCCGCAGGCGAGGTCGTTCCAGACGAGGACCATCGCGATGCAGCGGGCGAGGCCGATCAGGATGACGCCCGCCATGAGGTCGGGCGACCCCCGCAGGAAGAGGACGGCGAGCCCGAACATCAGCACGGGGCCGAGGACCCAGTTCTCGAGCATCGACAGCCCGAGCAGCCGGACGTCCACGAACACCGAGCGCATCCGGCCGTAGCGCACCCGCGCGAGCGGCGGGTACATCATCAGCATCAGGCCCGCGGCGATCGGGAGGCTCGTCGTCCCGACCGAGAGCCGACCGAGCGCCCCGGCGAGCCCGGGGACCGCGTCGCCGAGGGCGACCCCGCCGGCCATCGCCGCGAGGATCCACAGCGTCAGGTAGCGGTCGAGGAAGGCGAGCCGGCCGGACGCCCCCGCCGTTACCGGCGCGCCCTCGCCCGTCATCGCGCGCGGCGGTCCGGCGCGGTGCGGCCGGCGGACGCCCCCTCCGACAGTTCCCGGAGGAGCGCCGTCACCCGCCGGGCGATCTCGTCGCGCACGCCCCGGAAGCCGGGGTCGTCGAGGCGCGCGGGGTCGGAGAGGCCCCAGTCGCGGAGCGGCGCGGAGCGCAGGCGGGCGGGGCAGCTCGCGTCGTCGAGGCATCCCATCGTGATGCGGACCTCGGCACGGTCGATGAGCTCCGGGGTGAGCGCCTGGGGCGCATGGTCGGGAAGGTCGAGCCCGATCTCGCGGAGCATCGGTCCCGTGCGCGGGTTCGCTGCGGCCGCCGGCCGGGTGCCCGCGGACACGGCCCGCCAGCCCGCCGGCGCCGCCCGGTTGAACAGGGCCTCCGCCATCAGCGAACGCGCCGAGTTCTCGACGCAAACGAACAGGACCGTCGGCGTGGCCCTCACCCGTCCTGGGGGGGCGACATGCGACGGGAACGGACCGGTGCGCGCACGGGGGATCGATCCGCTATGAATATTGAAGTGCTCATAAGCCCCCGCTACGTACCCCCGAAGTGACCCGCGACCGCCCCGAACGCCTCGAGTGCCCGTGCCCGCCCGTCGGGCTGATCGACGTGGTGGGGAAGAAGTGGGCCCTGTGCGTCGTGACCCTGCTGGGGCGCAACGGCGCCGCCCGGTTCGGTCCGATCCAGCGGGCGCTTCCCCAGGTGAGCCCGGCCACGCTCACGACGACGCTGCGGGCGCTGGAACGCGAGCGGCTCGTTCGTCGCGCCCCCCTCGGCACCGGCCGGCCCCACGTCCGCGGCTACGAGCTCACCCCGAGGGGAACGGCGCTCTACCGGAGCCTCCGGCCGCTCACCGAGTGGCTCCGGGAGTCGTAGAGCGGGCCCGGCAAGGGTTAAACCCGGGAAGCGGTCGCGTCCGGTCGTGACCGACCTCCAGGAGACCCCGGCCGTCCCCCCGACGGACTCCGGTGGCGACGAGCGGGCCGGTTTCCATGTCGCCGGCACCCTGCTCGTCCTCCTCGGCTGGGGATTCGGCGTCGTGGTCAATCTGCTGGTCCACTGGACCGCCCCCGCCGCCGGCCGCTCCTTCGGCCCGTTCATTCTCTTCCCGGCGTTCGGGCCCTACGCGCTCGCGGTCCTTCTGTTCGGGGCGGCCACGGGGCTGCTGGGCCTGGCGATCCTGTGGATCGCACGGTCCAGTCCGAAGGGCCCGCTGGTCCTTCCGGGATTCGCCTACTGACCCGGCCCCGTCACCCGCGTCCGGCCGGCGACGAACCCGTGCCGCGGGGTTCCCGGATCGTCCGCCGGGACGGAGGCAGGGGAACGCCCGTCGGCCCCTTCTGCTTCTTGTGGATCTTGAGGCACTCCGGGCACAGTCGCTCGTCCGCGTCCAGGTGGACCCGGCAATGGGTGCGGGCGCACAGCGCGCAGCGCAGGGTGGCGGGAGCGCCGCAGATGGCACACGAACCTACGAGCATCCCACGCCCCAATGGAGATTACGTCGCGGCGAGAACGCGGCTCGCCTTAAGCGCTTCGACGAACCCGGCGGAGTAGGAGCGGCGGGCGACGTAGCGGGCCGCCGCACGGGCGAGCGGGCTCCCCGACCGGAAGCTCACGGACCAGCCGGTCGCCCCGAGCATCTGCGCGTCGTTGTCGCCGTCCCCCGCGCTCAGGCAGTCGGCGAGGGTGAGGCCGAGCGGTGCGAGCGCCCGACGCAGGGCGGGCAGCTTGCCGCCCCGCCGCTCCATGAGATGGATGGCGTAGCCGGTCCCTTCGACGCGGATCCCGAGGTCGGCCACGTGCGGTTGGAGCGCCTCGACCGGGACCGTCGCCTCGACGGCGACCTCGCTGATCCGCCAGCGGTCGGTGAACAGGGGCTGGAGGTCGAAGCCGCGGCGGCGCAGGCGGCGATAGGCGGCCAGGGCCGGGGCGCGGCGGCAGAGCCGACGCACCCGGCCGCTTCCCGCCTCCTCCCAGAAGATCACGCCGCCGTTCTCGGCCACGATCGGGCCGGTGAGGCCGAGCGAGCGGTGGAGCGCGAGGGCGATCGGGAGGACGTTGCCGGTCGCGAGGAGGACCCGGATCCCCGCGGCCTCCAGCCGGCGGACGGCGATCAGGGCGCCGGGGTCGAGGCGGCGGTGGACGTCCGTGAGGGTGCCGTCGATGTCCGTCACCACGGCCCGGATGCGACCCGGACGGGGGGGACGCGCGCGGCCCTCGATCGGCATGGGCGAGGACCTTCCGGTTCAGGGGGCGGAGCCCGGTCCGGCGAGGCGCCGCTCCAGCGCACGGCGGAGGGCGGAAGCGACCTCCTTCCCATCGCGCCGGCCCCTCACCTCCCGCATGAGGTCGCCCATGAGGGGCGAGAAGGCCTCGACGCCGCGGGAGCGGACGACCGAGTCGTTCCGGGCGACGATCGTCTCGGCGAGGGCGTCGAGGTCCTCGCGTCCGCTCATCGGGGCGAGCCCGGCACCGGCGATCGCCGCCGGAACGTCGGGGGCGCCCCGCAGCAGTTGGACGAGCACCGGCGGGATCCCCTCCTTGGCGATGCGGCCGTCCTCCACCGAGGCAAGGACCCCGTCCAGCGTCTCGAGAGCGAGGTCCACGGGCGCCTCCCCCGCGATATCGACGGCCGCCGGGAGGTCTTGGGTCAGGAGGCGGGCCACGCCCGCCGGAAGGTGCGCGCGCGCCGCCAGCGCCTCGAACGTCTCGAGGTCGCCGGCCTGCTGCAGCTGCCGGACGATCGGGTCGGGAAGCCCGTGCTGGCGGGCGACGCGGGCGCGGGCGATCTCGGGGCGCTCGGGGAGGCTCGCCCGGAGCCGTTCGAGCCGGGACGGGGCGATGGGCACGGGCGGGACGTCCGTCTCCGGGTACATCCGGTCCCTGCCGGGGAGCGGACGGGAGTAGCGGGAACGCCCGTCCGGCAGCGGGTCGCGTGTCTCGTTCGGGATCCCCTCGAGGGCCATGGCCGCGCGCTCGCGGACGAGCGCGAGGGCGCGCTCGGCGGTCGCGGCGTCGCGCGCGCCGATGAGGACGAACGCATCGGACGGCGCGAGCCCGAGCGCCCCCCGTAGCCGGTCCGCGAACGCCGCGTCGAGCGGGCCGAGCGGGACCTCATCGGAGTGGAACAAGCCCCGCACGCCGGCCGCGCGGGCGTAGTCGGCGAGCTCGCGGCCGAGCCGCTCGCTCTCCCCTGCGGGGCTGCGCAGCCCCCCGTCAAAGCCGGGAAGCGAGAGCGCCCGCACGGTCCCGCCGTGCCGGACGAGCTCGGGGAGCGCTCCCGTGCCCGCCGAGGGGATCAGCTCGGTGACGTCCGAGATACGGCCCGAAGGGACCTGGGCCCCCCGGGCGAGGAGGCCGTCCCGCACGCCGAGCAAGAGTCGCTGGCGTGCCACTTCGTGCTCGGCGTGCCGCGGGAGGAGACGAAGCTCCTGGATCCCCTTGAGCTCGACCCGGGCGCCGCCGGGGATGGACACGTTGAGGTCCTCTCGGATCGTTCCGATCCCTCGCCGGACCCGGCCCGTCGCGCGCAAGAGCGCGCCGATCTCAGCGGCGACCTCGCGGGCCTCGGCCCCTGAGGTGATCTCCGGGCCGGTCGCGATCTCGATGAGCGGGATGCCGAGCCGGTCCAGCCGGTAGCGGACCTCGTGGTCGATCTCGCCCACCTTGCGCGCGGCGTCCTCCTCGAGGCAGATCGACGCGATCGAGTAGCGCTTCGGGCCGACATCGAGGTGGCCGTCCACCGCCACGAGCGCGGTGCGCTGGAAGCCCGCGGTGTTCGAGCCGTCGACGACGATCTTCCGCATCACGATCACCTCGTCGAGCGGGCGCGCCTCCAGCAGCAGCGCGATGCTCAGGGCGACATCGAGCGCCTCGTCGTTCAGGGGGTGGGGCGGCTCCTCGTCCAGCTCGACGAGGCAGCTCGAGGGGCCGGGTTCGTAGCGGAAGGTGAGCTCGCGGGCCGCCTGGAACGCCGCGGCCCGGTCCACCTGGTGGTTCTCCCCGCCCGTCGCGCGCAGGCGACGCAGGACACTGCCCGTCGCGGTCTCCGTGAGGTCCGTCGGGCAGTCGCAGAACAGCTTGCCTGTTGCGAGCTGCTGGTGGATCTCGAGCCCGGCCTTCACGGGGGCTCCGCATAGTCCCGCCGCGGGGAGATCTCCCCGGCCCGGTCCTCCAAGAAGAGCGCGCGCGCCGCCCCGGCGTCGCGGGTGCGGGCGAGCGCCCAGAGGAGCTTCACGTACGCGGTCTCGGGGAGCATGTCCCCCGCGTAGAGGACCCCGGCCCGGAGCAGCTCGCGACCGGTGGCGTAGACGTACGGATCGACGGCCCCCTCCAGGCACTGGCTGGTCATGACGACGACCGTTCCCCGAGCGACCGCGGCGCGGATCCACGGCAGGTGGACCGACGCGACGTGCCCGAGACCGGTGCCCGCGAGGACCAGTCCCCGCAGGCCCTGGGCGAACGCCTCGGCCCGCGTTGGCTCGAGCCCCGGCTGGAACCAGAGCAGGGCCGCGCCCCCGTCCAGGCGGTCATCGAGCCGGACCCCCCGCCCGCTCGGGGCCCGCATCTCGGCACGGAAGGTGATCGTGTCCCCGACGACTTCGCCGACGGGGGCACCGTTGAGGCTCCGAAAGGCGTCCCGCCGGGACGTATGCATCTTGCGCACTCGGGTCCCCCGGTGGATGGCGAACCGATCGTCCGAGAGGCCGGCGTGCATGAGGACGAGGACCTCGCCGACCTCCGCCGTGCGTGCGACCCGCACGGCCGCCGTGAGGTTCGTGAACCCGTCCGAGCTCGGTCGGTCGGGCGAGCGCTGGGCCCCGACGAGGACGACCGGGCCGGGAAGCTCCTCGAGGAGGAAGGAGAGCGCGGCCGCGGTGAAGGCGAGCGTATCGGTGCCGTGGGCGACCACGACCCCGCGTGCGCCTTCCGAAAAGACGCTCGCGACCCGACGGGCGAGCAGCTGCCAGTCCGCCGGCACGATGTCCTCGCTCAGCCGGTCCAGGACGGGCACGACGCGGACCGGGCCGTCCCGATCGAGATCCGGGTAGAACGAGAGGATCTCGGCCTCCTCCTCCACGGGACGGACGCCGCCGGTCCGGTAATCCACGCGGGAGGCGATCGTTCCCCCGGTGAGAAGGAGCGCCACGGTCGGCGTCGCGGAGGTCACGGCACCCGCGGTCGACCGGGGGGCCGCACGGCTCGCCGTGCCGTTGGCGGCGGGCGCGGGAGCCTCAAAGACCGTCACGCGGTCGGAGGGGGAGACGCGGACGCCCACGTTGTAGCCGCTCTCCAACTTGATCTGGATGACCCGTTCGCCCGAGAGCTCGTGGGGGGGAACGATCGTTCCCCGCCACGTCCGCCCGTCGGCCGACGCGATCTCGATCCGCTGGCCCATCGCAAGGCCCCGGAGCCTCTCCCAGGGGTCCCCCTCGATCGGTCCGGTCATGAGCTCCTGTGGGACGGCGGCCGGTCGCACCGTCTCGCGCTATAAAGTATGGGCGACGGACAGCCGACATCGCCGGCGCGCGCGAGCGGGCTTTTATACACGCCCCTCCTCGCCGCGCCCGGTCACGGAACCGACCGGGTGCCCGCGTGGGGTAGCTACGGGAGCCGGAACCTCTCCGCTCCCGCTGCAGTGGATTATCCTAGAGGCCTGCGGAGCCTCAGACCTGGGTTCGAATCCCAGCGCGGGCGTTCCCCCCGGTGAGTCGGTTTCTCTGCGTCGGCCCCGGAGGGGTCCGATCTCGACGCCCGGCGCAACCTCCATTTCCCTTCCGAGGCTGCGGATCCGTGATCGCGAGCCTCTTTCCCCAGCGTTCCCCCCTGCGCCCGGGCCACCGACCTTTCGGTCACAGGGAACCCGCGGCCTGGGGGGCGACGACGGGCCCGGAAGGAGGGTCGCGAGGTAGGCCCGGGGGGGGAGAGAGGACGGGATGAAGGGGACGAAGCGCGGCGCGGACGAGCGCGGGTCGGCCGCGCGCGAGATCGACGCGCAGATCGCGGCACTGGACGACTGGCGGGGAAGCCGGCTCGCCGAACTTCGAGCGCTCATCCTGGCGGCGGACCCGGAGATCGTGGAGGAGGTCAAGTGGCGCAAGCCCAGCAACCCGGCGGGAGTCCCCGTTTGGTCCCACGGCGGCATCGTCTGCATCGGTAACCCGCTCAAGCGCAGCGTGCGACTGACCTTCCCGAAAGGTGCCCAAGCGCCGGACCCGGGCCGGCTGTTCAACTCACGGCGGGACAGCGCGACGGTCCGCGCGATCGATTCGTTCGAGGAGTCGACCGTCGACGCGCGGGCCGTGAAAGCCCTGGTTCGGGCCGCGGTGCTCCTGAACCACGTTCGAGAGCGGAAACGGACTCGTCCCCACCGGCGGCCGACCTCCCCCCCCGCCCGGAGCTAGGGCGCTTCCCGACGAAAGCGGCCGCGGAGCGGCGGGGGGGCTAACGGCGGGACGCCGGCGGACGGGCGACGCCGTCCGCCGGGCGCCGGGCCCGCCCGACCAGGCCGGCCAACAGGGCGACCAACGCGGCGAGGGGAAGGAGGGGGAGGAACGAGTAGCCGAGCGGCACGAGTCCCAGGGCGAGCAGGGCGCCGGTACCTCCCATGACGAGGAGCGCGGCGAGGGCGGCCACCGCCCACGTCAGGAGCGAACGCGATCCGTGGCCGGCCCGTGCACTGAGGACGACGGCGGCGACGAGCAGGAAAAGGAGGATCGCGCCCGCGCTCTCGTGCAGGGCGAGCGGGTCACCGGGCACGATCAGGACGGCCACCGCGAACCCTATCGCCACCGCGAGCGCGACGAGGCCTATGCGGCCGATCGCGAGACGGCGGCGGCCCTCCGAAAAGCGCATGGTCCGGACCGCCGGGAGCAAGACCGGGGTATCCGCTTGACGGGGGGTGCGGGTCCTCCGTCGGGGCCAGAGGCCCCGGAGGCCGCCCGCAGCCGTTCCGGTCCGTCAGTTGCGGCGGACCCTCATTCTAAGGGGGAGCAGGTCGTCTCCCGAACGGTGCCCGCACCTTTCCTCACCGGCCCTCCCGGGCTTTCGGAGGCGGAGGCCGCTCGTCGGCTCCGGGAGGACGGGCCGAACGAACTTCCGCGGGGGCATCGCCGCGGGGCCCTCACCCTGCTCGGGGAGATCCTCAAGGAACCGATCATCGCCCTCCTCGTGGGCGGCGCGATCGTCTACTTCTTCTTCGGCGAGCTGCGCGACGCGATCCTCCTCGCAGGATCGGTGCTCGTGATCATCGGGCTCGACCTCTATCAGGGGCGGCACGCCGAGCAGGCGCTCGAAGCGCTCCGGGAGATGTCCGACCCCGAGATCGAGGTGGTCCGCGGGGGCGCGCGCCGTCGGGTCCCCCGGCGGGAGATCGTCCGCGGGGACATCGTGGTCCTCAGCGAAGGTACCCGCATCGCCGCGGACGCGGTGGTCGTGGACGGGATCGACCTCCGCGTGGACGAGTCGCTCCTCACCGGCGAATCGGTCCCCGCGGACAAGGTCACCTGGGACGGTGCGGTGCCCTGGCGTCGCCCGGGGGGCGGGGAGTCGCCGTTCGTCTACGCGCAGACCCTCGTGGTCGCGGGGCACGGGCACGCGGAGGTCGGGGCGACCGGTGCGCGCACGGAGGTCAGCCGCATCGCGAGCGCCCTCGCCTCCGTCGAGACCGAGACACCGGTCCTCGTCGCCCAGACCCGCGGGCTCCTCCTATCGGTCAGTGCGCTCGCGGTCGTCGCCAGCCTCGTCGTCGTGCTCATCCTCGGGGTGCGCGACGGGGACTGGCTGCTCGGTCTCCTCGCCGCGCTCGCCGCGGCGATCGCCCTGCTGCCGGAGGAGATCCCGGTCGTCCTGAGCGTCTACACCGCCCTCGGGGCGCGACGTATGGCCCGCCACCGGGCGCTGACCCGGAAGTTCGCGGCCATCCCGACGCTCGGCGCCGTGACGGTCCTCTGCACCGACAAGACGGGGACGCTCACCCAGAACCGGATGGCCGTCCAGGCGACCGCCGTCGACCCCGCGGAAGGGATCCGGGTCGCGCACGACCTCGCCGCCGCCGGACCCCGGGAGCACGATCTCGTCCGCGTGGCGGTCTTCGCGAGCGAGCTCGACCCGGTCGATCCGATGGAGGTGGCGATCCGCGACGCCGGCGTCGCCCTCGCGGTTCCGGTCCCCCGATCGGACGACGAACGCAGGGTCCGACGCTACTCGCTCTCCCGCGATTTCCTCGCCGTGACCCAGGTCTGGGCCGGCGCGCGCCCGGGCGAATGGGTCGTGAGCTCGAAGGGAGCCCCCGAGGCCCTCTTCGACGTCTGCGGACTGGCCGGGGAGGAGCGCGCCCGGTGGCAGTCGGCCGTCCTTGCGATGGGGGAGGAAGGCCTGCGCGTGCTGGGCGTCGCCGAGGCCGTCCTCCCGCCGGACGGCCGGTCCGAGGCCGATCTTCCCGAGGACCCCCGCCAGTTCCCCCTCGAGTTCCTCGGCCTCGTCGGCCTGGCCGACCCGCTGCGCCCGGGGGTCCCGGAGGCGATCGCACGGTGCCGCGCAGCGGGGGTCCGGGTCGTCCTCATCACCGGCGATCACCCGGCGACGGCCCGGGCGATCGCCCGCCGCGTCGGGCTGGCGCGCCCGGACGACGTGCTCACCGGCGACGAGCTCGACCGTCTCGACCCGGCCGAGCGGGCGGCCCGTTCCCGCTCGGTCGACGTCTACGCCCGATTCGCCCCCGAGACGAAGCTCGCGCTCGTCGAGGCGCTCAAGGCGGACGGGGAGATCGTCGCGATGACCGGCGACGGGGTGAACGACGCGCCGGCCCTCAAGGCCGCGCACGTGGGGGTCGCGATGGGTCACCGCGGCACCGATGTGGCGCGCGAGGCGGCCGGGGTCGTCCTGTTGGACGATGCCTTTCCGACGATGGTCGAGGCGATCCGCGAGGGACGGGGGATCTTCGCGAACATGCGCAAGGCCGTGGCCTACCTCCTCGCCATCCACGTCGCGATCGCCGGAATGGCCGTCCTCCCCGTCCTCCTGGGTGCCCCCCTGATCCTCTACCCGGTGGAGATCGTGTTCCTGGAGTTCGTCATCGACCCGACGAGCGCCCTTGGGTTCGAGGCCGAGCCGGAGGACCCCGACACGATGCGTCGGCCCCCCCGTCGGCCGGACCTGCCGCTGTTGAGCCGGCGCGCGCTCGCCCTCGCCCTCGCGCAGGGGGTGCTCGTCCTCGCCGCGGCCTACGGCCTCTACGCGGGCGGCCTCGCCCTCGGCGCGGGAGACAACGTCGCGCGGACCCTCGGCTTCTCGGCCCTGGTCAGCGGCAACGTGGTCCTCATCCTGACCAACCGGTCCCTCTCGGTACCGTTCCCCCGCTCGCTCGCCATCCCCAACCGCCGGCTCGGCCTCGTCGTGGCCGGCGCCTTCGGGCTCCTCCTGGGCGCGGTGTACCTCCCCTGGCTCGAGCCGATCTTCCGGTTCGCCCCGCTCCCGGCGCCCGAGTTCCTGATCGCCCTCGGGGTGGGCGCGGCCGGGGCCATCGCGTTCGAGCCCCTCCGCCTCGGGCTGCGGGGAACGGAGGGACCGTCCCCGGCCCCCCCTCGGCCCACCGCGCGCTGAGCGCACCGGGGGAGGCGGGCGCAAGGCCTTTCATCCCGGGCCGTTCCCGGCGCCCGTGCTCGCCCCCCCGTCCGAGACGCATCCGAAGCCGACGCTCCTCTCGGACTTCATCCTCGGGAGCCAGGACGGCATCGTCAACGTCCTCGGCATCATCCTCGGGCTCGCCGCGGCGGCCCAGAGCACGAAGGTCATCCTGATCGCGACGCTCGCGGCCCTCGGGGCCGAGTCGATCGCCATGGCCGCCGTCGCGTACTCCTCGACCCTCTCCCGCCGCCGGCTCTACCTGTCGGAAGCGCAGCGGGAGCGCACCGAGATGCGCGACGTGCCGGAGATCGAGCGGGGCGAGGTCCGCGAGGTCCTCGTCCGCTGGGGCTACACCGGCCCCGAGCTCGACGCGATGCTGAACGGCATCTGCGCGAACCCGACCGCCATGCTCGAGTTCATGATGGCGTTCGAGCTCAACCTCGCCCCGGTCGAGGCGTCCGCCCCTCGGACGAGCGCCGGGATCGTCGGCGGAGCGACGGTCATCGGGCACCTCGTCCCGCTGCTTCCGTTCTTCTTCGTGGCGAGCGACGTCGTGGCCGGGGCCGTGGCCTCGATCACGCTGAGCGGCGTGGCGCTCTTCGGTGTCGGCTGGTACGAGGCCCGCACCACCGCGGGGGTCTGGTGGCGCAACGGCCTGCAGATGGCGATCATCGGGCTCGCGGGCGGATTCGCGGGCTACCTGATCGGCCACGTCATCAACGTGGCCCCGGGGCTCTAGGCCGCGGGCCCGGTCCGGGACCCGCCCCGCCGGCGCCGCCAGAGGAGCCCTGCCGCGGCCCCCACCGCGACGGCGGCGACGCCCCCCACCTCGAAGAGGAGCGGACCGGCGGCGGCGCTCGTAGCCGGCGGAGGGGGAGGGGGTAAGTTCCCGATGACCGTCAGGGTCGTGGCGACGTGGGTAGAATCGCCCGTCGCATCGGTCACGACCACGTCGACCGAGAACGACCCGCTCTGGGTCGGCTGGCAGGAGAGCACCTCGACGTCGAGCGTCGGGCAACCGCCGGGCAGCCCGGTCCAGGCGAACGAGTACGGGGTCACTCCCCCCGTGACGTTGACCGTGAGGACCGTGCGTCCGCCGATCCCGACCGAGTCCGGGCTCGCGACGAGCGACGCGGCGAGGACCGCCGGGCCGGCCCGGACCGTGACGGAGGTCACCGCCGTGGCGCCGTAGTAGTCCGTCACGGTGAGGTTCACGACGAACGCCCCGGTCCAGCGGTAGGTATGGGAGACGGTCTTCCCGGTGGCCACGGCGCTCCCGTCCCCGAACGACCAGGAGTAGGAGTACGGGGAGAAGGTCCCGCTCCCGTTGCCCACGAACTGCACGGTCAGGGGGATCGGGCCGGCGGGCGGGGTCGCCGTGATGTTCGCGACCAGGCGGGGCACTCCGGCCGCCCCCGCGGTCCCGTCCCGGGGGGGACCCACCGGCGCGGCGACGGCCAGTCCGACGCCGGTCAGCAGCAGGGCAACGGCGAGGGCGACGGCACGCGCCGCGCGGCCCGTTCCCGCCCGCGATCCCGAGCTGGGCACGCCGGAACGAAGGCGCGGGGTGCTTAACCGCGTTGCGCGGGCGAGGGGGAGGGACCCTCCTCGGGAGGGAGGGGGACCTCCCGCTCCCACCGCACATGCACCCGCTCGCCGGGAACGTACGGCGCGACCCCACTTCCGCGCACCTCGATCCGGCCCCCCTCCTCGAGCGCCACCTCGGCCAGCCATTCGCCCCCGACGGGCCCGATCGCGGCGATGCGGCCGGCGATCCCCGCGCCGTCCGGTACGAGACGGACCTCGCGGGGATGCACGGCCCGGGGCCCGGCCGGGGTCGCAAGGACGCTGTAGCCGAGGAAGCGCGCCACCGCGACGCTGTGCGGGTGGGCGTGAACCTCTCCCGGAGGCCCCGCCTCGACCAGGCGTCCGCCGAGGAGGACGAGGACGCGGTCGCCCATCCACAGCCCCTCCTCCCGGTCGTGCGTGACGTGGACCGCGGCGACCCCGAGCTCGCGGAAGACGCGCCGGAGCTCCCCGCGGAGCTCTCCGCGGAGCTCGGGGTCCACGGCCGCCAGCGGCTCGTCCAGGAGGACGAGCTCGGGGCGGGGCGCGAGGGTCCGGGCGAGCGCGACCCGCTGCCGCTCCCCGCCGGAAAGCTGCATCGGAAGGCGCTCGGAAAGCGGCGTCAGGCGCAGGAGGCCGAGCAGCTCCTCCACCCTCCGGTCGACCTCGGCCGACGACAGCCCGGCAACCTCCGGGCCGTAGGCGATGTTCTCGCGCACGGTCCGGCCCGGCAGGAGGAGGACCTCCTGCGCGAGCAGGCCGATCCCCCGACGGTGCGGGGGCACGCGCTCGATCCGCCGCCCCCGGAGCGAGATCGACCCGGCCCCGGGCGGATCGAGCCCCGCGATCTGCCGCAGCAGGGTCGTCTTGCCGCTCCCGTTCGGGCCCATCAGCACGACGTACTCGGCCCGCCCCACCTCGAGCCCGACCCCGTCGAGGACCGGTCGGCCCTCCCAGGCGACGCTGAGCCCGCGGACCCGGAGGAGCTCAGAGCTCGACACGCCGACCCCCCAGCTCGACGACGAGGAAGGCCGCGAGGCTGAACAGGACGAGGAGCGCCGCCGCCGCGTCGGCCGGCCCGGGACTGCGCAGCGCCGAGAGCCGGTAGAGCGCCACGGTCAGCGTCGTCGTCGCCGGCGTGGCGAGGAAGTAGGTGGCCGTGAACTCGCCGAGGCCGAGGGCGAAGGCGAACATCGCCGCCGTGAGCAGCGCCGGCCGGGCGAGCGGGAGCTCGGCATCGAGGTACGCGGAGAACGGCGAAGCGCCGAGGCTCTGGGCCCCCTCGCGGTAGCCCCGCGGGACCCGGGCGAGCGCGACCGAGAGCCCCTGAAGGGCGAAGGGGAGCGCCAGCAGCGACTGGGCGATCACGATGAGCACCCAGGTCGCCGACGGCCCGCCCAGCACGGGCCGCCAAAAGCCGGCGAGCGCCAGCGCGAGGACGATCGGGGAGAGGAGGAGGGGAAGGTAGATCACGCCCGAAAGGCCGAAGGCCGGTCGACGCCCCGCGCGGACGAGGAACCCCGAGACGACACCGAGGAGCAACGCGATCGCCGCGGCCGACCCGGCAAAGACCAACGTGTTCCCGATCGCCGCGACGATCGAGAGCCCGAGCGTCGCCTGCGCCCCCGGTCCGAACAGGTAGCCGAGGGCGCTGCCCGCCGCTCCGCCCGGAGCGGCGGCGTCGAACCCGCGCACGACCACCTCCCCGAGCAGCGTCACCACGGCGGCGACCAGGAGCAGCGTCGCCGCGGCCATCGGCAGGGTCGCCGGGCGGCGCCAGGGGACCGCGCGGCCCCGACGCTCGCCCGCGGTCGGCCGGGACCTCAGCCGCGCCACGAACACGAGGTAGGCGAGGGTCGGCGCAAGGAAGACGGCGACCGTGAGCACCGCGAGGAACGCCGCGCCGGCCGGATCGAGGAACGACTGGTCAAGGGCGTAGATGCGCACCTCCAGGGTGGAGCACCGCGGCCCGCACAGCAGGATCGGCGAGGCGAACGCGAGGGCCGAGAAGACGAACGTCAGAAGTGCCCCGGCCGCGGCGCCGAGCCACGAGGCCGGACCCCACGTGTCGCGGTAGACCCGCGCGGGAGGCGCGCCGAGGGTCGCCAGGGACTCCTCGAGCGCCGTCGGCACGCTCTCGACGCCGACGGCCGTCAAGAGGACCACGAGCGGGACGTTGAACACCACGTTGACCGCGACGATCCCCGGCAGCCCGTGGGCGAACACCCCGGTGAACGGCAGCGCCGTCCCGATCGGCCCGCCGGGGCCGAACAGCTGCTCCACCCCGACGACGACGACGAGGCTCGGGAGGAGGAACGGAACGAGGAGCACCGCGCGGACGAGCCCGCGGCCGGGCCAGTCGTAGCGGCCGAGGAAGACCCCGGCGGGGTAGCCGACCGCCACGGCGGCCGCGGCGCTCAGCCCCCCCTGCACGAGCGAGTTGTCGAGGGCCGCGAGGTTGAGCGGGTCGTGGATCAGGGCGACGAACCCGCCGGCCCCCTGCTGCGCCAGCGCCTCGCCGATCAGGGCGACGACCGGGACGAGGGCGAACAGCGCCACGAACCCGAGGACCGGGGCGAGGATCCAGACCGTCCCGGTCCGGGGCCTCATCCGTACAGGTTCTCGATCCCCTGCCATGTCGATAGCCAGCCGTTCGGCCCGGTGAGGTTCGCGGCGATCGCCGCCGGGCCGATCGCGCCGTTGAGCGGGACGACGCCGGAGATGTTCGCCGCCGCGGAGAAGACCGCGGGCAGCGGGATCGTCGCGTTGGCCGGGTACTCCCACTCGTTCGTCGGGATCTGCGACTGGACGGAACCGTTCAGGAAGTAGTTGATGAACGCCTCGGCGAGCGCGACGTGGGCGCTGCCGTTGACCACTCCCATCCCGTAGACGGTCCGCCAGCCGTAGGCCGTCCCGTTCCAGTGGGTGACGGTCGAGTTGTACGCCCCCGCCGGGCCGTACTCGGCGGCGTAGGCCGGGTCGGTGGTGTAGCTCACGACCATCGGCGGGCTGTTCGGGGGCGTCGTGAACGCCGAGAACGCCGTCGACCAGTCCGGCGCCGTTTGCAGGTGCGGGGCGACGCTCTTCCACCACGTCGTCCAGTCGGCGTGCAGGACCGACTGGTAGAACGCGATCTCCCAGAGCAGGAACTCCTCGCCGGTAATGTCGGTCGCCGGGTCCTCGATCATGAGGGACGAGGCCCACGAGGCGTTCGCGGAGAAGTTCGCGAAGGACGACCGGGCGACGGCGCCGTGCGTGAGCGCGGCGAAGCTCGCGTTGAAGTCGATGCCGAGGTAGCCCCACTCGTACGGCGTCACCGCGTGGTCGGAACTGAGCTCGTTCGAAAGGGCCGCGGGCACGTCGGCCAGGCGCGGGGGGGCGTAGGGAAGGATCAGGTGGTCTGCCTCGGCCTGCGGCGCCGTGACCTCGTCCAGGCCGACCACGACATCGGCGGACGTCGTGCCCGGGCCGCCGAGCAGCGCGTTGACGAGGGTGCCGGAAGGGCAGACGAACGTGACCTGGACATGCTCGGCGGCCTCGAACGGGGCGAGGACCGACGACAGGGCCGGGGCCGCGCAGTTCGTCCCGCCGAACAGGCTCGGGTAGGTCAGGACGGTCAGGCGGGTCGTCCCCGGGGGGGGGCGGCTCACCAGGTACGCGTAGGTGCCGTAGCCGGCCAGGACGACCACGAGCGCTAGCGCGATCGCCAGGATCGTTCGCCGGGAGCGGCCGGCGGGTCGGCGGCGGCGGGCGGGGGCCGGGGCTAGCGGGGCTTCCGTCATCTCCTCTGCGTTCCTGCAGAGGATGTCGCTAGCGCGGCCATCGCGTTCCCTTCGCGGGCATTATCCCGTGCAGGTTCGTGGGGTCGACGAGCGGGGCTCGTCCTCTCAGCCGGTGCACAGCTCCCCCTGCAAGGAGCGGCAGGTACGGCCAAAGTAAATGCGTTGCCCCCGACGGCGTCCGGGCGGGCCGCCGCCCGCGCGCCCCTAGCCTCATATACGCTCCCCACGTCTCAGCCGGTGGCCATGGCCGACCTCATGGAACGCCTGCGCTTCGGCTCCGAGCTCGTCAAGCGCGGGTTCGCCCGGATGCAGCAGGGCGGCGTCATCATGGACGTCACGACGGCGGAGCAGGCCGCGATCGCCGAGGAGGCCGGTGCCGTCGCCGTCATGGCGCTCGAGCGCGTGCCGGCGGACATCCGGGCCGCCGGGGGCGTGGCCCGGATGGCCGACCCCACGAAGGTCCGGGAGATCCGCGAGCGCGTCTCGATCCCCGTCATGGCCAAGTGCCGCATCGGGCACACGGCCGAGGCACGCATCCTGGAGTCGCTCGGCGTCGACATGATCGACGAGTCCGAGGTCCTCACCCCGGCCGATCCGTTCTTCCACGTCGAGAAGAAGGGGTTCAAGGTCCCGTTCGTCTGCGGCGCGCGGAATCTCGGCGAGGCGCTGCGGCGCATCGACGAGGGGGCCGCGATGATCCGGACGAAGGGCGAGGCGGGGACCGGCAACGTGGTCGAGGCCGTCCGCCACATCCGGACGGTCAACGGCCAGGTCGCCGACCTTGCGAAGATGACCCGGAAGCAGATCTCGGCGTGGGCCGAGGCCGAGCGGGTCCCCGATGCCCTGGTCCTCGAGGTCAAGAGCCTCGGGCGCCTGCCCGTGGTCAACTTCGCCGCGGGCGGCATCGCGACGCCGGCCGACGCGGCGCTCTGCCGCACCCTCGGGGTCGACGGCGTGTTCGTCGGCAGCGGGATCTTCAAGTCCGAGCACCCCGCCAAGGTCGCCCGGGCGATCGTCGAGGCCTCCCTCCACTTCGAGGACGCGGACCGTCTTGCGCGGGTCAGCGCCGGCCTGGGCGAGGCGATGAAGGGGATCGAGGTCTCGCAGATCCCCGCCGGCGAGCTCCTCCAGTCGCGGGAGTCGGAGCCGCTGCCGCTGCGCCCGTCGAAGACCGAGGCGTGAGCGCGCCGCCCCTCGTCCCGGGGCCGCCTGCCGGCCCTCGTCCCCAGGGGGGACCGTGCGCATCCTCCAGGTGAGCCCGTTCTTCCACCCGCACGCCGGCGGGGTCGAGTCGCACGTGCGCTCCCTCGCCAAGGAGTTCGCCCGGGAGGGCCACGACGTCACGGTCCTCACCTCCCGCTACGACCGCTCGCTCCCCGAGCGCGAGGAGTTCGAGGGCTACCGGATCGAACGGGCCCGCACCCTGGCCGTCTGGAACAACACGCCGATCGACGTCGGCACCCGCCGCCGCATCGCGACGATCCCGGCGGACATCGTCCACATCCACTACCCGCCGCCGATGACCGCCTACTTCGCCGCGCGGGGGCTGGCCCGGTCGGCCACCCCGGTCTGCCTGACCTACCACTGCGACCTCTATCTGCCCGGGGCCCTCGGCCGGCTCCTCACGAGCGCCTACCAGCGGCTCTTCCTGCCGCCCACCCTGCGCCGCGTCGCCCGCTGCATCGTCCACACCCAGAGCTACGGGAGCACCTCCGCGGCCCTTCGGGGCCGCCCTCTCGACATCATCCCCTCCTCGGTCGACCTCGAGCGCTTCCGACCGTCGGTGAGCGGGACCCGCGTCCGCGAGCTCCTCCGGCTCACGGACCGCCGCGTGCTCGCCTTCACCGGCCGGCTCGTCCCGCACAAGGGCGTGGACGCGATCCTGCGGGCCCTGCCCCTGCTGCCGGAGGACGTCGCGCTCCTGGTCGTCGGCCGCGGGCCGACCCTGCCGAACCTCGCGTCGACCGCCCGGCGGCTGGGGGTCGAGGACCGGGTCCGTTTCTGCCCGAACGTCTCCGACGCCGACCTCCCGAGCTACCTGCGGGCCGCCGACCTCTTCGTCTTCCCATCGCAGAACCGGCTCGAGGGCTTCGGCCTCGCGGTGGCCGAGGCGATGGCGGCCGGGCTGCCCGTCGTCATCGCCGATATGCCCGGGGTCCGCGAGGTGATCACCCCGGCGCGCGAAGGACTGCTGGTCGAGCCGCTCCTTCCGCAGGACCTCGCGGAGAAGATCCGGCGCCTCCTCGAGGACCCCGCGCTGCGGGCGGAGATGGGGGCGGCGGCCCGACGGCGGGCCGAGGAGCGCTACGGGGTCGAGGTCGTGGCCCGCCAGCTGCTCACGGTCTACCGATCCCTGATCGCAGCTGGTTGATCTGGGTCCTCAGCCGCTCCGCCTCGGCCGCGGCGGCCTTCTGCCAGTCCCGCCCGCTCGAGGCGAAGAGGATGCTGCGGGATGCGCTCACGAGCAGCGCGCGGCCGCGGGCATCCACCCCGTCGCGGACCACCGAGGCGAGCTGGCCGCCCTGGGCGCCGACGCCCGGAACGAGGATGGGGATGCCGTCCCCCAAGCTCTTGCGGGCGGCCCGGACCGCATCGGCGACGGTCGCTCCGACCACCACCCCGGCGTTGCCCTGCGCCTGGGCGAGGCGCCGGACCTCGGCGACGACCGCGAGCCAGAGCGGGCCGCGCGGGGTCGGGATCTCCTGGAAGTCCGGGGCACCCGGGTTCGAGGAGTGCGCGACCACGAAGATCCCGTGCGCCGGGTCCGACCCGAACGGGCCGAGGCTTTCCCAGCCGAACCACGGCGAGACGGTGATCGCATCGAAGCCGAGGGCACCGAACGCCCCGTCCCGGACCAGGCGCATCGTGTTGGGGATGTCGTTCGCCTTCAGGTCGAGGATCCGCAGGCGGGTCGGCCCGATGCGGCGGACGATGGTGCCGAGCAGGGAGAGGCCCTCCACCCCGAACGCGAGGTAGGAGCCGAGCTGGAGCTTGTACGCCGCCGTCGCCGGGTAGGTGGCGCGGACGATCCCTTCGATGAACCGGGGCAGCGCCCGCGCGGGGGCGAACCGCTTGAGCGGCGTCGGGAAGAGGGCAGGGTCGGGGTCGAGGCCGACGCACAGGAGCGATTTCCGGGCGGAGAGGATGCGGTCGAGCCGTGCCTGGAACCGAACTGCCACTGACCCTCGAGGGAGGGGTCCGCCCCCAAAAGGGTTGTGCCGGCGAGGGCGAGCGGGGGTGCCCGGAGAGCCACCGTTCGCCCGCGGGCGGGCGCTTTTAATCTCCCGGGCCGCATGGCGCGTCCCCGCGATGGCCGAGAGCCCGGACGATCCCGCGATGCCGAAGGAGGTGCGCCTGCGCGACCTCCGCTTGACGGACGCGCCGGTCATCGTCCTCGGCCGGGTCGTCACGGCGTCCCGCCGGGAGATCACCCGACGCTCCGACGGCGGACGTCGGCCGGTCCTCTCGGGCCTCCTGAGCGACGGCACGGCGACCGTGCGGTTCACGTGGTGGGATCCCCCGCCGCAGGAGATCGATCGGGGGACGGTGCTCCGGGCCGGACCGGTGCAGGTCCGGGAGTGGCAGGGTCGGCCGGAGATCTCCTTCAACTGGAAGACCCGGGTCATCGAGGCGAGCGAGGCGGAGCTTCCGCCCCTCGTCCCCGAGGAGCTGCCCCGTCGCAGCGTCGCCCAGCTCGCCGGGGGGGAGGAGGGCTTCCGCCTCGAGGTGCGCGTCCTGCGGGTGGAGGCGAAACCGGTGACCGTCGGCGAGGAGCGGCGCCTGGTCCACGAAGGGCTCATCGCCGATGCGAGCGGCCCGATCGCCTTCACGGCGTGGTCGGACTTCCACCTCGCCGAGGGCGAGGCGGTCCGAATCGCCGGCGGCTACGTCCGCGCGTTCCGCGGCCGCCCGCAGCTGGTGCTGGACGAGCGTTCCCACGTCGACCGGATCGCCGGCGAGGGGCTCCCGACGGCCGACGCCTTCGCGGCGGCCCCCCCGCGGGCCATCGCCTCGATCGAGGCCGAGCGCGGGAGCGATCTCGCGGTCGTAGAGGGGCTGGTCGTCGGCCTGATGCCCCCGAGCGGGCTCGTCTACCGGTGCCCGAGCTGCCGGCGCTCGGTCACGAAGGGGCTCTGCCGCCTGCACGGGGCCGTCGAGGGGGTCCCCGATCTGCGCGCCCGCATCGTTCTCGACGACGGGACGGGCGCGCTTACGGTCAACGCCGGTCGCCCCGAGACCGAGCGGCTGTGGGGCCGCTCGCTCGAGGACTGCCTGCGCCAGCTGCGCGAGCAGCCGGATCCCGGCCTGCTGGAAGAGCAGCTGTTCGAGTCGATCGTGGGCCGGCGGCTGCGGGTATCGGGCCGCGCGAGCGCCGACGACTTCGGTCTCACCCTCATCCCGCGGGAGATCGCGCCGGCGAGCGCGGAGGTCACCGCGCGCGCCGCGGCGCTCCGCGCGCGGCTGGACGCGGGAGGCCGGCGGTGAGCGGGAGGGAACCGGCCTGGCGGCTCCTGGCCGCCGAGTTCACCGCGGCGATCGAGGAGGAGAAGGGCACGGGCGAACGGGCCGCCTCCTACGTCCTCTCCCCGCTCGGCGCCCGGATGAACCGCGTGGCCGTGGTGGGCTCGATGGGCGCCGCCGAGGCGCTCGGACGCGAGGAGGATTCGCCCTTCTATCGCGGACGCCTCGAGGACCCGACGGGCACGTTCGCGGTGACCGCGGGAGGATTCCAGCCCCGGGCGATGACCACCCTGCGGTCCCTCGCGGAGCCGCGGACCGTCTGGGTCGTCGGAAAGGCCCACCTCTTCCGGGGCCGGGACGCGACCGTGCATCCGTCGATCCGCGCCGAGGCGATCCGGACGATCTCCCAGACCGAGTACCGGGAGCTCCTCACCGACGCGGTGCAGCAGGGGGTGGAGCGGCTCGACCTCGTGCGCTCGTTGCGCGACGGGACCGGGCCGACGCAGGAGGAGGCGCGCGCCCGGGACCTCCCGCCGCTGTGGCTCCGGGGGGCCCGCGCGGCCGTGGCCCGCTACCCTACGATCGACCTCGCCCCGTTCCGGGCGGCCTTCGGGCGCGCCCTCGATGCGGCCGTGGGAACCCTGACCCCACCCGCGCCGCCCCCGCCGGGCCGGGTACAGGTCCACCGCGCCCCCCCCACCCCGCCGCCCGCCCCGCCGGCCCGTTCGGCGGCGGAGCGCGCCGAGGAGGCCGCCTTCCTCGACCTGATCGACGAGCTGTCCGACGCGAGCGCCGACGGCTACGCGGACCTCAAGGACGCGATCGCCCGGGCGGCCGCCCGGGGCATGACGGACGCCCAGGCCGAGGAGCTCGTGAACCGTCTGGAGGAGTCCGGGGTGCTCGAAGAGCCGATCGTCGGAAAGCTCCGCCGCGCCTGAGCCCGGCGTCCCGGAGGGGCGGGGGCGAGAGGTCTATATATTGGAATACGTACTTATACACACTTACGCGCATGGCGACCCCCGCCCCCTCCCCCGGAGAGACGCCGGCGGGCGGGTGGGCCCGGGTGGGCGGCGAGGCGCGGCGATTCCTGCGGACCGCCTGGGCCCTTCCCGTCGGGGCGGTCGCCGTGGGTTGGATCCTTCGAGAGACGTCCCCGTTCGCCGGCTCCACGGGCGACGGCATCGCCGCGCTCCTGGGGGTCGTCGCCCCCACGAGCCTGACCTTCCCCTGCTGGCTGCACGGCGCCCCGCCGCTGCGCGGGCTGCGCCAGGCGTTCCGGCGACGGGGGCCCTCCCCTCCGACGTCGCCGTAGGCGGGCGTTGGCCGCGGCCGCCCGGCCGAGGATTTATATGTCCCTCGGATTCGGGAGCGGGGGGAATGAGGACCACCTGTCTCTCCGATCCCTGTGACGAGACCTGCGACCGGCTGACCCCCCTCCCCTGACGGCGAATCGATGGCGAAGCCCCCTTCACTGACCCCGCTCATCGCGGTCATCGTCGTGATCGTGGTCGGCGCCGGCATCGGCAGCGGTGTCCTCTACTACCACTTCCAACCCGCCGCGGCGCCGGGGGTCCTCACCGTCGCCGTCGGCGACAACGTCACGGTCAACTACATCGGCATCTTCGGTAGCGGACCGGAGCAGGGGAAGGTCTTCGACACCTCGATCTACTCGGTCGCGACCGACTCCATCGCCTACCCGAAGTCGCTCCAGTTCCACATGCGGAGCTCGGCCGCGAACTACACCCCCCTGGCGGTCCACGTCGGGACGGACGCCCCCTCGGGCGGCTACTCCCTCGGCGGGCAGTCGTACATCACGGTCGTGACCGGCTTCTGGCAGGGGCTCGTCGGGCTCACCGGCAACGCGACCCGCACCCTCGCCGTGCCACCGGACCTCGGCTACGGCCCCACCGACCCCGCCTGCGTCGCGGTCCGCCCCCTCTCGTTCACGGTCCCCGTGGTCCAGACGATGAGCGGTACGGCGTTCTCCAAGTCGTTCCCGGGCGTCACGGCCGTCACGGGGTCGACGTTCCCGCAGCCGTCGTACGGCTGGCCGGTCGTCATCCTGAGCACCAACGCGTCGTTCGTCACGATCGAGAACGCGCCGACGCTCGGCTGGAGCTCGAGCCCGGCGGGCTGGCCGATGGTGGTCACGGGGATCGGCTCGACGGCGAACGGCACCGGCGCCATCACCCTCACGAACGAGCTCTACCCGTCCCAGGCGGGCCACCTCCAGGGGAAGGACTACCTCGGCAACGGGCCCTGCACAAGCCAGTCGGGCGGGGCGTTCATCGTCACCGCCGTCGACCTCGGCAACGCGACCTACACGGAGAACTTCAACCCCGAGGTCCAGGGCCAGACGCTCATCTTCATCGTGTCGATCGTCGACATCTACCCGTGAGCGGTCGCCCCGACCGACGGTCGGGCGGCTCGACGGCGGCCCCGGGCTACCCGCCCAGCGTGACCTTTCCGCGCTTGAGCAGCTCTTCGAGGTTCGCCTCGGCGGTCCGCGCGTAGGCGCCCTCGGCCTCCGAGCGCCGCGCCGGTCGCGAGTACTCCCGCAGGGTCGCCCGCGCCTCGCGCTGGCGGTCGCGGGAGCGGGCGACGAGCCGGTCCATCTCCCGCTCCAGCGAGACGATCTCGCGCTGGAGCGCGTCGAGGCGCCCCATGCTCTCCGCCCGGGCCCGGGCCTTCTCCCGCATCTCGGTCAGGAGGCGCCCGACCTCGACCAGGTGGGCGCGCATCGATTCCATGCGCCGGTCGCGTTCCGCGCGCACCCGGGCGGACTCCTCTCCGAGGTGCTCGAACTCGGCACGCCGGGTCCGCAGCCCCTCCTCGAGCTCGCGTCGCCGCTTCTCGTGGGCCTCGAACTTCTCGCGGTTCTTTTCCGCCCCGGCGAGACGGGCCGAGAGCTCCCGCAGCCGGTCGATCAGGGCGTTCTCCTCGGTCAGCGGAAGGGCGGTCGTCTGCTGGCGCAGCTCGAGCTGCTGGATCTCGCGCCGGATCTGCTCCGGGCGCATCGGCTCACCCCGCGGATGGTCGCTGCGGGGCACGACCGGGGCGAAGGAGCGGACCTCGGAGAGGGCCTCGTCCATCCGCGCCCGGGCCGCGTCCCGCTCCCGGCGCAGTTCGGAGAGACGGTGGCCGAGCTCGCGATGCTCGATGTGGGCGGTCTCCACCTTGGCCTGCAGCGGCTGGCGGGCCTCGTAGAGCGCGCGCTGCTCGTCGGAAAGGCGGTGCACCTCGTCGAGGAGACGGGAACGGCGGCCCCTCAACTCCCGAAGCTTGCCCTCGGATGCGTAGAACCGGTCCCGGTCCTCGCGCTCCTCCCGCTCGGCGTCCTCCGAGAGGGTCGGACGTCCCGGCACGGCCCGACGAGCCCGCCGGCCATCAAAAGGCTTCGCTAGCGGCGCGTCCCCGGGGACCGGGGCCCCGCGCGGCGGTGGGAGGCCCCCCTCGGCCGCAGGTCCCGGTCCGTTCCGATCGGGCGGAGCGGGCCGCGGGCCCGACCCGCCAATAGCTGCGCCGCGAAGAGGGCGGCCGGAACCGCGGCGTCGATGTTGACCACGGCGAGGGGAGCGCACGACTGAAGCATCGCGGTGAGGGCCGCCTCGCCCCGGCCGCCCCGGCCGTAGCCGACGGAGGTGGGGACCCCGATGACCGGGGCCCGGACGAGCCCCGCGACGACCGTCGGCAGCGCCCCTTCCCGGCCGGCGAAGACGAGGTAGACGGCCGGCGCCTGCCGCTCGATGCGCCGGAGGGCGCGGGCGAGACGGTGGATCCCCGCGACTCCGACATCGTAGGCGCAGGTCGGCCGGAGGCCCAGCGCCCGCAGAAGCTCTTCCGCCTCCGTGGCGACGGGGATGTCGGCGGTCCCCGCGGTGAGGATCGCGACATGGCCCGGTACGACCCCGACGTGGATCGGGCCGTCCAGTCGGACGAGCCGGCCCAGGGCGACACTGTGCAGCGGAAGCCCCTCGCGCGCGAGGGCGGCGAGCCGCCGACGCTGCTGGGCCGTGGGCCGCGAGATCAGGGCCCCGCGACCCCGCCGCGCCAGCTCCCGGACGATCCGGACGAGGTGCTCCGGGGTCTTGCCCTCGGCCAGGACGACCTCGGGGGCGCCGGTGCGTCGCCCGCGGTCGAGGTCGAGCCGGGCGATGCGCCCCGTTCGGCCCCCGGCCGGGGGCGTCCGGCGGTCTCGTTTCGCTCCCACGGCGGCGGACGGGCCAAACATGATATAGCGCATGCCCACATGCGCGCCGCCGGGTCGGTCGCCGATGGTGGACTTCTCCCTGTCCGAGGAGCAGACGAGCCTCCAGGAGATGGCCCGGAAGTTCGCGCGCGGCGAGATGCTCCCCCGCGCCGCCGAGTGCGACAAGACCTCCCGCTTCCCCGAGGAGGTCTACCGCAAGGCGTGGGAGCTCGGCCTCATGAACCTCAATGTGCCGAGCGAGTACGGCGGGAGCGGGCTCTCGCTGTTCGACCAGGTGGTCATCGTCGAGGAGTTCGCCCGGGCCTGCGCCGGCATGACCACCTCGATCCTCGCCAACTGCCTCGCCCTCGAACCGATCCTCATCGGGGCGAGCGCCGAACAGAAGCAGCGGCTCCTCTCCCCGTTCTGCGCGTCCTACCACCTCGCCTCCTTCTGCCTGACCGAACCGTCCGGGGGGAGCGACGCGGGCGCCCTTGTCACCCGGGCGCGGCGCGACGGGGACGCGTACGTCCTCGACGGCGAGAAGTGCTTCATCACCAACGCGCCGCACGCCGCGCTCTTCACCGTCTTCGCCACCGTCGATCCGGCGCTGCGCCACCGCGGGATCAGCACGTTCGTCGTCCCCCGGACGGCCGAAGGCCTGTCGACGGGAAAGGACGAGGACAAGATGGGCCACCGGGCCAGCGCGACCAGCACCGTCCGATTCGACGGCGTCCGCGTGCCCGTTGAGGACCGCCTCGGCGCCGAGGGGGACGGGTTCTCGATCGCGATGCGGACCCTCGACCAGACCCGCACCCCGATCGGGGCGATCGCGCTGGGGATCGCCCAGGCGGCGCTCGACTACGCCGCGCAGTACGCCCTGCAGCGCCACACCTTCGGCAAGCCGATCGCCGAGCACCAGGCGATCCAGCTCAAGATCGCCGACATGGCGCAGGCGGTCCACGCCTCGCGCCTGCTCGTCTGGCACGCCGCGTGGCAGATCGATCACGGCCGCAAGGGCACGCTCGAATCCTCCATCGCGAAGTGCTTCGCCTCCGACGCGGCCATGCG
>JAKAOB010000015.1 GCA_021812305.1 Thermoplasmata archaeon
CGGCAGCAGCCGGTCCGAGAACGGCACGGGCGTCGCGAAGCTGCTGGTCTCGCATTCCGGGGACGAGCGGCCGCCGTTCATCGACGCCACGGGGGCGCACGCCGGGGCGTTGCTCGGGGATGTGAAGCACGACCCGTTCCAGTCGGGCGGCCTCGAGACCCCCCCGCACGAGCGGGTCGAGGTCGGGGCGATCCACAAGGCGAACGGCGGCGTGCTCTTCGTCGACGAGATCAACCTCCTCAAGATCGAGAGCCAGCACTCGCTCCTCACGGCCCTGCAGGAGCGCAAGTTCCCGATCGTCGGCCAGTCCGAGCGGAGCGCGGGCGCGATGGTGAAGACCGAGCCCGTGCCGTGCGATTTCGTCCTGGTCGCCGCGGGGAACATCGACAGCGTTCAGGCGATGCACCCGGCCCTGCGCTCCCGCATCCGGGGCTACGGTTACGAGGTGTACGTCAAGACCACGATGCCGGACACTCCGGACAACCGCATGAAGATCGTGCGGTTCGTCGCGCAGGAGGTCCTGAAGGACAAGAAGATCCCCCACTTCGACATGACCGCCGTCCTCGAGGTCGTCCGCGAGGCGCAGCGGCGGGCCGGTCGCAGCGGGCAGCTCACCCTGAGGCTCCGGGAGCTCGGTGGTCTCGTCCGCGTCGCGGGGGACATCGCGAGCGCCGAGGGCGCCCGCTTCGTCACCGACGGGCACGTGGTGCGCGCGAAGCGCTCGAGCCGATCGCTCGAGCAGCAGATCGCGGACCGCTACATCGAGCGCCGGGCCGAATACCGCATGTTCTCGACGGAGGGCGCGGCCGTGGGCGTGGTCAATGGGCTCGCCGCGATCAACGCCCAGAGCGGGATGAGCGAGTTCTCCGGCATCGTGCTTCCGATCGTCGCCGAGGTCACCCCCGCCCAGACGCGGGACGGCGGGGTGGTGGTCGCGACGGGCAAGCTCGGCGAGATCGCCCGTGAGGCGGTCCAGAACGTGAGCGCCCTCGTCAAGAAGTACACGGGCGAGGACATCTCCAAGCACGATATCCACATCCAGTTCGTCGGGACGTCGGAGGGCGTCGAGGGCGACAGCGCCTCCGTCTCGATCGCGACGGCGGTGATCAGCGCCCTCGAGGGCGTCCCCGTCGACCAGTCCGTCGCGATGACCGGCTCGCTCTCCGTCCGCGGCCAGGTCCTGCCCGTCGGCGGGGTCACGGCGAAGGTCGAGGCCGCGGCCGACTCGGGGCTCAAGCGCGTCCTCATCCCCGAGGACAACCGGGCCGACCTGGTCCTCGAGTCGCGCTACGTCCACCAGGTCGAGGTGATCCCCGTCCGGACGCTCCGCGACGTGCTCAAGTACGCGCTCGTCGGCCAGACCGCCCAGAAGGAGTCGCTCCTCGAGCGCCTGGCGGCGATGGTGCACGCGACGAGCCGGACCGATGCCTCCACGGGCTCCGGCCTGACCGTGCCAACGGGCCGGTCGGCGGGGTCGTGAGAGGGACCGTCCGCATCCCCGTGCATGCCCCCGCCCTCCCGCGCGAGCCGACGATCGTGTCGGACTCCGACGAGGAGGAGCGCTTCATCGGCCGGCCGTGCTATGCGTTCAACCCCTCGCTCCGCCCGAGCCTGGACGACACCCGCTGCAGCCACTGCCGCTACTACCTGACGGCCCGCTGCCCGCACATCGACGAGTTCCTGGACGACGTCGAGGACCTCTCTCCCGACTGACGGAGCAGGATGCGGGGGCTCCTCGTCGGGCGGTTCCAGCCGTTCCACCGGGGCCACCTCTCGGTCGTCCGGGAGATCCGTACGCTGCGGCCGGAGGAGCCGCTCCTCCTCGGGCTGGGCAGCGCACAGGCGTCGTACACGTGGGAGAACCCGTTCACCGCCGGGGAGCGGACCGAGATGATCGCCCGTGCGCTGGCCGAGGCCGGGCTGACCGGGGTGACGACGGTCCCGCTCGTCGACATCGACCGGCACGCGCTCTGGGTCGCCCACGTCGAATCGCTGCTCCCCCCGTTCGACCGGGTGTACACGAACAACCCGCTGACGCGCCTACTGTTCGAGCGCGCGGGCTACGTTGTCGAGGGACCTCCCATGTTCGAGCGGGAACGCTACGAGGGGGCACGGATCCGTTCCCGGATGGCCGCCGGCGAGGAATGGTCGGACCTCGTGCCGCCGGCCACGGCGAGCTATCTCGAGTCGATCCGGGCCGCCCATCGCCTGCGCCAGCTCGCCCACGCCGGCGGGTCTAGGTCCGTTCCGTGAGCGAGCCGTCGCCGCCCGTCCGGCGTCGCCGGGCCCCGTTCGATGAGCTGGCGCCTCCCGCCGGACCGTCGACGACCCTGATGCACGGGGCCAAGCGGCCGGAGCGCAACGCGGGCGCGGTGGTGCCTCCGATCTACCAGACCTCGACCTTCCACTACCCCGCCGAGTTCTCCGATGCCGCCGCCGACGGCGCGGTGCCGCTCTACACCCGGACCGAGAACCCCACGCAGGAGGTGCCCGCCGAGCTCGTCCGACGGCTGGAGGGGGGCGAAGCGGCCCGGGTATTCGGCTCCGGCATGGGGGCGATCACGACGACGCTCCTGGCCCTCCTCTCCCCCGGGGCGGAGGTGGTGGCCCCCGAGGAGCTCTACGGCGGCACCCTCGACCTGTTTCGGGGGCTCCTTTCGCGCTTCGGCGTCCGGGTCCGCTGGGTCCCCCACGCGACCCCCGACGCCGTCGCGGAGGCGGTGACCCCGTCCACCCGGCTCCTCTACCTGGAGAGCCCGACCAACCCGACGCTCCGGGTCCACGACCTTGCGCGGTGGTCGCGCGCGGCCCGGTCCGCCGGCGCGTGGCTCATGGTCGACAACACCTTCGCGACGCCGATCAACCAGCAGCCCCTTTCGCAGGGGGCCGACCTGGTCGTGCACAGCGCGACCAAGTACCTCGGCGGCCACGCGGACCTCCTCGCCGGCGTCGTGGTCGGCTCCGAGGAGCTATTGGCCCGGGTCGACGCCGCCCACACGGTGGTCGGCTCGGTCCTCGATCCGCACGCCGCCTTCCTCCTCGCCCGGGGCCTGCGCACGCTCGCGCTGCGCGTCGATCGCCACAACCAAAACGCGGCCCGGGTCGTTGCGGCGCTCGCCGACCATCCGAAGGTCCTGCGGGTCGACTACCCGGGCCGGTCCAGCCCCGAGGAGGAGGCGGTCGCGGCCCGTCAGATGCGCGGGCGCGGGGGGATGGTCTCCCTCGTCGTCCGGGGAGGCCTTCCCGGCGCCCGGCGCCTGCTGCGCGGGCTCACGCTGTTCCACGTGGCGTCGAGCCTCGGCGGGGTCGAGAGCCTCGCGAGCCTCCCGGCCGAGACCTCCCATCGCACGCTCACGCCCGACGAGCGCGCCGCGCGCGGGATCGAGGACGGCCTCGTGCGCTTGTCCCTCGGCGTCGAGGACGCGGACGACCTGGTCCGGGACCTCACCCGGGCCCTCGATGGACTGTAGCGGCGCGCGGTCGGCCGCCACCATTATAGTCCGAACGCCGTCGCGGGACTCGGCGCCACTGTAGCTCAGCCGGCAGAGCGGCTGATTCGTAATCAGCAGGTCGGGGGTTCGAGTCCCTCCAGTGGCTCGCGTCTCGCGGGTACACCGGCCGATCACCGGGCGCAGAAGGCTTCCCCCGGCGGTTCGGGCCCTAAAGGGCACGGCCGTGTCCGCCCTCAGGGCCGGACCCGAGGAACGGCCCGAGCCTTCGGCGACATCCGTTCGAGCCGGGCCCGGGACCGATGAGGCGAACCGGCCGGCCCCCGCTCAGCCGGCAAGACCGCGGATCTCCCGGCGGAGGGAGTCGCGCAAGGAATCGGGGCCGACCTCCCCGAACGTGATCGCGCGGGCCCCCACAGAGTCGGCGAGCCGCTTCAGTCCGCGGGCCAGTGGTTCGACCACGCGGGCTCGATCGATGCCTTCCTCCCACCAGGCCCGAGCGATTCGGAGGTCGCCGTTGGCCCGATCCCGCCGCGGTTCCAGTCGGCCCACGAGCCGGTCCCCGATGAGGATGGGAAGGACATAGTACCCCCACCGCCGCTTCGACGGCGGCGTGTAGACCTCCCAACGGTGCTCGAAATCGAAGAGGTCCTTCGCACGCCCACGGCCGACGACGACGTCCAACGGGGCGAGAAGGACCGCTTCGGGAGGATCGTGGACCGGCTTCCACGCGCGCGGGACCTCCCCCGCGGCCACGGTCTCAAGCAACGGGAGCCGATCGGCCCGGATGACGTACGGTGCCCGCTCGCCCTGTACGCGTACCTCCACGAGCCGTCCGTCATCGATGAGACGCTGCCGGATCTGACGCCGGGTGATGGCCGAGCGCCCCCTTCCGTCCTCCTGGGTTCTGAGGTAGCTGAGGCCGTACCTGCCGGACATCCCCAGCCAGGTGAACGTCTCGAAGGCCATCGCGTCGGCCGTCTCCGGGCGCGGGGCGGGGTCGGGGCGTGGTCCGAACATCCTCTCGGTCCGATCGTAGAACTTCCGTTGGCCTTCCCGGTGGTGGATGAGGACGTCGAGCCGCCGCCACAGTACGTAGAGGGCCAGACCCTCCCGACGGGTCGAGCGGTAGTCCTCCACCCGCGGGCCCGTCGGGAACTCCTCGGGAGCGACGGGGCCGGTTTCGTCGATCGCCTTCAGAACTCGGCGGACTACCGGAAGGTTCTCCCGATACCATTTCTCCCACCGGAGCGGCAGCCCCTCGTGGTGGACCCACGAGCAGTGGAGCGGAAGGGTCTCCTTCGGGAAGACAGACATCCCCCCGCCGAACTCGTAGGCGTCGTGCCGCTCGTACAGGAGGGCGTCCAGGTCACCGTGGCGGTAGCCGTCGACGCGGCTGCCGAGGACCAGGTCCTGGTTCTGACCGACGACGTTGAGCGGGTCCACCTGGACCCGGCGGCAGGCTTGGAGCGCCGCGCGTGCGCCCGTACGGCCCTTCCACCGCCGGCCGGGCCAGAGACCTTGCAGGCCGAGGACGAACCGCCGTTCGACCTCCTTCGAGATTTCCATGACCGGTGCGCCCGAAATGGCCCCGGTAGAATATGCGATCCGCGACGCATGCGACCCGAAAGGGCGTTCTCCTCGCACGACCCGCGGGCACCTCGCAGGGAACGGGCGCCGTTCCGTCGGACGCCCGGCTGGCGGCCCCCTCGGGCGAGGGCGTGGGGTTGCGGAGAACGCTCGCGGACGCCGCCCGGCCACTCTCCGTTCGAGACGGAACGAGGTGGGGGCGGTCTACCGGCGTCCCGGTCGAGGTGTCCGCCCGCCGCCGGTACGGCGCATCCCAGGGCCGTTGGCCCCGCGGGCGGTCCGGAAGCGCGAGCGGCCCGGTACCGGCCCGACCGGCCCGAAGTTCACCTGCTCGACGGTGGGAGGAGTTCCCGGAGCAGAGGCCCGACCTCCGAGAGCGACCGTACCCGGTGCTCCGCCGGCAGGGCCACGGGGTCCGGAACGGCGTGGAGTCTGAGGTACTGCTCACCGTAGTCCTGTAGGCCGGTGAAGTAGATCGCTCCCCGGAGCGCCGCGCGACGCGCCCCCTCGATATCCGCCCAACCGTCCCCTACGTGCACACACTCGTTGGGGGTCGCACCCAGTTCCCGCAGCGCGGCCCAGAAGATCTCGGGGGAGGGCTTCGTCCAGGGCAGCTCGTCGCTGAAGAACATCCGGTCGACCGCGGACTCCACTCCGAGGGAACGAAGCACCGGCCGAAGGGATCGTCCGGTCTCGCCGATCGTGTTGGAGATGATCGCCGTTCGGTAGCCGCTCGCGCGGAGCGCCGCGAGGAGCTCCGCGGCCCCCGGCGCGAGCCGGAACGGCTGGGCGCGCACCGCCTGCTCGAGGCGGGCGAGGTACGCCTCCGATCGCACGCGGCGGCCGGAAGCGGCCGCCGCCTGTTCGATCTGCGACCGGGGGGTCACGGTCCGTCCTTCGCGGGCCTCCCGGACGGCCCCCCGCAGGGAGGCCTCGAAGTCCCGGGCCAGTTCGTCGTCGCTGCGCTCGGAGCCGGTGCGCCCGCCGTCGGCCGCGCGCAGCGCCTCGACCGCGAGGGACACCTGGGTCCGGTAGTACGCCTCTTCCTCGCGGGGCGGGAGGAACATCAGCGTGTGCCACAGGTCCAGGGTGACCGTTGCCACTCGCCGCGGAGGTCCGGGGGGCCGTATCTCGCCTTCGGTGGCGGCGCTCGGGCCCCACGGAGCCGCGCGACCCCGCCCGGACCCCAACGGGAGGGTTCGACCCCCCCGCGCGGGCGACACACAGGACTATATCCGAGCGGCTCGCAGACATTCGTGCGCATGAATCCGCGTCCTCCCGGCCTGTACCGGCTGAGCCGGCTCCTCCGCCGGCTCTCGACGCTCGCCGTCGTCGTGGTGGTGGTCGTGACGGCCTTCGCGGTCTACTCCGTCGCCCATGTCCGGCCCTCCACCGGCTCGGGCGCCCAGATGACCCAGCTGCTGCTCCCGAACGGGACCGTCGAGCTCGGGACGACGTTCAACCTGTCGAACCCGGGCCCGTTCGCCTTCACCCACTTCCGTCTCCTCGCGCTCGTCAGCTTCCCGGGAGCGGGACTTCTGGCGGTCGGTGGGAGCCCCGACTCCACCATCGCGGGCGGCTCGACCGCTTCGGTTCCGCTCACGATCTATCTCCCGATGGCCGCGAGTTCCGCCGGGCCCACCCTCCTCACCCACGATGCCCAGCTGCCGGTCGACCTCTGGCTCAACACGACCTACGCGAGCCTCGCGTCGGCCGCGATCCGGGCCGAGACGAACTACTCCTGGGGAGCCCCCTTCGACCAGCTCAACGCGACGCCGGGTCCCGTCGCACCTCAGGCCAACGGCACGGTCCTGGTCCCGATCGCCGTCTCCTTCGCCAACCACGCCGTCTTCGGGGACGTGGGCACGCTCAGCGTTCGGGTCCTGAGCGCCGGGGGCGCCCCGTGCAGCACCACCTCCCTACTGATCGACACCCCGGCCGGGGGCACCTTTGCGCAGACGCTCTCGCTCTACCTGGGGCCGGGCTGCAACCCGTCCGGCGGCGAGGTGCTCGTTGCGTACTCCGGCCCCGGCATCACCGTCGCGTTCCCCCCGGAGGCGATCCCGTGAGCGGAGAAGTCGTCCCGGCCGGGGCCCGGGGCGAGATCGCCCCGCCGACCCTCTTCGCCCCCGACTCCCCGACCCTTTCCCCCGTCGCGCGCGTGCCGGGCCTCGCGCATCGGTTCGCCGTCTCGGTGGCCCTGTTCGTCGTGGCGCTCGTCGTGATCGCGTACCTCCCGTACGAGCTCCTCCGTCGGCTCGAGGGGACGGCCGTGTCGATCGCCGTTACCCCCTTCGAGGTGCTCGCCGTCGGCGCGGCGATGTCGCTCCTCTTGGCCCTGCGCTACCTGGCCAAGCCGACGGTGGCGTACGGTCCGATGGCGATGCTCACCGCGGCCGCGGGGATCGCCTACCTTTTCTGGCTCGCGGCCCGCGCGACCGTCGCCGTCGTCCCGGGCCACGGGGTCGGGATCACCGTCACCTACGGGACGGTCCTCGAACTGCTCGCCGTGGCCCCCCTGCTGAGCCTCCTCGCGGCGGTCGTGACGACGATCGAGGACCTCCGTCACCCGGGGGAGCGGCTGAGGTTCGACTACCCGGCGTGAACGGGCTACGCGACGCTCGCGCTCTGGATCCTCACCGGGCTGCGCGGACGGTCGGAACCGTCGCGGGGGACCGCGGCGATCTTCTCGACCACGGCCTGGCCGTCCACCACGCGGCCGAAGATCGCGTGTTTCCCGTCCAGCCAGGGGGTCGCCGCGAGCGTGATGAAGAACTGGCTCCCGCCGGTGTTCGGTCCCGCGTTCGCCATCGAGAGATACCCCGGGCCGGCGTGCTTGAGCGAGGGGTGGAACTCGTCCGGGATCGTGTAGCCGGGCCCCCCCGTCCCGTCCCCCCGGGGGCAACCGCCCTGGATCATGAACCCCGGAATGACCCGGTGGAACGTGAGGCCGTTGTAGAAGCCCTTCTCCACGAGGGTACGGAAGTTCCCCGCGGTCTTCGGCGCACGATCCTCGAAAAGCTCGATCCGGATGGGTCCCAGCGTCGTGGTCAGCGTGACCGTCGGGTTCGCCATGTCCCGGGGAGGTCCCCCGGCTCAAAACGGCTTCGTGCGGCCGGTGCGCCTAGCGGAAGTGGTTGCGCACGAGGACGAGGTAGACCAGCAGCGCGAGCAGGACGAGACTTCCGACGGTGAGGAGCTTTCCCGACACGACGTCGGAGATCCACAGGATCCCGAGGATGATGATCGACAGGACGAGCGCCCACATCTCCAGATGCCAGAGGCCGCTCGCGACGACCAGGAGGAGGACCGCGAAGATCAGGAGCAGGACGGCGGCGAGCAGGGAGACCCCGAAGTAGGCGAACGGGGTCGCGCCGAACCCGATGTGGGCCGCGAGGAGAAGGAACAACAGGACCGACGCGACCAGCAGGATCGCCCCGAAGATGCCGATCAGGATGGCGAGGATCGCGACGCCGAGGGGAAGGGTCCGAGCGTTCGGGACGTAGGTCGCCTGGGTCATCCCAACTGAGTAGAACGTCTCCCTCCCCCTGAAGAACCTTTCTTCGACCGCGCGAGCGTCCGGCCGCCCCCTCGACCCTCCGCCCGCGATCCACCAAGTCGGCCGCCCGACGGTCCGCAGGGAGCTCGGACCTCTCCGGTCCGCTCCCCGTGCGTGCCGCGGGCTGGACACGGGGTCCGGTTCTCGCCCCCACTTCCCTCGGGGTTCGGGCGAACCCCCACGACCCCGCGGGGGCGCGCGAAGCGGGCCCGGTGCTGGTCCGGGCCCTACCGGCACGGCCTCGGGCGAGGGTGGGCCCGGTCTTCGCGCGGGGGCCGTGGCGCGGCCGCCCGGCCCCGGGCGGAGCCGGTCGATGTACCGGCCGGGGCCGGGATCGGCAAGGGACCGCCCGAAGGATCGGCCGGGCGCCGAGCGGATACCTTCTTTATAGTTGGGCCTCGCTAAAATCGGTGAGGGGAGGCTCCGGCCCCGCCGGCCGATGAACCGCTCGATCACCTACCTCGGGCTCGCCGTACTCCTGGGGGCGATGGGGCTGGTCGCGAGCCCGGTCCTCCTCAGCGGGGTCGAACGGCTGACCGTCGCGGTCGAAGTGGGGATCCTCACGCTTCCGGTCGGCCTTTCCGTCATCCTGTGGGGGGCCGCGAGCCCCAACCCGGAGTCCACCACCGTGGGCGGGCTCTTCGGGAACCCGGACGAGAACGTGCTGCGCCGGCTCCTCAAGCCCCCGCCGCCGACGTGGAACGCCCGGTACAACCCCGGGCCACGGGAATCCGCCGAGTGCCGTCATTGTCGCACGGCGATCCCCTGGGATATGGCCCAGTGTCCGCGGTGCGGACGCCGCCGCGAATGCCGGGCCTGCAACAAGCCGCTGTTCTTCCTCAGCGGCGCGATCCGGTGCGCCCCGTGCGTGCGCGACGAGGTCTACTGCAACTGCCCAAAGGTCAAGAGGGCGGCGACCTCGGTCACCGGCACCCGGGGGAGGTCACTGTGAGCGAGGTCGGGGACGCGCGTCTGCCCCGGGGGTCGACGGTCTTTCCGGACCTCGTCCAGGTTCACTTCGACGGCGCCTGCGAACCCGCGCACGGCGGGGGGGTGGCGACCTACGGCTTCATCGTGGAGGGCCCGGGCCTCGACTACGAGGAAAAGGGGTTGGCCGTGCCGCCATGGTCGCCCCACGCCACGAACAACGTCGCGGAGTACTCCGCGGCGACCCGCGCGCTCGAGTGGCTGCGGAGCCGGGGGTTCCGGGGTACGGTCTTGCTCCTCGGGGACAGCCAGCTCGTGGTCCGGCAGATGCGAGGGGAGTACGCGGTCCGCGCCGAGCACCTCCGAGAGTACCACCGCCACCTGGAGCTGCTCGGTCGGGCGTTCGCCGAGGTGCGCTTTGAGTGGGTCCCGAGGGAGCAGAACACCCGGGCGGATGCGTTGTCGAAGGCCGCGTTCGACGAGGCGAGAGGGCCGGCGATGCGTCACCGGCCGCGGCGACCGGTGATCACCGTGGACGAGGACTTCGACCCTTCGGCCGGCCCGGGGGCCGGCCCGTAGCCGGGCCTAGCTCCAGCGGACGGTGTAGACGAGGGTCCGCCCCTCGATACCGGCGCGGGCGCGCGCACTGTCCACGAACGTCGCGAACGCGGCAGCGGCCTCCGGGCTCAGCCGAGGCCGGTACCCGTAGCCTCGGGGGGTCCCCCGGCCCAAGAACAGCTTGCGCGCCTCCGGAGCCGGGGCGGGGGAAGATGGGTCCGCGCCGCTCATCGGCGCCCCCAGCCCACGGCCCGCTCGAGGACCTCGCGGTAGGTGATGCTGTCGGGAATGCGCGGGATGTAGGCCAAGGGGAGGTCTTCCTCGATCTCGTCCGGCGTCTCGGGCGCGCCCAGGGCGGCGAGCGGGATCGTGGGTTCGAGCTTCTCGGACATCGGACTCCCGCGGATTTGTCAGACGGGTGTCGTACATAAATCCCGCAGTTCCTCTGGAAGAACGGGGGGACACCATGCGGTCAAGACGGTGGCGCGTGGCGGACAACTGGCCGACGACCCCCCGATTTCCACTGGAACGCATCTCTCCGCGCCCGTGTCGGACGGAGTCGCCGAGCGAGGCTTTAACCAAGGGAGGCCGCCCCCATCGTGCATCGATGGAGGGCGAGGCATGAGGTTACCGGCCGATCTCTCCGCGGCGCCCGTCTCCGTCTATCTTTGGGGGAGCTCACGGCGCGCGGTGAACGTGCTCGCCCACACCCTGGCCCACAGCGTCGACGACGGATTCCTGTGGTTGAGCATCCGCGCCGAAGACACAATAGTGACGGAGGACGAGCTCTGGCAGTCCCGGCTGCTCGGACCCGGTCGCCTCCTCCCCTCCGTCGCACCGGAGGACCTGCGGCCGGACCATGCCGGTTCGAATCTCGCCGCCTGGACGACGATCCGAGCGACCGGAAACGCGGAGGGCGGAGACCTGGGCAGCCTCCTCGACTTCTTGCGGCTTCCCGCCCGCCTCAAGGGCGTGGCGGAGGAGATCGAGCTCCAGCGGGAGCGCCGGTGCCTGGTCGTCACCAACACCGAACGCGTTCGACCGTTCTATCCCACCGAACCGGAGGGCCTGCGTCCGTTCTGTCGCGCGCTCACCTCCCGCGGGGTGTCGCTCATCGTGACGAGCGTGTTGCCCGCGAACCCCGGACGCTTTGCGTTCGACCTCGTGGCTCGGGTGGAGAACTTCCCGGACGAAGCATGGCGCACGGGCCGCGTCGCCATCGAGCAAGGGTTCGCGGCCCCGCCGTTACGATCGGGCGCGTCCATCGACCTTGCCGAGCTCCCCGAGTACCGGTACGCGGCGGAGTCGATCGACCGTGCGCTGCATCTTCCGGAGGCCCCTGGCCCCGCCGCTCCCGGCCTCGGCCTCAGCGACCCGCCGAAAACTTCGGCCCGCCGCGACCGGGCTCGATGATATGAACCTCTAGCAGCGACACCGTCGCGCACGCGTAATATACGGAGGCGGACCCGCACCCCCGATGTTCGACCGCGCTGGGGGGTTCGCTCGGCGAGGCTCCCTCTCGGGCCCGGGACGCTTCGCGCTGGCGTCGCTCGCACCGCCGATCCTGGCCGTGCTGCTGCTGCTGCTGCCCGGCCTCTTCCTCGCCGGGGTCGCATCCGCGCCGGCCCCGACTTCGGAGCGGCCGTCGCTGGGCGCGTTCGGGGTGCCGGTCTCCGCGCTGCCCACCCTCCACGCCGGAGGGCGGCCCACGTGGGTCGGAACCCTGGTGCCGCAGCGGGTCGTGGACGTCGGTGCCCTCCCGAGATATACCGTAGGAGCAACGGGTGCCTCCCTCGGTCCGCGCAGCGTGGCGGTGTCGCCGGCCGCGGCGGCGACCGAAACCCTCCGCCCGGCGACGTTGGCCTCCCCGGCCCCCGGCACGACCTCCGCCGGGAGCGGCTGGAGCGGTCTCGATTCCTCGCAATGCGGCTGCTCGCCGCCGGACGTCATCCTCGCCGTCGGTCCCACCCAGGTGGTCGAGATGGTGAACCTGGCCGAGGAGATCTGGACGAAGCAGGGCACCTCGGTCACCACCGTGGGGCTCTCGACCTTCTTCGGGAGCGGGACGGACTTCCTCAGCGACCCCAAGGTCCTCTACGACAACGCGACCGGCCGATGGTTCGCCTCGATCCTCGACATCCCGTCGAGCGGCAACGGGATCGTGCGGCTCGCGGTCTCCCAGGGGTCGAACGCCTCGGGGGTGTGGACGGTGTACTCCTCGATCCACCCGGCCAGCGGAGAGTTCGCCGACCAGCCCACGCTGGGAGTCAGCGCCGGGCTGGTGGGGATCGGGGGGAACATCTTCGCCTCCTCGGGAGCTTCCTTCTACGGGGCGGAGTACTGGGTCGTCAACAAGACCGCCCTGCTCAACGGGACCACCGCCTCCATCGCCGCGTTCGGCCCGGACAGCAGCTACGAGTCGATCCACCCGGTCCAGTCGCTGACGAACACCTCGGTCCAGTACTTCGTGAGCAGCGTCTACGGCAACGAGAACTCGATCGCGCTGTTCACGGTCTCCGGCGTGCCCCCGGCGAGCGTGACGGTGAACGAGACGAACCTCAGCGTCAGCACGATGCCCCAGCCCCCGTCCGCCACCGAACCGGGGAGCTCCTCGTACCTGGACACCGGCGACATGCGCGTGCAGACGGCGCTCTGGCAGTCGGGCGATCTCTGGCTCGACCTGAGCGATGGGTGCGTTCCCTCCGGCGGCACCTCCACGCAGGCGTGCATCCGCCTCATCGAGCTCAGCACGACCTCGGGCCGCGTTCTGGAGGACTTCGACTACGGGATCGCCGGCGCCGACGTCTACTACCCCGCGATCGCCCTCGACCCGTTCGGCGACCTGACCATGGTCTACGGGGTGACCTCCTCCTCGGTCTACGCGAGCGTCGCGATCACCGGTCGGGGCGCAACGGCACCGGCCGGCACCCTCAACCCCGCGACCACGATCGCGAACGGGAGCGTTTCGGTGAGCTGCGGCACCTCGGCGTGCCGGTTCGGTGACTACTTCGGCGCCGCCCGCGACCCGTCGAGCCCGACCGGGGTCTTCGTCGCGGGCGAGTACCTCGCGAGCTCGTCCGTCTACTGGAGCAGTTGGGTGTCGCCGGCGCGCACGCTCAACACGGCGACGGTCGACCTCACGGGGAGCCCGTATTCGGTGGACACCGGCCAGACCGTGACCTTCTCGGTCGCCGTCACGAACTCCCCGTGCGGCCCGGCCCTCGGTCACTGCACCCTCGTCGTCCCGTTCGGCGACGGCCGTTCGGGCGGGGCGACCTGCGCGGCCTCCCTCACGAACCTCACCTTCGGCCACGCCTACAGCGCGGCGGGCGTCTACACGGCAGGGACCGGCGGCTACCTCGCGGCCTACTCCTCCGCGGGCTGCGCCCCCGGTTCGCTCCTTGAGAACCTGTCGCTGCCGCCGGTGACGGTTCGCGTCGCGCTGGCGCCGTCCGTCCTGCTCCTCGCCCTGCCCCCCGCGGGCGCCGACGTGGGCCAGTCCGGCTCCTTCCTCGCCACGACCTCGGGGGGCTTCGGGTCCCTGACGTTCAACTGGACGGGCCTGCCCGGGGGATGCCCGTCGAGCCTCGCGAGCCAGGTCAACTGCACCTTCGCCGCCGCGGGGACGTTCCCCGTCCGGGTCACGGCCCTCGACGCGAACGGCGGATCGGCCGTCGCCACCACGAACTTCACCGTGCTGAGCGCCCCCACGGTCACCCTCTCGGTGAACCGCTCCAGCTTGGATGTGGGGGGCACCGTCGGGTTCACCGCGACGGCGCAGGGCGGGACGGGAACCTACTCCTACCAGTGGAACGGGCTGCCCGTGGGGTGCATCCCTACCAACGGGAGCGTCGTGGACTGCTCGGCGAGCGGGGCCGGTCGGTACGCCGTCAACGTCTCGATCACGGACACCTTCGGTGGGAACGGGGTCAGCCCGAACGTCACCGTCGACGTCCATCCGCTCCCGACCGTGAACCTCGGCCCCTCCGTCTCGGTCGCGGAGGGTAGCTCCCTCACCCTCACCGCGAACGTTACCGGGGGAGCCGGCGGCCTCACCTACCGCTGGTCGGGCCTTCCCGCCGGCTGCACGGCCGCGAACGCCTCCTCGATCGTGTGCCAACCCTCCGCGACGGGCACCTACACCCTGACCCTCGCCGTGACGGATGCCGCCGGCGGGAGCGGCTCGGGGACGGTGAGCGTCACCGTGACGACCGCGCCGGCCGGGACGCCGCTCGGGGGCGCCCTCGACGTGATCCTCATCGCAGCGGTCGTGCTGCTCGCGGTCGCTCTGACCGTCGCGCTCCTGGTCTCGCGCCGTCGACGTGCGGCCCCGCCCGCGCCCTAGGCGGGGGGGCCGGCGGGCGCTGAGGGGGAACCTTTTGTCGCCCGAGCTGTAGCGGTCGCCATGTCGTCGCCGCGGACCGATCCCCCGACGCTCGAGGCCGAGCGATTCCTCGAGTCCGCGGAGCGCGAGCTCCTCGACCGGTCCATCGAGACCCAGCAGGCGGAGTGGGTGTACGCCACCTACATCACCCCCGAGACCGAAGCGCTCGCCGCCCGCGCGAACGCCCGCCTGATCGCCGCGACGGTCGCGATCGCCAAGCGGGCGGTCCCCCTGGCCACCCCCGACCTCCCCGGCCCGCTCGCCCGACGCCTGCGGCTCCTGCGCCTGGTCCTGCCGCTCGTGGCGCCGTCGGACGCGGACGAGGCCAAGGAGCTCACGCGCATCGTGGCCGCGCTGCAGGGGGCCTACGGCCGGGCGCGCTACCGGCCGGCGGGACGGCCGGACCCCCTTCCCCTCGAGGAGCTCGAGCAGATCCTCAAGATCAGCCGGGACCCCGCGCAGCTCGCGGACGTCTGGACCGGCTGGCACGCCATCGGGGCGCCGATGCGGCGCGACTTCGCGCGGTACGTCGAGCTCGGCAACCGGGGAGCGCGCGAGGTCGGATTCCCGGACATGGGCGCGATGTGGCGCTCGAAGTACGACATGGCCCCGGACGCGTTCGCCCGCGAGGTGGACCGGCTCTGGGAGCAGGTTCGGCCGTTCTACCTCTCGCTCCACACCTACGTCCGCCGCCGGTTGAGGGAGGAGTACGGCGAATCCGTCGTGCCGCGCCGCGGCCCGATCCCGGCCCACCTGCTCGGGAACATGTGGGCGCAGGACTGGGTCGCCCTCCTTCCCCGGCTCGCCCCGGCGGGGTCGGCGCCCGCCTTCGATCTCACCGCGCTCCTGGGACAGCGCACGACCGATCCCGTCGAGGTCGTGCGGTACGCCGAGCGCTTCTTCAGCTCCCTCGGCTTCGATCCCCTCCCGGCGTCGTTCTGGGAGCGATCGATGTTCGCTCGCCCCGCGGACCGGGACGTCGTCTGCCACGCCAGCGCCTGGGACCTCGACTTCGTCGACGACCTCCGGATCAAGATGTGCATCGATATCGACGCCGAGGACTTCCGGGTCATCCACCACGAGCTCGGGCACTGCTACTACCAGCGGGCGTACAACCACCAGCCGTTCGTCTTCCGCGACAGTGCCCATGACGGGTTCCACGAGGCGATCGGGGACGCGATCGCGTTGTCGGTGACGCCGGAGTATCTCGTTCGGATCGGGCTGCTGGACCGCGCGCCGGGACCGGAAGGGGATCTCGGCCTCTTGCTCGAGCGCGCGCTCGAGAAGGTGGCGTTCCTGCCGTTCGGGCTGCTCATCGACCAGTGGCGGTGGAAGGTCTTCGCCGAGGAGATCCGCCCCGAGGAGTTCAACCGGTCCTGGTGGGAGATGCGACGGCGCTACCAAGGGGTCGCGCCCCCCGCGCCGAGGGGGGAGGAGGCCTTCGACCCGGGAGCGAAGTACCACATCCCGGCGAACGTTCCGTACATGCGCTACTTCCTTGCCCACATCCTCCAGTTCCAGTTCCACCGCGGGCTCGTCCGCGGCGCCGGAGGGGATGGCCCGCTGCACCGTCGTTCGATCTACGGGGAGCGCGCCGCGGGAGAGCGCCTGCGCCAGATGCTCTCGATGGGAATGAGCCGGCCGTGGCCGGAGGCCCTGCGGGCCCTGACCGGGGAGGACCGGATGGACGCGGGAGCCCTCCTCGAGTACTTCGCGCCGTTGCGCGCCTGGCTCGACGAACAGAACGACGGCGAGGAGCTCGGCTGGTAGCGTCGCCGCGAACCCAGCCCCGTCGCCGCGCGCGCGACGCCGGCCTCCGAGCCGGAGGCGTGCTTTCGGAAGTGTTTCGGCCCTCCAAGCTTATACCCCCCGCGGCGGCTGCGTCACCGCACGGGCCGTTTCGGCCCGAGCGAGGCCCCCGGTGTTCCGCCGGTTCCGTCGAACCGACCCCCCGATCCCCTCCGAGGACCCGCCCGGCCCGGGGGTCGCCCGCCGGGGAGTGAACCCGGTGCTGATCGAGGCCCGCGGCTACCTCGCGCAGGGGGCGTACGACGCCGCCGTGACGATGGCGTTCCATCGGGTCCTCGCGGACATCGAACGGGCCTACGGCGTGACGTTCCCGGCGGGATGGACGCTCGACCGCATCATCGACCAAGGGCTCCGTGCGCCGACGACGGAGGTGGGCCGGCCCCTGCGCGAGCTCTACCGCGCCTACGCGCCGATCCGCTACGGGCCTCCGGACCCGCAGCGCCCCCGGACGGACCTCGTGACGATCCTGGAGGATGTCTACGGACTCTCGGCGATGTGGCGGCTCTACGCCGCCACGGGGGGCGGGTCTTCTCGGCCGGCGGCCGGCTCCGCTCCCGCACCGGAGGGCGAGCTGCGATGAACCTGATCGCCGTCCTGGTCCCGCTGCTTTCCCGCCCTTCCGCCGCGTGGACCGCGGCCGTCGTCCTCGGGTCGCTCGGAGCATGGCTCGCCGCCCGTGCGTATGCCCGGCCGTCGCGGCCCGCGTCGGCCGTCGACGCGCCGGCGCCGACCGACCCGCTCGCGCTGTGGGACCTCGGCCAGCGCACCGGGAGGTGGGCGCCGTTCCTGGGACGGGCCCTGGAGCTGCTCGGGGGGAACGACGGCCGCCCCGGTCGCTCCGACGCCCGCCTCCGGTCGCTCGCACGGCTCCAACGGTCCCACCGACGCGCGGAACTCGCGGACGACGCGGCGTACCCGCCGGGTCCGGGGGATCCCCTAGGGCGCGGGCGTACCCGGGTCGACCGGGCGCTGGCGCGGGCGGCCCCGTCGGCGGCGGAGGGGCCGGGCCCGTGAACGATTCCCGCGAGGTGGGCCGCAGCCGCCCCGCTCCGCTCGCGGCGGTGGACGTCGCGGGGCTGGGCATTGCGGAGCTCGGACCGGAGGAGGTCCTCGCCGCGCTCGGGGAGCGCGTGGGGACCGACCTGATCGGCTACGAACGCGTCGTGCGCCTGCTCTACATCGCCCTGCTCGGACGCGGCCACGTGCTCCTCGAGGGCGCCCCGGGGATCGCGAAGACGATGTTCGTCCGCACCTTCGCGACGGCCCTCCGCCTCTCGTTCAAGCGGATCCAGTTCACCCCGGACATGCTCCCCTCGGACATCATCGGGACCGTGGTGCTCAATCCCGCCTCCCAGGAGTTCGAGTTCCGTCCGGGACCGGTGTTCGCGCAGGTGCTGCTGGCCGATGAGATCAATCGGGCCCCGCCGAAGGTGCAGTCGGCGTTGCTCGAGGCGATGCAGGAGCACCAGGTCACGTCCGACGGGGTCGCCTACCCTCTCCCCCAGCCGTTCATCGTCATCGCGACGCAGAACCCCGTCGAGCAGGAGGGCACCTATCCGCTCCCCGAGGCCGAGCTGGACCGCCTGCTCTTCCGCCTCCTCCTGGACTACCCCAGCGAGGGACAGGAGCGGGCGATCGTTCGACGCCACGAGCGACCGTCGGCGCCGCCCCCCTCCACGCCGGTGGCGGACGCCGCCCGCCTCGCGGCCCACCAGCGCGCCGTCGACGCCGTCTTCCTGAGCGACGATCTGGTCGGGTACATCACCGCGCTCGTGCGGGCCACCCGGGAGGAGCCCCGCGTGGTCCTCGGTGCCTCTCCCCGGTGCGGCGTCCAGCTCGCCCGGGCGGCGAAGGCGCAGGCGCTGCTCTCCGGTCGCACGTCGGTCTACCCCGAGGACGTCCAGGAGGTGGCCTTCGAGGTCCTCAACCACCGGCTGACGCTGCGGCCTTCGCTCGTGACCGAGGCGTACGGCCGGGGGGTCGGCCCGGCGGCGCTCCTGCACGAGATCCTCACCGAGCTGCTCGAACGAGTGCCGGTCCCGCGATGAGCCGGGCGGTCCGCGCATGATCACCGTCCAAGGCTGGGCGGTGATCGCCGGGGCGCTCGGGGGGGTCTTTCTGGCCCTGGTCACCCTCAATCCGGTCATCCTTCTCGCGGCGATCGGCCTCTTCGCGTTCCTCGCGATGGATATCCTGGGCTTCCACGCCCGGGCCGCAAGACTCTCCGCGACGTCGTTCGACGCGAAGCGGGGGACGGTCCCCGCCCGCGTCGGCCTCGGGTCGTCGCTCGTGAGCCGGGTCGACGTGCGCTACGAAGGGACGACGGGGTTCTGGGGTCGCATCGAGGACCTGGTCCCCGAGCGGCTCGAGCCGGTCCCCTCGGCCCCGGCGCTGCTCGGCTGGTGGACCCCGTCGGAGGCCGCGACCCTGTCGGCGGACCTCCGGGCGATCGCCCGCGGGCCATCGCAGCTCGGGCCGACCGTCGTCACCGCGATTGGCCCGCAGGGCCTCTCGTTCGTCGCGTGGACGGTGGAACCCGGGGCAGACCTTTTGGTGACGCCGGCCGACCCGGTCGCGGGCCGGTTGCGGGCCCGCCCGCTCCCCGGGGTGCTCCTCGGCGGGAACCGGCGCCGCCAGCGGGGCTACGGCACCGAGTTCCGTTCGCTGCGCCCCTTTACCGGCGGCGACGACATCCGCCTCATCGCGTGGCGCCGGTCGACCCTTGAGCGCCTCCTCGTGCGGGAACACGAGGAGGAGATCCGGCAGGACCACCTGGTCGCGATCGACACCTCGGGCGGGATGGCGGCGGGCGCCGGGCTCTCCCTGCTCGACCGCGCCGTCGGGGCCTCGCTCGCGATCGCGCACCGCGTCGATGCCCGCGGCGAGGACCGGCTCGGCCTTCTCACCGGGACCGGCGACCGGCTCGAGTACCTCGCCCCCGGACGCGGGGGGCCCCATCTCGCCCGGCTCGAGGAGGTCCTCGCCCGCCTCGAGCCGAGCCCGGGCGCGTTCGACCTCGGCCGTGCGCTGGACGAGGCCGCGCTCCGGCTGCCGGCGCGGGCGCACGTCTTCGTCCTGACGACGCTCGGCCTCTCCGAATCTCCCATCGCCCCGGCGCTCGGGCGGCTGGCCGGACGCGGGCACCGGTTGAGGGTCTTCGTCCTGCGCGACGTTCCGTCGGAGCTCGGCGGGCCGCGGGGCACGGTGGGGCCCGCCGCGCGCTGGGCGGTGTCGGCGTCGGACCGTGCGTACGACGCCCTCTCGGCTCGCCTGAGCGCAGAGCGGGTGGGCGCGGTGATCGTGGAGGGCCGCGACACGCTCACCCACCTCCTGGGTGCCTACGAGCAGGGCCGGGCATGGGGGGGTGCGATGTGAAGGGCGGCGACCTCCGTGCCCTGGCGGCGGCCCCGCTCCTTCTCTACGCCGCGGCGGTGCTGCTCGACGGTCCCCTCCCGGCCAACGTGATCACGCCGGTGACCCTCGGCGGCGTCGTCGGCGCCGCGGGCGTCGCCCTGCTCGCCCGGAACCCCGGGCGTTGGTTCGCGGGGATCGCGGCGGCGCTGGCGGGCGCGTTCGTCGGGCTCGCGCTGGCCCCGGGTGCGCTGGGGCCCTGGCTCGTCCCGCTGCTCCTCGGGGCCCTCCTGGCGGCTCCCCTCGTCGCCCTGGCGCTCCTCTGGGCCCTGCGAGGGTCGACCGGGGCCGGGATCTTCGCCGTCACGGCGACGCTCGTGGTGGGCGCGGCGGGCCTTGCCGTGCGCCGGAGCGTTCCGCCGGCCGGCGCCGCGAGCGTGGGCGGGTGGACCCACGCCGTGCTCGCCGTGGCCGGTCGCCAGGTCGGGGCGTTCCTTGGCGGCGGCGGGGGGGCCTCGGCCCCGGCGGGCTCGCTCGCGTACACGGGCGACCTCGTCTTCGACCTTCTCGCTATCGTCGCCCTCGGCGGGGGGCTCGCCTCGATGCTCGTGATCGGGGAGCGCCTGGTCGACCTGCCGGCGGGAGGGGCGCGGGCGGGAACGCCGGCCGTCTCGGTATCGGTCCGCCCGGGCGCGCCCGGCTTCGACGCGGCGGTCGCCGAGGTGCCCGGCAACGCCCACTTCGTCTGGGGGACGGCCTCGCTCGCGGCGACGCTGGGGGCCGTCGTCGTCTTCACCGTGATCAACGACGTATCGCCCACGGGAGCCGCCGTCGCTCTCGCGGCGTCCGTGGTCGCGACGACGGGGACGATGCTCGCCGTGGGCGGCCGGCGCGGGCGCCGGGCCGCCGCGTCCGCCGAGGCCGGCTCAGGCGTCGCCGGCGGCGGGCCGAAAGATCTGGGCGTAATGGTACGGACCGAGGTCCCACCCGTCGAGCGCAGCGAAGCCGTGGCGCACCAGGGCCGCTTCGGCCTCCTGGGGCGTTAGGCGGGCCTCCGCGGGCGGTCCGCCGGGCGTGGGCTCCTTCTTCCAGTCGACGTTGACGAGGCGACCGTCCGGCTTGAGGATCCTGCGCACCTCGACGAGCGTCGAGGGCGGCACTCCGTGAAGGACGTTCGCCAGCAGGACGAAGTCGGCCAGCCGGTCGCTGAGGGGAATGTGGTCCGGGGTGGACCGCAGGGGGAGGACGTTGGCCGCGTCCCGCTGCCGGCTCCGCTCCCGAAGCAGGTCGACCAGCTCCGCGGAGACATCGACGGCGTAGACCCGTCCGCCTCGGCCGACGAGCTCCGCGGCCGGAAATGCGAAGTATCCGGATCCCGCGCCCACGTCGACGACCACGGCTCCGGCGAAGAGGCCCGCCCGACGCCACAGCGCGAACGGATCCTGGGTCTGCCGCCGCTCGGGGGCGTCCAGGACCGCCTCGGCCCGCTCCCGGGTCCACGCCTCCTCGTGCATCCCCCGGTGGTCGTGGTGATGCCGATGTTCGGAGGGGGCGCGGCCCGCTCCCGAGGGCGATCCCTCGCTCGCGGTCATCGGCCGGCCCCTCGGTCCAGGTCCGATCGTTGGCCCATGGGCGGCCAAGGCATCGGGGCATTTCCCCCTTCGCCCTCGGGCCGGGGCCCCGTCACCGGTCGGGTCGGACGGTGCGCGGCCGGAACGGCGCTCAGGTCTCGGCCTCGGAGGGCGGCGCGATGCGGTCTCCGCGCCATCCGAAGAATCGGACGTAGAGGGCCGCGTTGACGGCCAGCGCCGCCGCGTAGCCGAGGAAGGGGACGGCCACGGCCACCTCCTCGAGCGCGTAGCCCGAGGCGAGCGTTGCCGCGCTCGCCGCGCCGACGCGGGCCGCCTGGTTCGTCCCCGCCCCCTCGGACCGGTCGGCGTGGGGAAGCCGGTCCATCAGTGCGGCGGACTGCGCCGGGAGCGCCGCGACCCGGAACGCCGGCAGAAGGACATAGAGCAGCAGCGCCGGGGTGCGGGCGACGAACGGCATGAGGACCGCGAACACCGCCGCCACGCTGCGGGTGCCGACGATGGCCCGTACGAAGCCGAAGCGGCGGTCGAGCCAGGGGGCGGCGAGGACGCTGAAGGTGCCGAGCAGGCTCCCCAAGGTAGTGTAGACGGACATCTCGGGCCGGCCGACGCCGAAGTAGAGGACGAAGAACGGGATCAGGAACGGGGCCAGCAGGCCCTGGGACGCCCCGTTGAGTACGCCCGTGGCGGTGAACTTGCGGATCACCCGGCGGCTTGCGGCGGACGGCGCCCGCCCCTTCTGGATGGGGCGCACGGGGATCGGCAACGCGAAGAGCACGGAGGCGACGCTCAGGAGGAACGCCGCGAAGAACACCTCGCCCAGGCTGCCCACGCCTGCGGCGAGCGCGCCGACCGAGGCCGCCGCCCCGGCGGCGAAGGTGAACCAGCTGAACCAGCGCGTGCGCTCGCGCGGGGGGACCAGGTCGCTGAGGAGCGCCGACTGGAGGGGGAACGCCGCGCCCCCCACTCCGCCCCCCGCGAGGGAGCCGGTCGCGCTGAAGCCTCCGAGCACGCTGGCGAGCGCGGCGAGCGGGAGGCTCGGAGGGAGGACGAGGAGACCGCAGGCGAGCGGGAGGAGCGACAGGCTCGCGAGATAGGTGCCCCGCAGCGCCGAACGGCTCCCGAGCCGGCCGAGGACGTAGGTGAGGAGCGCCGTCGAGACCGCGCCGGCCGCGTAGAGCGCCCCGAGGAGCGCGGCTCCGACATGGAGGTCGGTGAGCAGGAGATAGGGGTAGGCGACCGTCACGAGTCCCGCGGCGACGCCGCGCACCACCCGGCTCAGGAAGAGGAACTGCCGCCCCTTCCGCATCGAGCGCGTGTCGAGCGCGGAGGAAGGGCCCGCGGCGTCCGAAGCGTTCCCCACGATGCGCGGACGAGCGCGGAGGGGATTTGACCTCGCGCCGTCCGGACGGGCGGCCCACTGCCTACGTCACCGGGGCGGCCGTCGGACGGACGGGCCGAGCCCGCGGATCCGGGGGGGACCGACGGGCCGCTAGGCCCGGCTCTCTTTGGCCGCGGCCGAGATCCCGTTCCCGTTCGCCGAGGTCGCTTCCGGCCCACCGGTAAGATCGTAGGCGGCTTCGCCGAACTCGGAGAGGTCGAGGCCGGCGTTCTCCTCCGCCGGGGGCACCCGCAGGGGCGTGAAGTAATTGATCACCCGGAGCAGGACGTACGACCCGACGAAGGCGAACCCCGCGACCACCCCGACGCCGAACAGCTGCACCAGCAGCAGATGGGGGTTGCCGTAGACGAGCCCGTTCGGACCCGCCGCGTTGATCGCCGTCGAGGCGAAGAGTCCCGTGGCGATCGTTCCCCACATCCCGCCGGCGCCGTGGCAGGCGAAGACGTCGAGCGAGTCGTCCAGACGGGTCCGGGCCCTCCAGTTCGCCACGTAGTTCGACAGGATCCCGGCGACCAGGCCGATGAGCATCGAATCCCCGGGGCTCACGAAACCCGCGGCCGGCGTCACCGCGGCCAGGCCGCAGACCGCTCCCACGGCCATCCCCACCGCAGAGGGCCTCCCCTTCCGGATCCAATCGACGAGCATCCAGCTGACCCCCGCCGCGGCCGCCGCAAGGTTCGTGTCGACCAGCGCGTTGACCGCCACGTCGTTGGCGGCGAGGGCGCTGCCGGCGTTGAACCCGAACCAGCCGAACCAGAGGATCGCGGTTCCCAGGATGACGTAGGGCACGTTGTTGGGCCGACTGGACCTCCCGAAGTCGACCCCCTGGCCGAGGACGAGCGCGGCGGCGACGGCCGATACACCGGCCGAGGTGTGGACGACGAGCCCGCCCGCGAAGTCGATGACCCCGAGGTGGTGCAGCCAGCCGGCCGGATTCCAGATCCACATCGCGATCGGGACATAGATGAGCGTCGTCCACGCGACGATGAAGACGAGCAGGCCCTTCAGCCGGACCCGACCGGCGAACGCCCCGATGATCAGCGCGGGAGTGATCGCGGCGAACTTCAGTTGAAAGGCGAAGAAGAGGAGCTCGGGGATGACGTTCGAATAGGCCGGGTTCGGCGCGGCCCCGACGTTCATGAGGCCGAGCTTCGAGAGGTTGCCGATCACCCCGTCGAAGCCCGGCCCGAAGGTCAACGTGTAGCCCCACAGCGCCCAGACGATGCTGACGATCGAGAAGATCATCAGGCACTGGACGATGGTCGCGACGAGGTTCTTCTGGCGGACCAGCCCGCCGTAGAAGAAGCCCAGGGCGGGCGTCATGATCATCACCAGCGCGGTCGCCGTGATCACCCACGCCGTGTCGCCGGAGTCTATCGCCATCGCGGGCCGCCCCTTCCATCCGGGAGCGGGTTGATGAGCCTGCCGTTCGACGCGCTCGCTACGGTCCGCCCCTCCGGCGGTGGGCCGGTCCCCTGTCGGTCCGGAGCGCCCGCGACTTCCGGGGGGTGCACGGGCCACGGTACGTTCGGGGGGCCGGCTCGAGGACGGTCGCATCGACCACGCAAGGGTTGAAGCGCCGGTTCGGCTCCTCGTCCTGCTGTGCCCCAAGGACCCTCGACGCTGCAACGCGCCGCGGCCCGCAACATCGTGCGGAAGTACCTCCGGGTCCGGGCCGGCGAGAACGTCATCGTCGAGTCGTGGGATCACACGATGCCCATGGCCTCGGCGATGCTCGACGAGGTTCGCCGTGTCGGCGGCCAAGCCCTCCTCGTCTTCAACGACGAGGGCGCTTGGTGGCGCGCGATCGACCGGAAGCAGAGTCGCCTCCTCGGCCGCTCGAGCGCCCCGGAGTGGGCGGCGCTGCGCGCCGCGGACGCGTACGTGAACTTCTGGGGTCCGGGCGACACCGACCGCATCGAGAGGCTCCCCGACCGCGACGGTGCCGCGTTCGACTGGCTCTGGCCCTGGTACGAGGTCGCGCGGAAGACGGGGCTCCGCGGGGTCCGGATGACCACCGGCTTCGTGACGGAAGGGCGCGCCCGCCGGTGGGGCGTCGACCTCGGGAACTGGGAGGAACGGGTCCTGCGGGCTTCACTCATCGACCCGAAGGAGCTGGCGAGGGAGGGGGCCCGGCTGGCTCGGGCGGTGTCCTCGGGGAGGCGGCTGCGCATCACCCACCCCAACGGCACCGACCTCGAGGTCGCCCTGGCCGGGGTCGCTCCGCGGGTGCAGGACGGTCGACCGCACCCTTGGACCCGGCGCGCCTCCCCTTCCGGGATGCTGACGAACATCCCCGCAGGCAACGTCGACCTCATTCTGGACGGCCGGACCGCGCAGGGGACGTTCCGTGCCAACCGCCGGACGAACATCTGGTGGACCTGGCACGCCGGGGGAGCGCTCGAGTTCGCGGGGGGCCGGCTGCGCTCCTACTCCTTTGAGGACGGGGCGAAGGAGTTCGTCCGACAGTACCGCCTCGGGTCGTCCGGGAAGGACCGGGCCAGCGCGCTCGGCTTCGGTCTGAACCCGGCCGCGCACGACGTGCCCAACCTGGAGCGGTGGGAGCAGGGCTGCGTGACGCTGGTCATCGGGGGGAACCGGGGGCTCGGCGGCACCAACGGTTCGAGCTTCTTCTCCTGGTTCTCTCTCGCCGGTTCCGAGATCGCGGTCGACGGGACTCCCGTTCTCCGTGCGGGAAGGCTCCTCTAGCTCGCCGGGCACGCCCCGTCGATCGATCGGCCATCGTCCGGTCACCGGGCGCACCCCATCGGGCGCGAGCACCGAGGGTAGAGCGCCGCTCCGGCGGGCGCCCCGGACGTCGTGGTCGGCTCTGCCGCGGCGGGGGGGAAGCGGCGAGGTGCGGCCCGTCGGACCGCCCCGCCCGCGCGACGGTCAGGGGCCCGGGCCGAGTCCCTTGGGGTGCTTGCGGACAAATTGCCGGAAGTACGGAAGGTCCTCCGCGTAGGCGTTCGCGTAGCGACGCAGCATCGCCCGCCGGGCGACGGCGAGCGAACGCCCGGGGGAGCGCAGGTAGCAGAGAACGTTGACCGCGGTCCGGTTCCCGCGGGGGGTGTAGAGGTGGACCGTCGTTGTGCCCGCGTCCGGCCCCTCGAGCTGCTCCAGGATCCGCGCGGACGGACGGATCTCCGTCAGGCGGCTGACGTATCGGTTCCATCGACGCCGTCTCTCATCCCGCGTCTCATACCGGAGCAGCCAGGTCACCGGGGAGAGCTTCTTCGCCTCCATGTTGCGGAGCGTTGCGTGGTGAGCCCGGGGGTGGAACTCCTCGTCCTTTTGCATGAAATCCCACACGGTCTCGATCGGCGCGGGGTAGACGCTGCCCCGATCTTCGAAGTAGACCATCTTCGATGAGCGGAGGGTAACCGCCCGCTTCGATCCACCTCCGACCCGGCCCTGGGGCCGCGGGGTGCGCTTGCCCCGTCGAACCGACGACGCCCGGGCCATGGTCCTCCCGGAGCCGCCCATCCCGTCGCGGCGTATAAGGCCCGGCGATGACCCTCGGGGCCGACTGGACACCGGGGGACGCGAACGACGTGCGGACTGTCTGAAGCTGGTAGTGAGCGGAGTTCGATCCCGCGTTTGCGACCCGCTTTCTGGAACCACGGCGACCGTGGGGAGGATGTTCTACGTCGGGCGCTTCCGCCCTGCGGGTCGCGCGGCTTGCTGGAGACGCCAGGCGAGACCTGGATGCTTCGCGAGTGTGGCCCTCCGCGCGCTGTCGTGTTGCCCCGCGATGTCCGCGAACGCGTTCAGGTCCCCTCCGAGCAGCGCCCGACGGAGGGCATGTTCCTTGTCGGTCGCACACGTGAAGGAGGGGCGCGCTCGTTCCAAGGACAGGTCCGCGATCTCTCGAATACTTTCCAAAGCGGGCGCCGGGTCCTCGCCACGCAGTACGTCCGCGAGTTGAACCGGCTCGTAGCGCACCTTCAACCGGACTGGGTAGGATAACCGATACCACTCCTCGTCTTGGAGGAATGAGTATGCGAGATACATCGCCCTGGCCGAGGGATTCCTGTGCCAGCCCGCCTTGAGCATGATGTACATATCGAAGAGGTCCCGTGGAGCGGCGCGGTACGCCACCGCTGTCAACTTCTGACCCAGGAGCTCGGACTCGCTCACTACAGGGAAGTTGAGGTCGTCGGCTGCGAACAGGACGGGCCCGTCCCGTGAAGTGGAACCGATCAATGTCATTCGGTTCAGAAGGTCGACGTCGATGT
>JAKAOB010000097.1 GCA_021812305.1 Thermoplasmata archaeon
TCGAGGACGCGTGCGCGGCCTGCGAGCGATCGCTCTTTCCCCCGTTCGTGTGCGAGAGGAACGGGGACCATGTCCACGAAGGATGTGCTCGCGTCTCGAAGGAGCCCGAGCCGTGAGCGACTGCCTCAGCTGCGGCATGGACATAGACTCGTGCCGCTACTCGCGGGACCACTCCAACGACCAGGCCTGCTGCTCCCGATGCGATCACTCCGCTCCCCACCGCTCTGAGCCCAAGGGGACCTGCCGGGCGTGCGGAGGCGGAGTCACCCTGCGGTTCATCCCGGGCGACCGCGATCAGGCGCGGCAAGCGTACTGGCTCGGCTACTGCCGGTGCGGGTGCGCCGACCCAGTAATGGCCGTGTGCGACGACTACCGCACCGCGCCTTTCTCGCTCACCAGGGAGGCCGTGCCGTGAGCGGGACCTCCGAGTCCGAGGGCGCGCGCGACTCCGACGCCGACCACCAGGTTCCCCCGCTCGAGATCGAGGACAGGGCGATCTTCCTCCTTCGGCGGTACGTCGACTACAAGGACGCGCTCCTCGGTCACTGCGGATCGCACCCCACGGAGGACCTCAAGGGACGGTTGCGCCGAGTCGCGAACGACGCGGCCTTCGAGGACCTCCAGGCGATCCTCGGACGGCGCGGACCGGCCGCGTTCCGCGTCGAGATCGCCCTGCGCTCCGTTGAGCAGAGGAGGGAGCCGTGAGCGCGGCGATCCGCGGCCCGAACTCGTTCGACCTGATCTCCGTCCGCCAGTCCACGATCGACCGTCTTCGAGACCTGAAGGCATCGATCGGAGCGGAGAACTACGACGAGGTCCTCCTGCGACTCCTCTCGGGCGCGTCGAGAGGCGCGTCTCCCTCTCCAATCCCACGGCAGACGTGCGGGGCGACCCATCGCTGGCACGGGCGCACGATCACCTGCCGTCTGCGCGACCTGGCCCACATTCGGTCCCCGGTCCCGGGCCGGCGACGTCACGTCTGGTGGACGTACGGCGGCGAGAAGGTGGAGTGGGACCCGTGATGCGAATCCTTCCGCGGGAGCTCCTGGGGACTCCCCTGCGTGAGGTGGCCGCCCGCCTGAACTCCGAGCGGCCCGGCGGGTGGGAGATCCACCTGGAGGCACGAAGACCCAGCCGCTTCCGCCCGCGGGGGCGTCCGTGAAGCTCTACTGCCTTACCTTCGCTCCCTGCCGGCACGACCGGGCCGGCCGACCCCATGCCACGATGAGCTCGCGGCTCCGCTGCGCTCAGCGGTACGGCGTCCCGCGGGCTCTCCTCGCAGAGGACCTCGAGTTCGCGCGCCTGGAGGCCGGCCTGTGAACCCCGCGCTTGTCCGCTGGCTGCGTCGGTGGGCCGCGGTCGAGTTCTGCGCCGGACTTATCGGGCTGGTCTTGGCGGCGGTCGCCACCACCGGGGAGATCGGCATCCGGTTGCTCCCCGTCTCAAGGCTCGCCGCTGCGCTCGCGATTCCCGGCATGGTGGGAGTGGGCGTGCTCGGCTGCGTCCTCCTCGGAGAGGCCCTTCCCCTCGCCGGGGAGCTCTGGGGATGAGCCCGGGACGGTGCGCGGACTGCCGCGCTCCCCGTGGGCATCCCCCGGCGGTCTGCCTCGCGTGCGGGAAGGAGTACGCCCACGTGAGCGGCCTCGACATGCACTACCGGGCGATGCACGGGATCCGGTCAGCCCGGAGCCTCGCCCTGCTTCTGGAGGCGGCGAAGTATCAGCTACGCGGCTGGCCGCCCTCCCGGCCCGCCGCGGAACTCCTCGCGCTCCTGCGGACAGGCTGATGCTCGCGGGCCCCGACGACCAAGTACCGGCTCGCCTTCCGCCCACGTCGGAGGTCCCCGTGCCGGATGCGGCCCGGGGGTGGAAGGAAACCGTCGAGACATGGTTGCGGGAAGGGGTCTACGCCTGCGAGGCATCGAAGGAGGAGTACCGGTGCTGGATGGGGAGGGTCCCCGGCTACTTGGGAGCCCTAGGTTTCCAGCACCCGCCGACCTCACCCCGCGACTTTCGGCGCGAGCACATCGACGCGCTGAAGTACCGCGCTATCGGGCTCCGCGGAAGCCAGCTTGCACCGAAAACGCGGGCAGTCCTGCTCAGCAAGCTTCGGGATCTCCTTGGATTCTACGGGAGAGCCCACCACTCCGCGTCGCTCCTGGAACTGGCGAGCGACACACGTCTCTGGAGGTTCCGGTCGGTCGACCCCATTCGGCCGACGCGGGGCCTTCGGGAGCCCGCCGACGTCGATCGCCTGCTCGCGTCCTGCGATGCAGAGACCCAGGTCGCCGTCGTCCTCGGCGCATGGTCGGGTCTGCGATCCGCGGAGATACGCAGTGTCGAGGTCCGGGATCTCGAGCTCTCGCTGACCGACCGATCCTGGCTCGTGGTCCGCTCCGGGAAGGGCGGGAGGCCTCGACGCGCTCCTGTTCCGCCCGCGGGAAGGAACGTCCTCCTCAGGGCGGCATCCGGGCTCGGCCCGACCGCCCACGTCTACCCGAGAACCTACGGAGTTCTCCGATCGCGCGTCCTAGCCGCGTCCGCGCGCGCGGGGCTCGGGTGCGTCCGTCCCCACCAGTTGCGCGCGTCGTTCATCCTGTTCGCGCTGCGAGCAGGCGTCCCCGAGGCGGTTGTCCAGACGTGGGTCGGGCACAGCAACCCGGCGACGACGCGCGCGTACGTTGGCAGGGACCCGCTAATCGAGGACAGGGCAGCGCAGGCATTCGGCGCGTACCTCGCGGGGTTCTAAGCCATGAACAGGCCGGCTGGAAAGGGCAAGATTTCTCCCGTCAGCGGGGTAAAAGTCTTTTTCCCCGGGGCCCCATCGCCTCCGACAGGGATGGGGGACCGGAACCGCGCCGGAGCAAAGGTTATGGACGGCGAGCCGTACGCGCCGCCCGGTTCCGCAGGGGTGGCCCAGCTTGGTCAAAGGCGCCAGGTTGAGGTCCTGGTCTCGTAGGAGTTCGTGAGTTCAAATCTCACCCCCTGCATACCGCCGCCCGGAGGGGTTCGTGGCGGCTGAGCGTCCGGTGTGCCCGAGCTGCGGCGCGGAGGCCGCGGTGGGCGCGACCCAGTGCCAAAGCTGCGGCGCGCCGATCGTTCCCCCCGCCGGCGACGGGATCGCCCGGGCCGCGGGACCCGGCGAGCGCGGCGGGGACGCCCGGCCGTCCGGCGCCGAGCTCACGCGGCGCATCGCCCGGCTCCAGCAGTGGGCCGAGGCGGCCGAGCCGCTCGAGATCACGATCCCGTCGGTGCCGGCCTGGGCGGAGGAGGCCGCGCGGACCGGGGCGAGCCCGGAGGCCTGGTTCGAGGTGATCCGCGGCATCGAGCGCCTCGCCCAGCTCAAGATCGTCGCCGCGCTCGAGGGCTGGGAGAAGCTCGCGAAGAACCGGCTCACGCGGCTCGAGGCCTATGCCGTCGACGGCCGTCTCGAACGCGAGCAGATCGACGACACCCTCCACGCGGCCCGCGGCGGCGACATCGCCCAGGCGCTGCAGATCTTCCACCAGGTCGACCGGGTCCTGTCGCTCAAGGAGCGGCACCTCGACCAGGCCCGGGAGGAGCTCGAGCGGCTCGTCTCGCTCCTGCGCGACATGGAGGCGCTGGGACTGCCGACCCCCCTCGAGCCCGCCGCGGTCGCCGAGGACCTCGAGCGCGAGCTCCGCCAGGGACGGCTCGCCGCCCTCAAGCAGGAGCTGCGGGCCGTCCGGCTGCAGGCGGTGAACCGCCTGAAGGTCGGCCTCCCCGAGTACGTGAGCCGCTACGGCGACTATCTGGTCAGCGAGCGCAACGACGGGACGCCCGTCGAGCTCGAGGCGGCGGAGCTTGCCCGGGCCGCGCGCGACTTCGCGCGCGGGCGACCGGAGGAGGCGCTGCGGCGCCTGCGCGTCCTCGCCCAGGTCCACGGAAGCGCTCCGCGCCCCGCGGCGGGGCCGACCGGTCCGGCCCGCCCCTAAAGGAGCTTTTCGAAGAGACGGACGTCCTCGTTCCAGTAGTGCCGGTGGAAGAGGCCGCACTCGGCGAAGCCGAGCTTGAGGAAGACCTCGCCCGCGGCGGTGAAACGGGAGAGCGCGTCGGCCCAGATCGAGCCGGCGCTGTTGCGGCGCGCCCACTCGACGGTGGCGGACGTGAGGGCCGTCGCGACGCCCTGGCGCCGGGCGTCCGGGTCGACGGCGAGGTGGACCAGACGGCAGCTGCCGTCCGCGATCTCGCAGCCGATCGCGCCGATCATGCGTCCGTCGCGGCGGGCCGCGAAGTAGGTGACGCCCTCCATCCAGCTGGTGAACTCGAGCGGCGACGGCTGCCAGGCCTTGACCAGCTCGTTGGGCAGCTCGTTGCGGTAGCCGTCCCAGACCCGTTTGTAGAGAGCGCAGATGTCGTTGACGTCCTCGTGCGTCAATCGCTCGACGACGATCGGCTTACCGGCGCCGGCCGTCTTGCCCGAGGGGGGTGGCGAGCGCTCGTCCCCTCGCTGTGAATCGCCCTGAGCCGCCACGCGCCGAACTCCGAACGCCCCGGACCGAGTCGTTCCAACGCGCCCCACGCAGATGAACCTTGCCCTCGGGCACGATCTACGGCGTGTGGCGAGAGGGCGTGCGCGGGAACGGCGTCGTGTCGCGGATGTGCTCGCGCCGCAGGATCCAGCGCAGGACGCGCTCCACGCCGAGGCCGAACCCCGCGTGGGGCACGCTGCCGTGGCGGCGCAGATCGAGGTACCACTCGTACGTCGCCGGGTCCGCGCCGGTCTCCTTCAGGCGCTCGACGAGCCGTCCGATGTCGGTCTCGCGGGCGCTCGCACCGACGATCTCGCCGTAGCCTTCCGGGGCGAGGAGGTCGGCGGCCTCGACGGTCTCGGGGTCGCCGGGCGAGCGGAGCATGTAGAACGCCTTGAGCCGCGTGGGAAAGTGCGTGACGAAGATCGGCGCGCGCTCCTCGAGCGTGAGCGCCCGCTCCTCGGCGGTCCCGAGGTCGCTCCCGAACTCGACCGGGAGGCCCTGCGCGCGGAGCCGCTCGATCGCCGCGCGGTAGGTGATCCGGGGGAAGGGTGCGGTCAGCCCGAGCAGCTCCTCCGGGGGCCGGCCGAGCTGCGCGAGCTCCGTGGGGCGCTCCCGCGCGAGGACGTGGGCCGCGCTCTCGACCATCCGCTCGATGAACGACAACAGCTCTGCCAGGTCGCACCAGGCGAGCTCGATCTCGAGGTGGAGGTACTCCGTGAGATGGCGCGGGGTGCGGCTCTTCTCCGCGCGGAACGACGGGGTCAGGGCGTAGACGCGCTCGTTGGGCACGAGGAGCGCCTCGAGGTAGAGCTGGGCGGTCTGCGAGAGATACCCGGGGCGTCCGAAGTAGTCGATCTGGAAGGCCTCCGACCCGCCCTCCGCCGGGTTGCCGGTGAGGACCGGCGGCGTCATCTCGAGGACGTCCTCGGCCGCGAGGAAGTCGCGCAGGGCACGCAGGAACGTCGCCTTGACGCGGAACGTCGCGACGAGGTCCTGCGAACGGATCGCGAGATGGCGCTGGTCGAGGAGGAACTCCTCGGTCTGGTCCGCGAAGATCGGGAACGCCTCGCCCGCGTGGACGACCTCGATGCGGTCGGCGCGCAGCTCGCGCCCACCGGGAGCCCTCGGGTCCGCCGCGACGCTCCCCTCGACCGTGACGGCCCCCTCGACCTGCACGCGCTCCGCGGCGGCGAACGCCTCGGGGCCGAGCCGATCACGCTTCGCGGTGACCTGCAGCGAGCCGGTCCGGTCGCGCAGGAGGAGGAAGAGGATCCCCCCGCTCGAGCGGGAGCGCAGCAGCCAGCCCCGCAGCCGTCGGCGGCTCCCGACGGCCTCGGGGGCGAAGGCGCTGCGGACGGTATCGAACGCGGCGGGCGGGGTTACTGGTACTCCCGCCACTTGTGCCCGCACTTGGTGCACTCGAAGATCCGGGTCTCGGGCTCGTCGGCCCCCCGGGTCTGCCGGAGCACCCAGTACGCCT
>JAKAOB010000098.1 GCA_021812305.1 Thermoplasmata archaeon
TCTGCCTCCGCGCGGCGGGCGGGGGCCTCGCGTCCGGCCCGGACACGACCCTCGACCTCCGCGCGTCGGCCCTCGAGCTCGGCCAGGGCCGCCGCCTCCTCCTGGGCTTCCCGTTGGACCCGGGCCGCCTCCGCTTCGCTGCGGCGCAGTGATTCCTCGGCCGCCCGCGCGGCCTCGAGCGACGTGGTGGCCTCGAGCGTCCGGCGCTGGAACCCGGCGAGGCCGGCCTCGGCGGCCGCCAGGCGGCCGCGCAGTGCCGCCAGGGCCTCGGCCGCGGGCCGGGCGGCCGCGGCGCGCGCCTCGGCGTCCTGCGCGTCGCGCTCGACCTCCCGACGTCGGGCCGCCAGCCGATCCGTGCGCTCGGTGGCCGTGCGAAGCGCTTCCTGCGCGCTCGCCCGGGCGCGCTCGAGCTCGTCGAACCGTGCCTTGGCGCGTTCGTACCGCTCGCGCGAGCGACGCTCCTCGTCGAGCCGGCGCAGCCCGTCCTGGGCGGCGGTGCGCCGTTCCTCGGCGCGGGCGAGCTCGCTCGTTGCCTCGGCCAGGTGGCCGGCGAACGTCTCGGGGCGGACCGCTTGCCGACAGCGAGGGCAGATACCAGCCCGCAGGAGCTCCTCGGTCTCGGCGCGAACGTGCGCGAGGCGGGCCGCGTCGGCGACGGCCGCGTCGAGCGGGGCCCGGGCCGCGCTGATCTCCGCATCGATCTCGCCGAGCGTCCGCGGGGTCGGCGCCGGCGGCTCCCGGGTCGGGCCCTCGGACCGGCGGCGGGTCAGCTCCTCCTCGGCCCGTTGTCGCTCGGTCTCGGCGTGCGCGAGGTCCGTGTCGACGGTCGCCCTCGCTTCGCGAGCGGCGCGCCGGGCGGAGTCGGCCGCCGCAAAGTCGGCGGCCGCGCCTTCCCGGGAGTCGCGCTCGGCCCGCAGGGCGGCCACGGCCCGCTCGGCGTCCTCGGCCCCGTGCCGCAGCTCCGCGAGCGCGCGGGCGCGCGGCTCGGCGGCGTCCCTCTCCGCGGCCCAGCGGGCCGTCTCGCGCGTGACCTCCCGGAGCCGCTCCTGCCGCCGCCGGAGGCTCTGCTCGGCGGCGCCCCGCCGCTCCGCCAACTGGGAGAGCTCGGCCGTGTCGCGCTCGAGGGCCCGGCGGGCCTCCTCCGTCGCCTCGACCGCGGCCTGGCACCGGTCGACCTCGCCGCGCGCGACGTCCCGCTCGCTCGCGCGGCGGGCGGCGGCGTCGCTGCGCGCGGCGATCTCCCCGGCGAGTTCGGTCGCGGCGGTCTCGAAGTGCTCCAGCCCGCGCGCCTCGGCCCGCGAGCGCTCCGCCGAGCGGCGCAGCTCGGTCACGACCAGGAGGGCGTTGTCCGCGGCGGTCCGATACTGCTCGAGCCCGAGGGCCTTACGGACCGTCTGGAGCCGGTCTTCCGGGTCGGCCTCGAGGATCGCCCGCATCTGCTCTTGCGGGACGTAGACGGCCCAGCGCCACAGGTCGGAGTGCGCGCGGGGATTGGGATTGTCCGGGAAGCCGAGCAGGTCGATCGCGCGTTGGCGCACCTCCGTCGCCGAGTAGAGGCTCTTCGCGCCGTCCACCGAGTACGAGTTCTCCTCGAGCTCGAAGATGTCCCGTCCGCGCCGCGTCCGCCGCTGGAAGCGCCGGCCGAGCTCGTAGCGGTGGGCGTCGTCGTGCAGGGCGAGCCGAACCTCCGCGCCGCGCGCCCGGTGGCGCACGAGGTACGTCGCGTCGACCTCGGCGAACCCGAAGAGGGCCATCTCGATCGCGTAGAGGAGCGAGGTCTTGCCCGAGCCGACGTCCCCCGTGAGGAGCGTGGTGCCGGGCCCCAGCGTCAGCTCGGCCGAGCGGTAACTGCGGATGTTCTCGACCCGCACGGACACGAGCTGCACCGCTCACTCCGGGGGTCGGGCCGGCAGGCCGAGGAGGCGCAGCGCGGCGCTCACGCGCGCGGCCTGGTAGTCCGCCCGCGCCTCCCCCTCGCCCACGGGGGTCCCGAGCTCCCGCAAAAGGTCCCGGATCCTGGCCTCCCCGGTCGGCCCTCCGAGGCGGGGGGCGCCCTCGACGGCCGCGAGGGCGAGGGCGCGGACCGCCTCCTCCTCGAGGAGCCCCTCGCCGCCGACCGGGGCGGGAAGCTCGGCGGAGGTCCGGGCCACGTCGGTCAGGTCCCAGTGGATGCCCTCCGCGCCCTTGGCGTCCGCGGCGGCGCGTCCCTCGGCGAGTCCGAGCGTCCCGACTCGGCCGTCGGACAGGGTGCCGTGGACCCGGGGGAACAGCAGCGCCCCCGGTCCGGCGTGCGCCGAGATCGCCTCGGTCACCGCCCCCCGGGCCTCCTCCGACGTCTTCCCGCTCACATCGACGTCGAAGACCCGCAGCGCCTCCCGCGGTGCCGTCTCCACGAACTCGAGGGCGGGGCGCCCGTCCGTCACGGTGACGATGACGACCCCCTGGTGGGTCCGGCCGGCGGAGCCGTTCTCGAGGTCCGTGAGGCTCGTGCCGAAGACCGCCCCGGGGTTCACGAGGAGCCCGCCCTCCGGGCCGGTACCGGTGTAGGTGTAGTGGATGTGGCCCCCCGCATAGTAGTCGCATCCCCCGGGGAGATCGTCGCGCGAGATGCCGTGGAGGTGCTCGCGCAATCCCGAAGGGAGGTATTCGTCCACGGCGGCGTGGAACTGGAAGATCTTGAATCCGGGCTCCGCCCGGAACGACTCGGAGTCGACGGCCGCGAAGTAACTGCGGTCCAGCCCGTGGGATCGGCCCGAGATCCCGGCGATCACCGATCCGGTCGCGACGTCGCGCGTGAACGGCAGGCTCCACCGATCCCCCTCGACGCGGACCGCCGCGGGCGCCGCGCGCAGGAAGATCCCGGTCTCGGCCAGGACGTCGAGCCAGCTGGTCCGGTGCGCGACGTAGTCGTGCGAGCCGTAGATGACATAGATCCGGCGACCGGCCTCCGTGAGCCGGCGCAACGCCGCGGCGACGGGGGCGACCTCGGCGGGTTCGGGCACCGGTGTGTGGAACAGGTCGCCGGAGATCAGGAGGAAGGCGCAGTCGCGCTCCTCGACGACCGCGAGGGCGCGCAGCACGCTTTCGCGGAGCGCCCGACGCACCATGGGGTCGCGCGACCAGGCGCCGACGTGGGCATCGGCCAGATGAGCGAAGACGAACGACGCCGGCGGCATCGAGACCCTCTACCGCGAGGGCCGTCCCGCGCCCGCCGACCCCGAGCCCGTTTCGGGCGGGCCGGCCTGGGCGCGCTTGAAGATCGCCGCGAGCAGGCCGGCGCCGACCCCGAAACTGAGCAGGCCCAAGGCGATCGCTTCGTCCGTGACCGGCGGCATCGCCGCCTTGGGCGAGCCGGTCGAGCCCGCCGGCGCTTCCGACGGGGCGCCTTCGGACGGGGCCCCCGTCATGCCGGCGGCATCGGCCGCGGCCTGGGCGGCGGCCATCGCGTTCGCCCGGAGCATCGCTTCCATGAGGCCGAAGAGCTCCGTCGCCTCCTCCATCGTGATCTGCCGACCCCGCAGCCGGCCCACGAGGTAGGGGTAGCGCGGCGGGGTGGGGGCGATCCCGGGGGACGGGGCCGTGGGGACCGCCGGGGGAGGGGGAGGGGCGTACACCGCTGCGCGAACGCGCCGGGGTTCATGAAGGGTGGCCTTGACGGGAGCGGAACGGACCGACACATACCGCCCGCAGCCATGTCCTTATAGGGGGCGTCGTGGTGCTCGACCCCGATGGCCGACGCGTCGTCCGCCCCCGAATCGCGCGAGGATCGGACGCATCTCCATGTCCGGCTGAGCGATGGCCGCAGCTCGATCTACGACCTCATCACCGAGTACCTCCAGGAGGCGGGCAAGGCTCCGGACTGGTACTGGCGCACCGCCGGGCGGCTCGAGGGGAGCGAGGCGGAGAACCTCGAGGAGCTGCTGTCCTCGGCCTTCGAGGCGGGCGCGTTCATCGCCCACGAGCATCCCGAGGACCTCAAGTTCGATTGGCTCACCGAGGAGCAGTGCGAGCGCGAGCGCCGCACCGAGGAGCGCAGCGACCAGCGCGAGGACGCCCGCAAGGAACGCTCGTCGATGAGCCACTACGCCTAGGCAGGGGCCGCGGGCCCGCGCGCCGACCGTCCCTGGCGCCAGGTGATCGATTCCCCGCCGTCGACGACGAGGGTCGCTCCGGTCACGAAGCGCGCCCGGTCGTCCGAAAGGAACGCCACCGCCTGTGCGACGTCCTCCGGCCGCCCCCAGCGCGCGAGCGGGATCCTCCGGCGGATCGCCTCGCGGCGGCCGGCGTCGCGGTGCGCGGCGGCGGTGAGGTCCGTCACCACCCAGCCGGGGGCCACGGCGTTGACCCGCACCTCGGGAGCGAGGGCCACCGCGAGCGAACGGGCCAGCGCGAGGACCCCCGCCTTCGCGGCCGCGTAGTCGAGCGATTCGGTGGCGGCGAGGAGCCCGGCCGTCGAGGCCATCAGCACCGCCGCGCCGCGGCGGCGCTTGAGCTCGGGCGCGGCCGCGGCGAGGAGGGCGAACGGTCCGAACAGGTCCGTGGCCACCGTGCGGGCGAACGACTCCGGGGTGTGGGCGGACAGCGGCCCCGAGCCGTCGACCCCCGCGTTCGCGACGACCACGTCGAGGCGCCCGAGCCCTCCCACCGCCTCCGCGACGACGCGGGCCGCGTCGGCCCCCGACGCCGCCTCGCCGCGCACGGCCATCACGCGGCGGCCGAGGGCGGCGACCTCGGCCATCGTCTGCCGCGCGCTCGTCTCGTCCGCGCGGTACTGCAGGGCGATGTCGGCGCCGCGTCGGGCGAGCTCGAGGGCGATCGCGCGGCCGATCCCCCGCGATCCGCCACTGATCAGCGCGACGCGGGCGGCGGGGGAGGAGGCGCTCACGCGAGCGGCAGCCCCCCGTCGACGGGCAGGACGCCGCCGGTGATCCACGTCGCCTCCGGGCCCAGGAGGAAGGCGACGGCGCTCGCCACGTCCTCCGGTTCGCCCCAGCGGCCGAGCGGCGTGCTTCGGGCGATCTCGTCGTGGAAGGCCGGGTCGGTGTGGGCCGCGCGGTTCATGTCCGTCCGGATGAACCCGGGCGCGACGCAGTTGACCCGGATGCGGGGGGCGAGCTCGAGGGCGAGCGCCCGGGTCATCTGCTCGATGCCCGCCTTCGCGGCCTGGTAGGGGACGCCGCCGCCCTCGGCATGGGAGCCGAGGATGGAGGAGATCGTGACGATCGCCGCGTGGGGGGAGGACCGGAGGTGGGGGATCGCGGCCTGGACCGTGCGAAACGTCCCCTCGAGGTCCGTCGCGAGGACCTCGGCCCACCCCTTCGGGTCGACCTCGGCCGTCCCCTCGCCGCGGAAGATCCCCGCGGAGGTGACCACCCCGTCGAGGCGGCCCCGCCAGGCCGCCGCGCGGTCGACGAGGGCGCGGACCTCCTCGGGGCGCCGGATGTCCGCGGGCAGATCGGTCGCGGCGGCCCCGAGCGCCCGGAGCTCGGCGACGACCGCACGGGCCGCCTCCGCGTTGGACCGGTAATGGACCGCCACATGGGCGCCCTGACGGCCCAGCTCGATCGCGATCGCGCGGCCGATGCCGCGGGAGGCGCCGGTCACGAGCACGGTCCGGCCGTCGAGGTCGGCCACGAAGCGACCCACCGCCCCGGAAGGTTAATCCTTGATGGGCCCTGAGAAGTTGGGGACGGTCCCGCGGGGAAGCGGGAGAAGAGGTTTCGCGGGGATCCCCCGCGCCGCCCTCGGGCCCACGCAGGACCCTACGGCTTCTTCTTCGACTTGCAGCCGCAGGTGTCGCACATACCGGTCGGCCTCCGTGGGGCCGAAGGGTCTTCCGGGATATGAACCCCGCGACCCGCCGGTGGCCTCGGTCGGGCGGGTAGTGTGCCAAGGATTGTTGACGGGGGAGGTCTCCCTCCCGTGGGGAACTGCAAGGAACCCAACAGGAGGAGAGACCCACGGAG
>JAKAOB010000099.1 GCA_021812305.1 Thermoplasmata archaeon
ACTTGCTGAAGGCGTTCCAGGCGCAGCTCGAGGTACGGGTGGTTCAACCGACCCGAGAAGATCTCGCGGCGCTCAACCCGCCCGTCTCCTGATTAATGTCCCAAGGCCCCCGGGGGCGAGGTCAGCCGTAGCCGCCCGGAAAGCCCCCCGCGTCGGGGTGCTCGTTCCAGCTGTAGTAGCCCATCGACTGGCGCTGCGACTCGGTGACGTCCTGGCGCAGCGCGCCCTGGAGCGATCCGTAGGTGGAGCGGATCTGCTCCTCGATGGAGCGGGCGCGCGCGAGCGCGTCCCGAAAGTGGGCCGCCTCGATGAACTCGCTCCCCGAGACCGTCGCGAGGTCGCCCGCGGTGCGGATGAGCCCGCCGAGCTCGCGCAGGCGCAGGGTGAGGGCCCCGCGCCGGCCGTCCAGGACCTCGGCGCGCCGGCGCGCCTCGGCGATGAGCTCGAGGACCGCCTCGCGGGTCGCCGGGCGGATCCGCCCGTCGGTGGCGATCTCCTGGGCGCAGAACTGGGCGAGCCGCAGGCGGTTGTGCTCGGTGTCGGGCATCGTCGTCTCGAGGAGGACCTCGTAGCCGCTCCCGGCGATGCGGGAGCGCAGGGGCGAGAGGATGCGGTGGATGTCCTGGATGTTCGACGCGGCGACCAGGATGAAGTCGCACGGCACGTTGTCGACGCGCACCGCCGCCCCGCCCGACTGCGGGTTGCGGCCGGTGATGGGAAAGCGCTTCTCCTGCATCGCGATCAGGATGTGGCGCTGGAGCGGTCCCAGGTGGGGCAGCTCGTCGATGAAGAGGACCCCCTCGTGCGCTTCGTGGACGGCGCCGGGGATCGTCCGCTCGTACGGAAGGGTCCCGAGCTGGGGATGGCCGCCGTACGGGTCGTGGCGCACGTCGCCGAGCAGCTCGGTCTCGCTCGCGCCCGTCGCCATCACGAAGGTGTTGCGGTCGAGCTTGACGAGGACCTTGCGCGGGCTCTCGTGCTGGCGCGAGCGGCGGCGCTCGAGCGCGCGCTGGTCGAGGACCTTGATCCGGTCGTCGGCGCGCTCGTAGGCGACCACCTCCTCGACCCCGTTCTTGAGCCGGGTCGTACGCACCGACTCCTGCGGGTTGCCGCCGGGGCTCACCGTGAGCTCGAGGATCCCCCCGACGAGATCGCGGAACGGGTTGCCGCTGCCGCTCACCCCGGGGACGAGCTGCTTGAGGTTCCCGCAGCTCGGGCAGTAGCGCTCGGCGGGGACCGAGTAGAAGCTGCACCGGGGGCAGCGGTAGCCGAGGCGCTCGGCGACGGAGGCCGGGGCCTCGGTCGGAGCGATCAGCTCGCCCTCGACGCTGCGCGCCGCCTCCCGTTCGTGGTAGACCTCCTCGCGCGGAACGACCTCGACGGTCGGCCGCTCCGGGTTCTCCGGGTTGTGGACGACGCGGATCTCCGTGCGGGGCCGCTCGAGGTGGAGGGCGAGGGCCTGGGCGGTCATCGACTTCCCGATCCCCGGAGGGCCGACGAGGAGGAGGTGGCGGTGCTGGAAGGCGGCCACGCGCGCGATCTCGACGGCCTTCTCCTGGCCGATGACGCGCTGGAGCGGGTCGGACGGGATGCGAATGTCCGTCGTCGAGGCGATCTCGTCGAGCCCCTGGGGCGGTCGCCGTGCGGCGTCAGCCCCCGGTGCGACCATCGCGCTCCGGAAGGGCGGAGCGGACGGATAAGTTGGCGGGGAGCGGACCGCGCTCCCCGCCGGGCCGGTGGACTAATGCGCCGCCGCGCCGGGAAGGTCGAGGCGGGTCAGGATCCGCAGCTGCTCCGGGATCTTCCCGACCGCTCCGAGGCGGTTCGCGACGATCGTCGCGACGCCCTTCTCCTGGGCGACGTCGATCAGCCGCTGGCTCACGATGCCGTCGAAAACGACCGTCTTCGCCGGGACCGCCAGCGCCGCCAGCTGCTCGATCATCTCCTTGACCGGAGCCTCGCCGACGACGGCGTCGTCCGCGCCCAGGAACAGCGAGCGCGACTGGTTCTCGATCCCGCCGAGGAGCTCAAAGTAGCGCTGCAGCTCGGGGGGGAGCGCGCTCGGCGCGGGGGGCGGCGGGGGCACCGGGCGTGCGACGGGAGCCGGGGGCGGCGGCATCGGCCGCTCGCCTCCGTCGCGGCGCGGGCGGTCGTCGCGCCGGCCGGGCGGCGGGCCCATCGCCTCGCCGCGCTCGTCCATCGGGGCGCGGGAGGCGCCCGTGGACTCGAACCCGGTCATCTCGAGGTACTGGTTGATCGGGATCTTGTTGCGCAGGCACTTCACGAGCGCCTTCTGCGTAAGCTCCTCCACCTCGCTCCCGCGCGGCGCCCGCGCGACGAAGTCAAGGTCCATCGTCTGGAGCATCTCGCGGAGGATCAGCTCCCCGGCGCGGTCGCCGTCGGTGAACGCCGTGACGGTCTTCCCGCGGGAGAGGTCCTTCACCGTCTGGGGGACGCTGGTGCCCTCGACGGCGATGACGTTCTTGATCCCGCAGCGCAGCAGGTTGAGCACGTCCGACCGCCCCTCGACCACGATGAGCGCATCGGCCTGGTCGATGTTCGGTCCCGCGGGCAGGTGCTCCGGCCCGTAGCTCGTGATCTCCTCGACCTGGACCGCCTTGCGGACGGACTCGGTGAGGTCGAGCCCGACCCCCTTCGACTCCTCCTGGAGCTTGCCGAGGATCTCCTTGGCGCGCTCGACGACCTTCTGGCGCTTGGAGATGCGGATGTCCTCGACGCTGATGACCTCGATGCGGGCGCGGCACGGGCCGATCCGGTCGACGGTCTCGAGGCCGCTCGCGAGGATCGCGGTCTCGACCTGGTCGAGCGACGACGGGATCAGGATCTCGCCCTCGCTCTTGCCCTTGCGGGAGTCGATGTTGACCTCGATACGGCCGATCCGGCCGGACTTCTGCAGGTCCCTCAGGTCGAGTTCGTCCCCGAGGAGCCCCTCGGTCTGGCCGAAGACGGCGCCGACGACGTCGGGCTTGTCGATGACTCCGTCAGCGGCGATGCGGGCCTTGATCTGGTACTTGGCGGCGTTGGGGTCGTTGGTCATGGTGGTTGTTCCTCCGTGGAAGTGACGGGGAGATTCTCCCCGGCCCCGCGGAGACGCTCAGCGGTGTGCGGCCCGCGTGCGGCCGAACGTCGAGTCGCGGACACTACGAAGCAAGCCGTTGCGGAGCATGAATCGTGAATCCGTGAGACGTGCGGACACGGGGTGTCGACCTCCTTCCGTCTCCGGGAAGCCCTTCACTGGTAACGGAGCCGGGAAGCCTATTTAAGCATGAACGCGGCGTGCGCCGGTATCGCACGCGGGCCGCGACCCACGCGCGACCCCCGGGGGCGGACGCGGCCGCCGGACGGCACGCCGTGGGTCCCACCGAGAAAAGGTCCTTTACCCGGTTCACGAGAGGAAGTCTGCCCTTTCCGGCCGCCCGGGGCATGGTTCAGGCCCCCGCGAGGTACGCCCCAAGAGCGAGCGCGGCTCGGTCCTCGATCAGCGGGTCCCGGCCCACGTATCCCCGCGTGGTCGCGGGGTTCCGGTGCCCGACCCAGCTTTGCACGACCGCCTCTGGAACTCCTGCCCGAAGGGCGAACAGGATGAACGAGGCCCGTAGCTGGTGGGGGCGCACGCACCCGAGACCGGCTCTGCGCGAGGAGTCCATGATGCGGGACCGTAGCACGTCGTACGTCCGCGGGTAGACCCGTGCGGCCGGGCCCATGCCGGTCGTCGCCCTCAGCAGGACGTTCCTCCCTGCAGGTGGCACGGGCGCCCGACGTGGCTTTCCGCCCTTCCCCGAACGAACCACGACCCAAGATCGATCCGTCAGGCTGAGCTCGAGATCGCGGACCTCGACGGCGCGGATCTCCGCTGACCGAAGACCCGACCATGCCCCGAGCGAGACGGCGACCTGGGTCTCCAGGTCGCAGGACCCGAGCATCCGGTCGATGTCGGCTGGCTCCCGAAGTCCTCGCGTGGGTCGGATCGGCTCCACTGAGCGGCACCGCCAGAGGCGCACGTCGCTCGCCAGCTCCAGGAGAACCGCGGAGTGGTGCGCCCTCCCGTAGAACCCGAGGAGATCCCGAAGCTTGCTCATCAGGACCTCCCGCGTCTTCGGCGCGAGCTGTCCTCCCCGAAGCCCGACTGCGCGGTACTTCAGCGCGTCGATGTGCTCGCGCCGGAAGTCCCTCGGAGTGGTCGGCGGGTGCTCGAAGCCGAGCGCGCCCAGATAGCTTGGTATCCTCCCCATCCATCGGCGGTACTCCTCTTTCGACGCCTCGCAGGCGTAGACCCCTTCCCGGACCCATGTTTCGACGGTTTCCTTCCACCCCCGCGCCGAGTCCGGCACGGGGACCTCCGGCTCGGGCGATGGCGAGACCGGTACTTGGGCGTCGGGTCCGGCTAGCATTACCCCGTCTTCAGGAGCGCGAGGAGGTCCGCGGTGGGCCGAGAGGGCGGCCAGCCACGCAGCTGGAACTTGGCTGCCTCAAGCAGCAGGGACAGGCTTCTGGGCGAGCGGATGCCGTGGGCCGCCCTGTAGTGCATGTCGAGCCCGCTGACGTGGGCGTACTCCCGTCCGCATCCGACGCATACTGCAGGAGGGTGCCCACGCGGGGCCCGGCAATCGATGCACCGTGCTGAGCTCATCGCCAAAGCTCCCCGGCGAGAGGAAGGGCCTCGCCGACCAGGAACACGCCAAGGACAGCAACCCCCACCATGCCGGGGACCGCAAGAGCGGCGGCGAGTCGGGAGACGGTCAGCAGTCGGATACCGATCTCGCCGACGGTTGCGACCGAGCCCAGGAGCAGGCCCACCAGGCCAGCGCTCAATTCGACCGCGGCCCAGCGGCGCAACCAGCGCGCGAGCGCCGGGTTCAAAGGGCCGCCTCCAGGCGCGCGAACTCGAGGTCCTCGGCCAGCACCGACCTCGGAACGCCGTGCCGCTGGGCGCAGCGCAGGCGCGAGCTCATCGTCGGATGAGGGTGGCCCGCCCGGTCGTGCGGGCAGGGCGCGAACGTCAGCCGATAGAGCCTCAACGGCGCCCCCGTGAACCGAAGCGGTCGGGCCGCCGTCGGGTCAGATGGATCTCCCAGCCGCCGGGCGCCTCGGAGTTGAGCTGCTCGAGGACCTCGCGCAACGGACGCCGAAGGAACTGGGAAGGGAGAGCTCGCGTCATGGCCCCCACACCACCTTCTCGCCATCGTAGGTCCACCAGACGTGCCGTCGGCGGCCGGGGATCTGCGATCGGACGTGGGACAGATCGCGGAGCCGGCAAGCGATCTCCCGGCCGCGCCACCTGAACGTGGCCCCGCAGGTCTGCCGGGCGATCCTGGCCGCAGGCGAAGGACGGGAGGCGCCGGTCAGCAGGTGCAGGAGGACGTCGTCGTAGCTCTCGAGACCGAGGTCCGCCTTGAGGTCCCGGAGCTTTCCGATCGTGGACTGGCGGACCGAGATCAGGTCGAAGGAGTTCGGGCCGCGTACGGTGCCGCTCATTCGCGCTCCTCCGGCAACGGGCCGAGCCCGTAACGCGCCGCGTCCGTCTCGCCGACGTCCGGCACCAATCGCCCGTGCCCGTTATGGTGGAGGCGGAGATGCTCGGCCCTGTCGCTCGGGGCCACGTGCCAGTAGGCGCAGCCGCATTCCTGGCACACCTCTAACCGAAGGATGGGTGAGCCACCATGCGAGTGCTCCGGGCCTCCGTGGTAAAGGCAGCCATAGACACCACAGTATCGGTCGCTCACGGCCCCTCCCGCTGCTCGATGGCCTGGAGCGCGAGCTCGACGCGCAGGCCCACTCGCCCTCGGCGGCCGAGGAGCGACTGGGGGTCGTCGTACGCGGCACGGTCGGCGATCTCCCGGAAGCGCTCGAGCAGACGGATCTGCTTCGGAGTGAGCGGGGAGCCGGAGCGCTCGTGGACCCCTGTGACGCCCTGGAAGGCG
>JAKAOB010000100.1 GCA_021812305.1 Thermoplasmata archaeon
GCTTCTGTCGCGGGGGGGGAGAGATGCGTTGCGGCGGGCGAGGTTCCCCCGTCCGGGCCCCATCCCTGAGAGGCTCCTTCACCCTCGACCGCGACCGGAACGGCGAGTCCGGCGCGAACTCGGTCCCCCACCCGCCCGCGGCTACACGAGAGGGCGGTCGGACTCTCCTGTCCAATCCCGTCCCTCCCCGGCGGGAGACGCCGCCCTCCCCGGGCCTTCGCTTGAAGCGGGTCCATTAATTACCGGGAGCCGCGGTCGACCAACATGCAGTCGGCTGCGCCGAACGCCCCGAGCCCTCCTCCGCCGATCGGACCCCCTCCCGGCACCTCGATGGGTGCCTCGGGGGGATCGTCACTCGCCCGGCTCCTGTCGCTGGTGGCGATCGCGATCTCGGTCCTCGCGCTCGTCCTGACCCTGGTGATCCCCGGCCCCGCGGGATCGACCGGGCCCGCGGGGGTCGCGGGCCCGACCGGCCCGGGAGGTGCCCAAGGCCCGACCGGCCCGACCGGTAGCCGGGGACCCACCGGCGCCAACGGCAGCACCGGCCCGGCCGGCCCGGCCGGCCCCGCGGGGGCCGGGACCATCATGGCCACCTCGTCCACCGGTGCCACGACCTACATCAATACGTCGACGTGTACGCCCTACGCCGGCGGCGTCGTGACCATCTCGGTCCCGGCCAACGGCACGCTCGTGGTCCAGGCCCAGGTCTGGGTCGAGTTCGCCCACACCCTCGGCACCTCGAACCTCGTCTACATCACCGTATCCAACCTGCCCTCGACCTGCAACAACGACACCAGCGTCTGGCCCCTGACGGTGGGGTCGGTGGAGGCGAACGGCACCTACGATCTCGGCGGGTTCCCGATGCAGGAGTTCCCCGCGACCGCCGGAACGTACACGTTCTACATCACCGGATACATGATCTCGGGCGCCCCGGACTCGGCGTACTTCTGGTACGCGAACATGGCGGCGGTCTACTACCCCGCCTAGACCGTACGAGCATCTTCGGGCCAACCCCTTCCCCCGTTCCGGGGCCGTGGGTGCGTCGCAACCCGAACTGCCCCGCGCCGTGTGACGGCCACCGGAACCCTCATCCCCCTCGAGAGGTGCGGACCCGGGCATGTCGGTGGAGGTGCCGTTCCGGTGCATCGGCCACACCGTGGAGGTGCCGGTCTCCCTCGTCCCCGGGGAGACGACCCCGTTCGTGCTCGACACCGGCATCGGGCTCGAGCTCGTCCGACCTGAACCCGCCCGTCGCGGCGGCGCGAAGCCCTCGATCGAGACGTTCTCGGGGCATCGGATGTCGGGTCAGGAGGTCCGCGGCCGCATGGTCACCCTGCCCCGGCTCGAGTTCGGCGGCGTGGACCGCTCCGAAGTGGACGCCGGCCTCCTGGAGATGGACCTCCCGCCGGCGTTCGAGCGGATCGGGGGCTTCCTATCGCTCCGGCACTTCCTCTCAACGCCGTTCACGATCGACTTTCCCCGGGAGCGGGTGGTCGTGGGCAGCGATCGGTCGGAGGCCTCGGGCGCGGGCCGCGCGCGCGTCCCCCTTCGCCTCCTTCGGGAGGGACCCGCGCTGAGCGTGTTCCTGCCGATGATGCTCCCGACCGGGACGATCGCCACGATGGAGATCGACTCGGGTTCGGACGCCCTCATCCTGCATCGGCGCTTCCTCGGGGAGCTCGGACTCGGGCCGGAGGACCCGCGGGTCCGTCGCGTGGCCGGGACCGACGAGACCGGTCATCCGTTCGAGCGCTTCTTCGCGCGGGTGAACGGGGCGGTCCGCGTGCGGGACGCGCCCACCATCCTCCAGGAGTCGCCCGAGGTCATGTTCCAGGAGATCATCTACGACGGGCTCGTGGGAGCCGAGTTCCTGCGGCGCTACGCGGTGGGCTTTGACCTTCGCACGCCGTCGATCACCTTCTCGCCGCCGGATCTCCGGTCCCCGCCGACGTAGCGCCTCCGCGCGTCCGCCCGGGGCCCGAACCATCGACGGGTCGCTCCGATCGGGCCCTGCCGTCGGTCTTGCCCGGCCGGGGTCGGGCATTACCAAACTTAGTAACGCTTATGCGGGCCGGCGCCCTCCCGGAGGTGCGAAGGCGAAGATGTTCAGCCGAGCCGAACGGGAGTACCTGGGGGTGCTCGCCCAGAGCCAGCGGGAGGGGACCGACCCGACCCGGGCCTTGGCTCGGCTCTTCCCGAACCCGGTGTACCGGCGCAAGATCCTCTGGGGCATCCGGCGGAAGGCCCAGCGGACCGCGGCGGATCTCTCGCTGTACGCGATCGCCGCCCGCGCCGAGTCGCGGGTCCTCCCCCGGCCCCCGTCGGCCGGAACGAGCACGGTTCCGCTCACCGAGGATCCCCTCCTGACGTTCCTTCGATATCTGGCCTCGGGCCTCGGTTCTCGGCCGACGCCGAAGACCGGTTCGGGCTCGCCGACCGGGTCGCGGGACGAACGGAAGGTGCAGAGATGAACGCCGTCGGGTACATCGGGATCGCCGTCGCCGTCGTGGTGCTCGCCTTCGTCGTCGGATTCTACGCCTGGACGCTCCGACGGAACCGGAAGATGGGAAGTCCGGGGGTGGTGTCGCGCTCGCGGCTCACCTGCCCGCAGTGCCATCAGACCTTCGACTTCGACTACGTGCCGGGCGCCTCGCTGACCGCGATCCGCCTGGGCCGCTCGCGCTACATGGCCTGTCCGCTCTGCGGCAAGTGGTCGACCTTCGACCTCAGTGAAGCGCGGCTTCCCCGGACGTAGACCGCCTTCGCCGCCCCGGCGGACCGACCGCCGGGGTCGACCGCGCGCCGCGGCGGGAGCGACGGCCGCTCGGACGCCGGCGTGCGACCGGCCGCGGGGGGTCCGGGCGACGGGGCGGGGTTCGCGCGAGAGCCCGCGTCGTTCCGCGGGACGGGCGACGGCCTGCGCGGAGGTGGTCGGTCAGGCGACGGAGGCCGTCCCGCATCTCGTCCGCGTCGAGGCCGATGTAGTGAGCGGTCATGTCGACGGAGGCGTGCCCGAAGAGGTTCTTGATCTGGACGAGATCCATCCCGGCACGGGCGGCCAGGCGGCCGAACGTCCGGCGGAGGTCATGGTGCGAGACGCGTATCCCCCGGGCGCTCAGGCCGGCGGCCCGGGCCGCCCCGGCGAGGAGGAGGTCCGCGGTCGAACGGGAGGCCTCGAGGATCCGGGCGTCCGGCGCCTTGCCCCGCACCCAGCGTTCGAGGACGGGCGCGAGCAGCGGATGCAACGGTATCCGCCGCCACTTCCCCCCGTTCCTTCCCTTCCCAAGGACCCGGAGGGTCGCCTCCGAGAGGAAGAGGTCCTTCACACGGAGCCGAAGGACCTCGACGCGGCGCAGACCGTTCAGGCCCTCGAGCCCCACGAGAACGCGGGCCCGTCCCCGAGCGTGGGTGTAGAGCGACAGGAAATCCTCCCGGGTGAGCCAGCGCCGGTGGCTCGGCTCTCCCGACGGCAGCCGCCAAGCGCCCGACTCCGCGCCGAGGGGGTTGCCCGCCCAGCGGAGGAACGAACGCAGCGCCGCAAAGTGGATCGCGAAGGTCGGCTTTTCCCATTTTTTCCCGTGGCGGAGCGCGTCCAGGTAGGCGGCCGGAAGGTCGTGAGGGCTGCTCGCCGCGACCGCCGGCTCGACCGAGCACCACAGACGCGGCACCCGTTCGAGCTCCCACGTCATTCTGCGCAACCAGAGCTCGCCCACCGCACCGGAGGCGCGCCGTGACTCGACGAAGCGGCCCACCTCCACGCTCCACCGCGCCCACGGGTCGGCGACCGGCCCGGCCCCACGGGTGCACGGCGGGTTCGAAGCGGCATACTGCTCCAGGGGGCGGAGGACCCGCGTCGGGGGACCCGCGCTTCGATCGAGGGCACGTTTCCGGGCCCCACGGTCCCGCGCTGCCCCGGGGTGCCCGCTCGGCAGCGTCGACGGCGGCCCCATCGAGGCGCGTTCGCCCCCCCGGGGCAAACGATCGTCGCCGCCGGTGAACGGTGGACGATGCCGGTCGCCCGCGCCCCCCGGTCAGTCGACGACCGGGCCGAAGAACTCGAGCCAGTTGCCGTCCGGATCGCGGGTGTAGACGATGTTCTCGTGCGGTTCGCGGATCCGGGCCACGATCGGGAACTTGCGCCGCCGCAGCTCCGCTTCCCAACCCTCGACGTCCGACACGCGGAATCCCAGGTGGTCGAACTCCGTCCCCCGCCGGATCGGCTCGTAGTATCGGTTCGACCGGGGGTAGTAGTTGAGCTCGACCTCCTGCGCCGCCCCGGGGAACAGCAGATGGACCCAGACGCCGCCGTGACCCATCCGGCCCCGAGACCGGATGCGGAACCCCATTCGCCGGTAGAACGTCAGCGAGCGCGCCAGGTTCCGGACACGGAGGCCCGCGTAGACGTACTCGACCTTGATCGCGGCCACGGGCGGTCATCGGGACACTCGGGATAAGCCTCCGCCTCGCCGCGACGCGCCGAGGCTCCCGTTCCCCCGGTCGGCGATCGCTTCCGTGGCGGCTCGACCGACGCGCGTCACGGACGCGGTCCCCGGTGCGGGTGGGAACGACCGGTACCCACCGGGCGTGGGCAGACCTAAAGCCCCGCCCGGCTAGTGGCGCGGCCACGAAGTTTGGCTGACCCTATCGGGGCCTGAGCCAGATGGGTTTCTTGGCTCGCTGACGTCGATCCTTACGTACGGTGTCCCGGAACCGTTTCCCTCGGGCTTTGCGTTCGGTGTTGCGATACTGCACGGCCGCATCGAGCGCTTTCGCTACCTCCTCGGGAGAGGTGTACGTCTCACCGGCCAGCGCCAGCTTCTGGAGATCCCCGGCGTGACACTCCACCGGATTGAGGTGGCTGGCGTGGGTGGGGGTCGAGTAGAGCCGGACTCGGCTCTTCCGAGCCCACTCCCGGATCGCCGCCGTCCAATGGTTGCTCGCCCCATCCCAGATCAGATGCACCCGCTGGTTTGGAGGGAACTGCGCCCGGACGTCCCTCAGGAACTCGAGCCAGTTCACCGAGTGCTTGGTCCGGTAGACCCGGCCGAACAGTCGTTGGTGGAAGACGTTCAGCGACAGGAAGTAGTAGACCGTCCCGAACTTTCGCTCATACTCGGCCGGGATCCTCGCCGGCCACTGCTTCGGATACCACCCCTCCCCTCCGTGGGGGATCAACTGGATTGGCCCGATCTCGTCCATCGAGAGCACCACGGGCGGATTGTGGCGCTTTCGAGTGAGCTCGTCAATCTTCCGCTTCTTCTCCTCGAAGAGGGGGTCGGGTGACACCTTCCATGTCCGGATCGTTTGGTGCGAGACGTCGTCCTCGTGGAGGATGACCCTCAGCCACTCCTCGCTGATCGAGGGGACGATGCCCCGAGCTACCGCCTGCTCGCGGAGGCGGGAGAGGGACCACTGGGCGTACGGGAGGTGAAGATCTCGAGGTCGGCTGAGCGCCAGATCGACGAGCGCCTTGCGCTGCTCGTCGGTGAACTTCGGGGGCCGCCCGGGTCCCCACTTGGGCTTGAGCACAGCCATCCCGTGCTCGTTGAAGGCCCGGATCACCCCGCGAATGTAGTCCTCGCTCATCAGAGCGATGACCGCGATCCGAGGGGGTGTGTTCCCCTGGAAACTGGCGAGAATGATCTGGGCGCGCTTGAACTCGATAGCGTCCTGACCGTGGCGTAGGATGCGCTGAAGCTTCTGGCCTTCCTCGAGAGTCAGCTCGCGGACCCGGAGTACCATGCCGGGGGATAGGCGAACCCCGGAAAGTACCTTCGGTCCAGAAGTCAGGGAACTTTACCGGCCGCGCCACTAGGCTTCGCCGCTGCATGTTGGCCTCGAACCGGCCCGCGCCGCCGGTCCCCGGTGGGGGCGCCGGCGCCCCCGTGATCGTCGCGAAGGATCTTCGCTACAGCTACGACCGGCGCCGCTTCGCGC
>JAKAOB010000101.1 GCA_021812305.1 Thermoplasmata archaeon
GGTTAATGGCTTCCCGGATTTACAGTTTGGGTACGCCCGGAACCATGCCGAGCTCAATGCACGATGAGCCCCGAATCGTCGAGGGAGCTAAACACGTACCCTACCGGGGGCGTCGGGGGACCGGAGGGTTATTAGTCCGCCACGCTCCGCGGGCGCCGAGGGGACGCCCCCTCGAGGTTACAGACGATGAGCGAAGCGAGGCTCGTTCCCCCGGCGGTCGTCGCGGTCCTCGGTGCGGGGACGATGGGCGGCAGCATCGCACAGGCGTGCGCCCAGGCCGGCTACGTCGTCCGGCTGCGCGACCTCACCGTCGAGCTGCTCGACCGGGCGAAGGGGCGCATCCAGAAGTCGCTCGACCGGGCCGTCGAGCGCCACAAGCTCACGCCGGAGGCCGCCGGGGCTGCGCTCGCCCGGATCACCTTCACGACCGACCTCGCGTCCGCCGTCGGCGGCGCGGCCCTGGTCATCGAGGCGATCTTCGAGGACCTCGGGGAGAAGCACAAGCTGCTCGAGGCCGTGGCCGCGCTCGTCTCCCCGGCGGCGATCGTCGCGACGAACACCTCGTCGCTGTCCGTGGGCCGCCTCGGGGCCTCGTTCCCGGGCCCGGGACGGTTCGCCGGCCTGCACTTCTTCTATCCCGCCATCACGAACAAGCTCATCGAGGTCGTCGGGGGCGAGGCGACGGACGCCGCGACGCTCGGCCGGCTCGAGGAGTTCGCCGGGGGCCTGCGGAAGGTGCCGATCCGCGTCGGCGACCGCGCGGGCTTCGCGGTCAACCGGTTCTTCGTTCCGTACATGAACGAGGCGGCCCGGATGGCCGAGGAAGGGGTCGCCTCCCTGGCCACGATCGAGAAGGTCGGCCGGGACCTCACGGGCACCGAGAACGGCCCGTTCGAGGTGATGAACCTCACGGGGCTTCCGATCGCGCTCCACTCGATGGAGTCGCTCGAGACCGCGTTCGGTCCGGCGTACGCGCCGGCGGAGCTCCTCGAGGAGACGGTCGCGAAGAAGGGCACCTGGGCGTGGCGGGAGGCCTCCGTCGAGCCGGAGCGCGAGGCCGCCGTCCGGGAGCGGTTCGAGGGGCTGCTCTTCGGCATCGTGACCGAGCTGGTCGAGGAGGGCGTCGCGACGCCCGAGGCCGTCGAGACCGGTGCGCTCCTCGGCCTGAAGTGGAAGAACCCGCCGTTCGCCCTCCTCGGCCGGGCGGGCCTGCCCGCCGGCCTGGCGCGCGTGCGCGCCTACGCCGCCCGATGGGGCGAGGCGTTCCCGGTCGCGCCGGAGCTCGTCGCGCGGACCGAGCGCGGCGAGACGAGCTGGACGGTCCGCTACGTGAGGGTCGAGCGGCGCGGTCCGGTCGCCTGGGTCCTGCTCGACCGCCCCGCCACGATGAACTCGCTCCATAGCGAGCTGCTCCGGCAGCTGGACGCGGCGTTCGTCGACCTCGAGGGATCGCCGGACGTGCGCTGCGTGGTCCTCACCGGCGCCGGACCGAACTTCTGCGCTGGGGCCGACCTGGCCGAGATGGCGGAGAAGGACGCCGTCCAGGGCCGCGCGTTCGGCTTCGCGGGCCAGGCGGTCTGCCGCCGCATCGAGGAGTTCCCCCACCCGGTGATCGCCTTCGTCCGGGGGTTCGCCCTCGGCGGCGGCCTCGAGATCGCCCTCGCCACCGACTTCCTCCTCGCGACGCCCGACGCCCGCCTGGGCCTCCCCGAGGCGAAGTTCGGCATCCATCCCGGCTTCGGCGGCCTGACCCGGCTCACCCGGCTCATCGGACGGTCCCTGACGAAGTACCTGCTCTACTCCGCCGAGGCCGTGCGCGCGGACGAAGCCCACCGCCTGGGGTTCGTCGCGCGTGTCGTCCCGGCCGAGGACGGCGGCGCGGAGGTCCAGGCGCTCGCGGAGCGGATCGCGGCCCTCGCCCCCCTCGCGTTGACCTGGGGCAAGTCGGTGATCGACCACGGGCTCGACGCGCCGATGATCGGCGCCCTGCGGCTGGAGGGGGAGTCCGCCGGCCACACCTTCGTCACCCGCGACCGGACCGAGGGGATGCGCGCGTTCCTCGAGCGGCGCCCCCCACGGTTCGAGGGACAGTAGCGCTCGGGCGCGCCCGGCTCAGCCCGCGTCGTGGGCGGCCCGCCGCGCGGCCGCGATCGCGAGGTCCGCGACGATATCCGCGACCTCCTCGGTGCGGCGGGTCCCCGTGCGGAGCAGGTCGTACATCTCGAAGCTCGTCAGGGCACAGATCGTGTCCACGAGCTCCGACGACGCCTCCCCTCGTCCCGCGCCCCCCCGCCGGGCGTGACGGGAAAGGAGCCGGGCGACGGCCGACCGGCGCCACTCGTCCCGGTCCCTCGGCCCCGACGCCGTGGACGGAAGCACCACCCCCATCGCGCGGAGCCGGCGCATCGTGATCCGGTCCGTCGCCCAGAACCCGACGAAGACCTCGACGAGGCGGCGGATCCCCTCGTCCCGCGTCGGGGCGGCGAACGCCTGACCCATCCGCTCCATCCCCCCGCGCCCGGCCAGGTGGTCCGCGAGGGCCTCGAGGAGCCCCGCGCGCGACCGGAACTGGTAGTAGACGGTCATCCGGGCGACCCCCGCCCGCCGGGCGACCGCGTCGATGCTGAAGTCCCCGAGGTCCCCCTTCCCCCCGACGAGGGCCCGGGCGGCCTCGAGGATCCGCTCCCGGGTGCGCGCCGCGGCCGCCCGGCGCTTCACGGAGTCGTAGCCTCTCGGGCTCATCGGCACGGGGTAGCCCTCCCGGGATAAGGAGCCATCCCGAGGAGTTTATTTAGTCTTACAGTATGTCCAAATTATGCGGTCCGCGGGAGCGGCCCCCCCTGCGGGGGCGCCGGGCGACGAGTTTCGGGGAAAGGTCGCGCTCGTCGTCGGGGCGAGCCGCGGGATCGGGGCGTCCACGGCCCGGCTCTTCGCCGCGCGGGGGGCGCGGGTCGTGCTGGCGGCCCGCGACCTGGCGGCGCTCAACGTACGGGCGGCGGAGATCCGCGCCGCGGGCGGGGAGGCGCACGCGGTCCGGGTCGACCTCGCCGAACCCGAGAGCGTCCGGGCCCTCGGCGGGACGATCGCCCGCGAGATGGGCCGGCTCGACTGCGCCTTCAACAACGCCGGGGAGGGGGCCCCCCCGACGCCCTTCGCCGAGCTCGCCCCGGAGCTCTTCGAGCGCGTGCAGCGCGTGACGGTCCTCGGCACGTTCCTTGCGATGCAGCAGGAGATCGCCCTGATGCGGCGCACGGGCGGGGGGGCGATCGTGAACATGTCCTCGACGGCGGGGATCAGCGGCTATCCCGGCGGCGGCCCGTACATCACGGCCAAGCACGCCATCCTCGGCCTGACCAAGAGCGCCGCCCTCGACCACGCCCGGGACTCGATCCGGGTCAACGCCGTCGCGCCGGGGCCCATCGACACCGAGCGCCTCCGCGCGCTCCCCGAGGAGTACCGGGAGCGGACGCGCCAGGCGGTGCCGATGCGCCGGATCGGCCGGCCCGAGGACGTCGGCGCGACGGTCCTGTGGTTGTGCGGCGAGGGCGCGGCCTTCGTGACCGGCGCCACCGTCCCCGTGGACGGCGGCCGCCTCGCGGGGGTCGCATGAACGCCCGTTCCCGATCCCCCGGTTCCGTCGCCGACCCGGAGCGCCTGGCCCGCCTCGGGCCGCCGCTGCTCGGCCTGATCGTGATCGAGTTCCTGCTCGGGATGGCGGTCAACCTCTTCGTCACCGTGCCGACCGGGGGCGGGGCCTCGGTCCTCGGGGCGAGCGCGGTCCTGGACGCGCACCTCGTCGTCGCCGTGCTCCTGATCGGGATCAGCGCGAACGCGCTGCGCCTGGGGCTGCGCTCGGGCCGCCGGGCGGCCGTCGCCCTGACCGTGGTCGGGTTCCTCGGCGCGGTGGGCGCCTCGCTCGCCGGGCTGGCCGTCCTCGGCGGTTCGGGCCCGGGAGCGTCGTACGCGATGTCCGTGGGATTCGCGGCGCTGCTGATCGAGGCCGGCTACCTGCTGCGCCGGGCCCTCCCGTCCGGGGCGCCGTCCGAGCGACCGTCCGCGGGCGCCGCGGGGGCGCGGATGCCGCCGGGTCCGGTCTAGGCGCCGAGGCCGGCGCGGTACTGCTCCGCGGAGAGCAGGGACGCCGGGTCGAACGGGGCGCTGGGCCGCAGCCGGTAGAGCCACCCCTTGCCGTAGGGGTCCTGGTTGACGAGCTCGGGGTGGGCCGTGAGCTCGCCGTTCGCGGCCGTGACGGTCCCGGCGGCGGGCGCGTAGATGTCCGCGACCGTCTTGACCGACTCGAGGACGAGGACGCCCTGGCCCGCGGCCACGGCCTTCCCGGCGGCCGGGAGGTCGACGAAGACGATGTCGGTGAGCTCCGCCTGCGCGTGGTCGGTGATGCCGACGACGAGCTCGGCCCCGTCGGCCCGGACCCATTCGTGGCTCTTCGTGTAGCGCAGGTCCGCGGGCAGCTTCGTCTCGCTCATGTCCCCTCCTTCCAGCTCTGGGCGTATTTACGCTGCGCCGGCGTCGCGACGTCGATCGCCGCCCCGAGCGGGGCGAGGGCCGCCTCGGCGACGGCGCGGTCGATCGCCCGCGGGACGGCGTGCACCGTCGGCGCGAGCTCGCGGCCGTGGAGCGCGATCAGCTCGGCGCTCAGCGCCTGGAGCGAGAAGCTCAGGTCCATGATCTCGACGGGATGGCCCTGGCCCGTGGCGAGGTTGATGAGGCGCCCCTCCGCCAGGAGGCAGACGGTGCGGCCGTCGGCGAAGGTGAACTCCTCGACGCCCGGGCGGACGACGCGGCGCGCGACGGCGAGCCCCTCGAGGTCGGGCTTGGAGATCTCGATGTCGAAGTGGCCGGCGTTCGCCAAGAGGCAACCGGACTTCATCACGCGGAAGTGCTCGGCCCGGACGATGTCCCGATTGCCCGTCGCGGTCACGATGAGGTCCGCCGAGCGCACGGCATCGAGCATGGGGACCACGCGGAACCCCTCGAGGCGCGCCTCGATCGCCCGCACGGGGTCCACCTCGGTCACGACGACCTCGGCGCCGAGCCCCCGGAGCCGGGAGGCGATCCCCATGCCGGACCAGCCGTAGCCGGCCACGACGGCCACCTTGCCGGCGATGAGGAGGTTCGTCGCCCCGAAGAGGCCGTCGAGCACCGACTGGCCGCAGCCGAAGCGGTTGTCGAAGAGGTGCTTCATCTCGGCATCGTTCACGTCGATCGCGGGGAAGCGCAGCTGCCCCTCCCGCTCGAGCGCCCGGAGGCGGGTGACGCCCGTCGTCGTCTCTTCGGTCGACCCGCGGATCTTTCCGCGGTCGGGACGGGCGGTATGGGCGAGGGCGACCAGGTCGGCCCCGTCGTCGATGATGACCTCCGGGTCCGCGTCGAGCATCGCCACGACCGCCGCGCGGTACTCCTCCGTCGACTCGCCCTTGCGGGCGCGGGTCTCGATCCCCCCGCGGTTCAGCGCCGCCACGACGTCGTCGTCCGTGGAGAGCGGGTTGCCCGCTGCGAGGAGGACCCGGGCCCCGCCGGCCCGGAGCGTGCGGGCGAGGACCGCCGTCTTCGCCTCGATGTGGAGGACGGCGGAGATCGTCAGGCCGGCGAACGGCCGCTCGCGGGCAAAGCGCTCACGGACCCCCGCGAGCACCGCCATGCGCGACTCGGCCCAACGGATCTTCTGCTCACCCAGGTCGGGGTCTCCCGGCATGGCCCTACCGGGCGCTCGGACGCCCGGGGCCGCAAAAGGCCTTCGGCCCGTGGGCCGGCCGACGGACCGGTGACCGCGCGACCTACTGC
>JAKAOB010000102.1 GCA_021812305.1 Thermoplasmata archaeon
CCGCCGCCTGCGACCGGACGCGGCGGATGCGCGACGGCCAGTTCGTCTCCTGAATCCCATGGCGCTCGGCAATCCGGTCACGGCGGGGCTCCTGCTTCTCCTCCTCGCGGTGGCGCTCGCGCTCCTCGGGATCGCGATGCGCCACCGCCTCGCCTGCCGCATCGGACTCCGCAACGTCTACCGGGCGCGGGGCCGGACCGTCCTCCTCATCCTCGGCCTCCTCGTCGCGACCACGATCATCTCGGGAAGCCTCGCCGTCGGCAACACGATCTCGAACGTGGAGGTCCACTACACCGTCCTCGCGGTCGGGTACAACGACGAGGTCATCTCGAACCAGAGCCCCTCCGGCGCCTTCTCGCCGTTCCCGTACTCCGTCTATGTCGATGTCGCCTCCGCCACCGCCCACGACCCCGCCGTCGCCGGGGTCGCCCCCGAGATCGTCGGCACGGTGTCGGTCCTCGACCGGACCCGGGGCATCCCGCAGACCAACCTGAACCTCATCGGGACGAACGGCAACCAGAGCGCCCAGCTCGGGCCGTTCGTCGCCGCGGACGGCGCGTCGCTGCCGGGGCCGGCGCCGGACCAGGTCTTCCTCGACTCCCTCGCCGCCTCCGAGATGAACGCCTCCGCCGGCGACGCCCTCCTCCTCTTCGGGGCGGGGTCGGCGCCGATCCCCGCGATCGTCGGGGCGGTCGTCGCGGACAACCTCCGGGGTGCCTTCCTGACCGGGGGCGTCGGCGACTTCGGGGACGTGTTCGTCCCCCTGGCCACCGCCCAGGCGCTCGAGCAGATGCCGGGGGCGATCAACTTCCTCTCGGTCACCAACACGGGCGACCTGGCCGAGCGCCTCGCCGCGGCCCCCCGCCTCAGCGCGCAACTCAACACCACGCTGGCCGCGATCCCGGCGGCCGCCGGGCTCTCGGCGGAGCCGTTCGTCGCGCAGCAGATCGCGGCCGCGAATGCGGCCGGGAGCAGCGTCTCCACGCTCTTCCTCGTCCTCGGGCTCTTCTCGATCGCGGCCGGGGCGATGCTCATCGTGGGGATCTTCGTCCTCCTCGCCGAGGAACGGAAGGGGGAGATGGGGGTCCTCCGGGCGATCGGCCTGCAGAGTCGCGAGCTCGTGTACTCCTTCCTGTTCGAGGGGGTCGCCTACTCGGCGGCGAGCGCGCTGGCCGGCACCTTCCTCGGCGTGGGCGTGGGGTACGGCCTGACCTACGCCTTCGGCGAGCTGTACCGGACCCCCGGGCTCCCGCCGAACGCGCTCCTCGACTCCTTCACCGTCTCCGGGGAGTCGCTCGTCACCGCCTACGTCGCGGGCTTCCTCCTGACGCTCGTCACGATCGCCGTCGCCAGCCGGCGGGCGAGCCGGCTCAACATCGTCCGGGCGATCCGCGACCTGGCCGAACCGCCGCCGCCGCTCCGCACCTACACCTACCTCGCCTACGTCGGGGCCGTCGCGACCCTCCTCGGCCTCGCGCTCTACGCCGCGACGTACCGCGGCTCCACCGACCTCTCCGACCCGATCCTGGGCGGCGCGCTCGCCATCGTGGGGATCGCGCTCGTCGCCGCCCGGTTCGCCCCGAACCGGGTCGCCTTCTCCTTCGCGGGCGTCGCCCTTCTCGTCTGGGTCGGCTCGGAGCCGCTCCACGCCGCCCTCCTCGGCCCCGCGCACACGGGAGGGATCTTCATCGTGTTCGTGGAGGGAATCCTCATGGTCGCCGGGGCGCTCCTCCTCTACGCGTTCAATTCGGCCCCGATCGCCCGCGGCCTGGTCCGCCTCGCCGGCGGCCGCTCCCGACGGGCCCCGGTCGCCCAGATCGGCCTCTCCTATCCCAGCCGGCGGCCGGCGCGGACCACCATCAGCCTCGCCATCTTCGCCCTCGTCATCTTCACCCTCGTCGCCATCGCGGGGGCCGGCGCGACCATCGACGCGAGCCTCGCCCACACGCTCGCCGAACAGTCCGGCGGCTACACCTTCGTCGCGTACTCCGCCCGTTCGATCCCCGATCTCCCCGGCCTCGCCGCGAACAACTCCACCGTCGCCCCGCTCTTTCCCATCATCGTGCCGCTGGTCACGGGCGGGGTGTACGTGAACGGGACCGGATTCGCCGGGGGCGCCTACGCGGACTCGCTCTTTGCGGCTCCGGCGAACGCGTCGCCCGACTCGAGCTTCTACGCGACGAACCACTTCGGCTTCGTCGCCACCGAGGACGGCGCGAGCGCGGCGGAGGTGTTCGCCGAGCTCGCCGACCAACCCGACGTCGCCATCGTCGACCAGAGCTATTCGGCCGTCTCGAACAACCTCGGCGTCGGATCCGGCGGCAGCGGGCACCCCCACGTCGTTCCCGGCATGCCGATCCTCCTGACCAACCCGGCGACGGGAAAGACGGCGACGGTGACGGTGATCGGGATCTTGAGCGAATCCCTCGTCACGGGCGTCTTCGTGAGCCCACCGACGGCGCTCCAGATGGGGTACCATGCGGAGGAGGCGTTCTTCCTGACGCTCGCCTCCGGCGCCTCCGCGACCCAGGCCGCCCAGGTGGCGAAGGCGGTCTTCTTCCCGTACGGGTTCGTCATCCTCGACATCGAGAACCTCCTCGCCACGTCCATCGCGTCCACCGAGGGCGTCATCGGCCTCCTCCAGATCTTCGTCGGCCTCGGCCTCGCGGTCGGCGTCGCGGCGATGGGGATCGTCGCCCTGCGGGCGGTGACCGAACGCCGGCGGGAGATCGGGATGATCCGCGCGAACGGCTTCACCCGCGGGATGGTCGGGCGGGCGTTCTTCCTCGAGTACACCTACGTCACGCTGGTGGGGATCGGGATCGGGGTGGCCCTCGGGCTCCTCATCGTCTGGAACCTCACCCAGAGCAGCTCCGCGAGCGGGCTCGGCATCACGAACTTCGCCATCCCGTGGGGCCAGCTCGCGCTCATCCTGACCGCCGCCTACGCCCTCTCCATGCTGGCGGTGGCCGAACCGTCGCTCCGGGCCTCCCGACTGCCCCCCGCGGAGGCGGTCCGGCCGACGGAGTGAAGGGGAGGACGCCCGCCCCCCCGGGGCCGCCACCATCCGGGGAACCCCGCCGCGATCGGCCCGGATACCCGTGGTCGAGGCCGGCCCGGTCCGCGACCGGCGCCCCCCTCGGGGCCGGGTCCGAGCGGGGCGCCTCCCGTGGATCGGGCCGCGCGACCCGCCCCGGTCGGGAGGCGGGCTACTCGGCGACGGACGGAGCCGCTTCCGGGCCCGCGGCCGGCGCGCCGCGGGCCTCGACGGGGAGCCGGGGCCGGTCCGACATGGCCCGGCCCGGGCGCGGGGCGCCGCGCAGGTGCGGCAGGTGGGCGAACTTCGCGTGGCGGCGGGGCCCCAGCACCTCCTCGCCGAAGAGGACGGCGACGCCGCCCACCAGGGTCACCCCGGCGGCGATCCAGAAGGCGTACTGGAAGGCGAGCAGCCGGGGAAGATCGGTGCCGGCGAGCGCCCCGCCGGGAACGACGATCCCCGTCACGTACGTCGCGAGCAGGGCGCCCACGATGGGTGCCCCGACGCTGCCGCCGAGGTTCCGGAAGACGTTGTTCATCGCGGTGGCCTGGCCCATGTCCTTCGGATCGACGGTGAGGACGAGCATGTTGATGACGGAGGCGTTGAGGAGCGCGATGCCGGCGCCGGTCACGAACTCATCGAGGAGGGCCGCCGTGAGGTTCCCGGCGGAGGCGAGCAGGAAGAACCCGAGGCTCGTGAGCGCGGTCCCCGCGAGGGCGAGCGGTTTGACGCCCACCCGGTAGACGAGAACGCTCGCCACGACGGCCACGACGAGCATGGCCACCGCGAGCGGCACGATGTCGATGCCGGCCTGGAGGATGTCCAGCGAGAAGCCCCCGGAGACCGCGGGGAACTCGAACCGGTAGATCAGCGCGAACAGCGCCATGTACATCCCGAGCCCCGCCACCGTGAGGACGATGTTCGTCACCGCCACGTTCCGTTCCCCGAGCAGCACCGGGTCGACGATCGGCTCCCGGGACTGCCGGGTCCACCGGCGCTCCCACGCCAGGAAGGGGAGGAGCAGGAGGAGCCCCCCGAGCGCGAATCCGAGGGTGAGCGGCGAGAGCCAGCCCCAGGCCTGACCCTGCGAAAGGGCGGCGACGATCCCGGCGAGGGAGGCGCCGAGCAGGCCGGCGCCGACGTAGTCGACGCGCGTGCCGGGCCGCCGGTACGAGGACTCCCGCACGATGTAGAAGACGAGGATCGTCAGGGCGAGGACGACCGGGATCGCGGTGTGGTAGGTATCCCGCCAGCCGTAGTTCTGGGAGACCCACGACCCGACGGGAAGGCTGATGGCGAACCCGACCCCGAACATGGCGCTCAGGAGCCCCTGGGCCCGCGGCACGAGCTCCCTCGGGAACTCCTCCCGGACGAGCGCCATCCCAAGCGGGAGGATCGTGAGGCCGACCCCCTGCACCGTCCGGGCCACCACCATGAAGGTGAAGTTCGGCGAGAACCCCGTGACGGAGACGGCGGCGGCGTAGGCCAGCATGGTGGCCATGAGCACCTGGCGCTTCCCGTAGATGTCCCCCAGCTTGCCGACGACCGGGCTCAGGGCGACGCCGGAGATGGCGTAGGCCGAGATCACGAGGGTGACCTGCGCGGTATCCACGTGGAAATCGCTCTGGATCGTGGGAAGCGACGGGGTCAGCATCCCCTCGACGTACAGCACGATCATCACGATCCCCGCGAGGAGCACCATGACCCGGTTCGCGTAGGCCCGGTCGAAGGTCGCCATCGTCTTCGGGGCGGGAGGCGTGCCGAAACCGCCCGCCGGGAGCGCCGTCTCCGTCACGGCCGCCTCCCCGGACCGGGCCGGCGGGCCGCCGGCGGCCCGGAGACCGGCCCGATCGGCCCCCGGCCGCGGCCCCCCGGCCCGGGGCCCCCTCCGGCGCCGGCTTCGGAGGGTGGCCGCGGCCCCGGGACGGCCGGCCGCCGCGGTTCGGAGGAAACGGGAATCATATACGCCCCTCCTGACAATCAGACCTTACGAACTAAGTATTTAGCGTACCGCGCGGCCCCGGGCGGGGCTCCGGGAAGCCGCGGGGCCCGGAGGCGATCGCCCCTCGGGGGGAGTTCGGGCGAGCACCGCCGACGCGATGCCGAGGACCATCGTGGCGGTCCGGAGGTCGGGTTCCGGGGCCGCGTCGAGCGCCCGGCCCACCCGCTGGAGATACGCGGCGTGGAGCCGGCCGAGCAACCGCTGGCCCCCCGCCGTCACCTGGAGCAACGATTCCCGCCGGTCCGCGGCCGAGGGGCTTCGGCGGAGCCATCCGGCCCGCTGCAGGGCGTCCACGACCGGGGTCACGGTCTGGGGCCGGACGCCGAGGAAGCCGGCGAGGTGCGACATGTTGGCCGCCGGATTGTGGGCGACCCACTTGAGGACGAAGTATTGGATCGGGGTGAGCTTCAGTTTCCGGAACACCGCCCGCTGGTCCTTCTGGAAGGACTCCATCAACGAATCGAGGGCCGTCAGGAACTCCCGCCCGGCCGTCGACATCCTCTCCTCCGCGGTGGGCCCGTCGCCGGACCTTCAGGGAGTACGAAGTAGATAAGAGGGCCGCGGCCGGCGGGCGCCCGAGGGGCGGGGACCCCCGTCTCCCCCGGCCCCTCGGACCCGGCCCGTCGGTCCGGTCGGGCCGCCCGACGCCACGGGACGGGGAGCGCCCGACGGCGGGGCCGGGGGCCGCCGTTGCCCGGCCGACCGGAGGCGGGAGCGGAGCCT
>JAKAOB010000016.1 GCA_021812305.1 Thermoplasmata archaeon
CTCGGTCACCGTGCCGCGGAAGAGGGTGTACCAGACCTTGCTGTCCTGCGAATAGGCCGTTCCCACCCCGTCCTTGTTGCCGTGGGTCCACCGCGGCTCGATCCCCGGTGCGCCGAACGCCTCCCGTTCGCCCCGGAACCGCATCGCCGTCCGGACCGCCGGTGGGCGGTCCTTCCGGTCCTCTCTGGGCCGAGGTAGTACTTCAGCCCTACCGCGCCGAGGCGGCGGCCAGGGTCGCGGCCCCGATCACGGAAGCGTGGTGGCGCAGCGCCGCAAAGGTCACCGTGACGGCCCGCGCGGCGGGGGGCTGGCAGCGCTCGCTGAGCGCACCGGGGACCCCGAGCGCCAGCTCGGGCCAGTGGGCGAGCAGGCCTCCGCCCAGGATCAGCCGCTCGGGGTTGAACGCGTTGACCAGGCCGACCGCCGCCGCCGCAAGGTAGTCCGAGGTCTCGTTGGCCAGCCGGGTCGCGAGGGGATCGCCGGCCCGCGCCAGGGTCGCGACGGTCGCGGCCGTGATCGCCGTTCCTCCGCCGGCGGTCTCGACCAGGCGGCCCCCGGCGACGGGATCGTCGGCGACGGCCTCCTGCGCCCGCTCGGCGATCGCCCAGCCGCCGATGTACGCCTCGAGGCAGCCGCGGTTCGGGCAATGGCAGCGACGCCCGCCGGCCACCAACGTCGAGTGGCCGATCTCGCCGGCAGCGAACCGGGCCCCGTGCAGCAGGCGGCCGTCGGAGATCACCGCGCCCCCGACGCCGGTCCCGATGAACAGCCCGAGGACCTCGGTGGACCCGCGGCCCGCGCCGTGGACCCACTCGCCCCACACGGCCGCGCGGACATCGTTCTCCACGCGGACCGGGACCCCGAGCTCCTTCGAGAGCCGGGGCCCGAGGGGGACGTCCCGCCATCGGAGGTTCGGGGCGTAGAGGACCGTGCCGTCGCGCGGGTCGACCTGGGCCGCGACCGCGACGCCGGCCGCGATCGGAGGCGCCGTCGAGCCCAGCCGGCCGATCCCCTCGTGCACCCGGGCGAGCACCTCCTCGAGCCCCTCGTTCGAATGCACCACGCGGTCGCTGTGCGCCAGGAGCCGGCCGTCGGGCGTCACGAGCCCCACGAGGACCTTGGTGGCCCCGATGTCGATCCCGAGGTAGGGGCCGGGCCGCGGGGCGGTGACGGCCCGGCTCACCGCGCCGTCCCTCCGACCGACCGACGGCCCCCGCTCATTCCTCGCCCGGGCTCCCCCCGCGCACCGCGCGCTGGTACTTGTGGACGACGTCCACGTACGTCGAATGCGACCAGGTCAGCGGGGTCGCGCTCCGGGGCTCGCCCGTCGAACTGTCGACCTGCTCGGGGAGCAGGAGGGTGGGCGTCGCGTGGCCCGCGGCCCATTCGATGAGGGCCCGGCACCGTTCCCGGTCCCCGAGCGCGAGCCGCGCTTCGGCGAGCCAGAGGGTGCAGACGATCCAGGGGTTCTCGGGCCCGTAGTAGGCATCCCCCTCGTAGCGAGCGAGCCCCCCGAGGGCGCCGTTCCACAGGCGATGCTCGACGACGTCGACGGTGAGCGCGTAGCGGGGGTCGCTCGGCGGGAGCAGCCCCAGCTTGAGGGCGAGGAGGACCGAGGCGTCGATTCGCGTCTCGCGCGGCTCAAGGGAACGGACGAACCGGCCCAGCCCCTCGTCCCAGAACGCCGTGAGCGCCGTCGCCCGGATCTCGGTCGCGGCCCGCTCCCAGCCGGACGGGTCCTTGCCGAGCTCCGTCGCGATCCGGCCCGCCCGTTCGAGGGCATGGACGACGGCGGCCGTCGAGTAGAGATGGATCCCCCTGCGCTCCTCCCACAGGTCGAACGAGGCGGCCGGCAGGCCGGTCGCCGCGTCCCGGAAGCCCGTGAGGAACGCGGCCGCTCCCTTGACCATCGGCCAGAAGTCCAGCAGGATATCCGGGTCGGCCCCGCGCTTGAAGTGGTGCCAGGTGGCGGCGATCACCGTCGCGGTCTGGTCGATCTGGAGGAACGGCGGCGGATGCCAGGTGCTTCCGATCGCGCCGTCCGGGAAATGGCGGTGGAGGAACGAGCCGTTCGGGCTCTGGCAGGCCCGGGCGAAGGTGAGGAACCGCTGGGCGTGCTCGAAGAGGCCCGCCTCGTCCATCGCCTTGCTGACGTAGCCGCCGTCGCGCCACCAGCAGTAGTTGTACGTGTCGCCGCCGATGACGAGCGAGCGGGTGTCCGGTGAGGCGATGATCGCCCCGTTCGTCCCGGTCGCGTGACGCAGGACGAGAACGCTCGAGCGGTAGACCTCGCGCGCCCGGTCGGAAAGGCCGGGGGGCAATCCGGGGAACCGGCGGGTCGTCCAGGTCTTCCAGAAGGCGGCGGCCTCGCGCTCGAAGCGGGACGGGCCGCCGCTGCGGACGTACTCGTGGATGGTCCGGGTCGACTCGAGGCCCTGGCCCACGGCCAGGAAGAGGCGGACGATCGCCGGGCGCCCCGGCGCCGGCTCGACGTCCCACTGGAGGACGCTGTCGGCCGCGCCGTGCGCGATCGTACGGCCCTCCAGATGCCCGTCCTGGGCGTCGACGTAGGTCCCCTCGAGGCCCTTGAGGGTGTGCTCGCCGCACGCGGCGGCCGTGTAGCCCGGCTCGCTGAAGAACTCGAAGTAGAAACCGCGCTTGTAGTGGACCAGCGCCTTCGCCTCGGGGTCCACGTAGGCCGTCTCCTGGAACATCGACTCGGCGATCTTGAGCGAGTGGTAGGCGAACAGGCGCAGCCGGCGCGGGCTGTCGGCCTCCACCGTGATGACCCGCACGATGAGGTCGTGGTTGGGATGGACGTGGTCCTGGACGAGGACGGACAGGCCGTGGCCGGTCCAGCGGGAGGTCGGCGAGTTCTCCTCGCCCGTCGCCTCCTGGTGGTTGAGGTAGCCGTTGCCCCCGCGCAGCCAGGCGAACCCGCGCGAGTCGACGTCGAACAGCCCGAGGCGCATCTCCCGCAGGTGCTGGAACTGCCCCGGGTAGGGGTAGAACAGGTCGTTCCACTCCCCGTCGGCGTTGACCGTGAGGAGGATCCGCCCGTTCCCCGTCAGTTGGGTGATCATGCGGTCGGCCCTTCCCCCAACGGGACGGACGCCCCCGGGCAAGGGAAGACCCTTGCGCTGGACGAGCAGGCCCGTCGCGGCCGGCCCCCTGTCCCGCTCCTTTCGGCCGTGATCGGTCCGCTCACCTCAGCCGTGCCAGGGCCCGCTGGCGGAGGTCGGTGAGGGCGTTCATGTAGTTGGCGTACGCATCGTACGGGCTCCCGTACGAGCTGAAGTACTGGTGCACGCCGAGGTCGGCGCCGTGGCCGCTCACGTACATGTAGTAGAAATGGTCCGAGGTGAGCAGCCGGCGCCAGTCGCTCAGGATCGGCCCGTCCCCGGCCCGACGCGCGAGCACTCCCACCTTCTTCGCCGCCTCGAACGCGGATCGCTGAAGGTCGTTGCCGAGCCAGGCGCCCAGGTCCCGGTTCTGGTCCGCCCAGCTGACCGTCATCGGAGCGGAGAGGGCGTCCCTCGGCGGCAGCTCGATCGCCTCCTCGACCGTCGCCCAGGAAAGGTTCGGTTCCCGCGCGACGGCGTCCGGAAGCGCGCCGAGGAAGTCGAGGATCCCGGTGTCCGCGTGGTGGTGCTCGCCGAAGGTCTCGAAGTCCATGAACAGCCCGAGGACGTCGCCCGGCGTGCGGGCGAGCCAGCCCGCGTACTTCTCGCTCGTGAGCGGGTACTCGCTCCAACCGCGAGAGGAGAAGCGGAACCCGACGTCGTCGCTCAGCGGATAGTGCCGCAGGAGCAGGGAGACGACCGGGGCGACCGCGGCGCAGTAGACGGAGGTGGAGGGTTGGCCCAGCAGCATCCCTTCCCATCCCTCGGCGAGCATCCCCCGGAAGCGCTCGGACTCGGCGAACCGGGCGATCTCGTCCGAGTAGGCGAGCTCCGTCATCCGCAGCACCTTGGGTCGGGCGCCGAACCGCTCGGCGAGCATCCGACGGTGGAGGGCGACCTCCTCGGCCAGCTCCGGGGGCGGTAGAAGGAACGCGAGCGAGTGGTAGTACGTCTCGGCCACGAGGGCGACCCGGCCGGTGGCGACGAGTCGGCGCAGTCGCTCCAACACGTCGGGGGCGGCCGCCTCGGCCTGTTCGACGAACGTCCCGGTGATCGACAGGCTCAGGCGGAAATCGGGCCGGCGCTCGAGCGCCTCCGCGATCCGGTCCAGCGCCGGCCGATAGCACCGCTCCGCGATCCCCCGGAAGATCTCGAGATTGCGCGGTACGTCGAAGTAGGGACGCCCCGAGCCGAGATCGAGGTAGCGGAATCGGGCCAACCGCCACGGCTGGTGCAGGTGTAGGTAGAGGACTACTCTCATCGAAATTAGTGGAGATAGTTTATACGCCGGTCGCGCCACTCGATGAACAACAGGGCTCGGTCAGACAGGGATCCGCGCTCCCATTCGGCGTCCTATTGTAGCTCCTCGGGGAGCCTCCGCGGGATGCGTCCATCGCCCTCGGGGACCCCTACTCGAATCGAGTTCCCGAACCGTCTCCAGCCCGAGAACTGCCTCTCCCGCCGCGGGGCGCTCCCATCGGTCCCGCCTTCATGGCCATCCGCATCGCCACCGCTCGTCCGCGCAGGAGAACGCGCGTAAGCCCGGCGAGCAGGATCCCAGCCGTGGCGGCGGGAATCGAGATCAGGCCGGCGGAGGCGGCCACGGTGGCGACCGGGATCGGCTGGGTCACGGGCAACGGGAGCGGTGCCGGGGCCGGGACGGGGGGCGTCTCCCCCGCTGGGGGCGGGGGCGGCGGCGAGGAGGAGGTCGGCGCGGTCGGCACCGGAGCGTTCTCGACGGTGAGCCGGGCGAGCGGGAACGACTGGGAGACCGTGGAGCCGTTGGCCGCGATGTAGTCGGCGCGGGAGAACTTCCCGAGGATCGGCTGGCTGCCGGCGGCCGCGCACCCGGGGGCGGTACACGCGTCCACCGGGACGAGGACGCCGTAGGGCGGTCCGACCCCGATGACATTGAACGACGCCTGCCAGGAGTCGCCCGCCTGCAGGACGTTGAGGTTCGGGTCGGCGCTCCAGTTGAAGGTGAGGGTCTCGACTCCGTCGACGGTGACGCTGTCGCCGCCGTACGCGCAATTCTCCGGGTACCCCGAGGCGCGCTGGCAGGCCGTCGCGAGTCCGAGATAGGGAGCCAGCTGGATGTTGCCCCACGGGACGAACCGGAAGAGAGGCGCGCCGTCGGCCGGGGCGGCGAGCGCGAGCTCCGTGGGAGGAGCCCCGAGACCGACCGACGCAAGCGCGGCGATGAGGGTGGGATTGCTGGTGTTGAAGTATTCATGTCCCACGTCACACTCGTAGATGCTCGTGTACGAGCAGGGTCCGGTCCACCGGGTGGGCGGATCGCCGTTGTTGTAAGCCAACGTCCCGTTGGTCCCGCCGCACGAAGCCGGGGGAGCAGGATCATAGTGGTTGTAGGAGACGTTCCAAAAGTCCCACCAATCCGGACCGTCCCATGAGCCACCGGTGGCTTGAGCCAGGTCGCAGCCCGCGGCGATAGTTCGGTTGCCGGTCTGGTAGTATTGCTGGTTGGAAATGACGCCGTATCGGCTGCACCCGCCGGCGGTGTCGCCCCAACTCGTGCAGAGTGAAGTTGCGGACCCGTGTACGGACCAATTGTAGTCCCACGGACCGTCGGGGTCTATGGCTGTGGTTGGGGTATCGATGGTGTCGATGGTGCAGCTCCCGCCCAACGAGTCGACGCAGTCCGGGGCGGAGTAGGCAAGCTGCGCGATGGAGTCCGAGGCGTTCCCGTCTTGCGGAACGGCCCACCCCTCGCACCGCGGGCTCTCGATTCCCGCCCCGAAGTTGTACGCCGGCTCGCAGGAGGGGCTGTAACAGCTCGGGTCGGTCGGCGACGTGACGTTCTTCGGCACGTGGGGCGACAGGGTCTGGCACAGATTCACCTCGTAGTTCGGGTCGCGCGGGGCTGTCGATCCGACCCAGACGATGACGTGGTGGGCGTCGCTCGTCCACCCGATCCCCGCCCCCATGAGCGTCCCATACAGCGCGGTGATCGAAGAGGAGTAGAGGGAGTTGTCCGCGAGGGTAGAGTTCGGAAGGATGTACGAGCCGTTGAGCACCCGGGTCTGGAGGGAGTCGTGGACCGCCGCCGCGAACTCGGAGGCGTTGACGAAGTGGCCGATGTCGACGTGGTATTCCGAGCCGTCGGAGTCATCCCACCGGTCGTGCGTCGCGAAGAAGTCCACGAGACCGAAGCTCATCCGGGTCAGTGGGTGGGCCGCCTGGAGGCGCTCGGTGTAGACCGAGGCGTTCGCGATGAACGCCTCCACCGTATTGGTCTCGCCGCAGAGCCACAGGGGGTCGAGCGAGGAGCACATGGCCGGATACGAATTGTAGATGCTGGCGTTGCCGGCGGTGTGGTCAAAGACGCCGTCGTAGGGGTCGGTCTCGAGAACGAACACGACCTGGACCGCCGGCCAGGCCGCGATCCCGGTCGACGGAGCGGTTGCGGTCATCGTCACGCGCCCGACCTCGGTGCCGGCGGGGCAGAGGCCGCCGCCGCTGACGCAGATGGTGCTCGGAGTCTCCGTCAGCGTAAGGTTCGGGGCCAAGCTGCCCCCAGTGGCGGTCGAAGCAAGAGAAGCCGGGAGCGCGAGTCGCGACCCCTGTAGTTGGGGTGAGAGTTCCCGACCGCCGGGCGCCGAAACGAAGGTCGGGGCGAGCAGCAGGCCCGCGACCACCGAGGCGGCCGCCAAGACCCGTACGAACTGGCCACGGCCCCGACGGCCCCATCCGGAGCGACTCGGCGGAGGGTCGCTGTCGCCGGACGGAACGTTGGCGGCGGGCTTGTCCAGAGGATCGGGGCGGCGCGAAACGGCGTCCCGTGCGCTTCCCGTGAATAGAGCGGCGGCGTGCTCCTGGCCCTCAGGCCACATCGACAGTACCGCTAGCATAGCACGCCACATATATGTCACCGTTCGCGCCGTCCATCGCGAGCGCCGCCGGCCCGGAGTCGACGGTCACCGTCCCCAGCGCGACATCCAGCCCCGAGACGATGGTCGCGGACGCGGACCCGTTGTCGGCGACCGTGAGGTTGCCGGTCGCGTCGTCGACGAGCGCCGCCGTGGGGTTGGAACCCACGGCAACGGATCCCACCGACCCCAAGGTACTGGCGGTGAAGACGAAGACCGTCCCCGAGCTCGCCGAGGAGGTGACCGCGATCTGATCGATGCTCGGAGAGGGGAACCACGCGACGCCCAGCGCAGAACTGACGCCCGCCGAGTGGGTCACCGTGTTCGTGGAGGGAGCGATCTCGGAGAGCACGCCCGAGGAGGGAGAGATCACGTAGAGGTTGAAATTGTTCGCGTCGAGCGCCATCGCCGTCGGGCTCGAGCTCACGGAGATGGTGCCGCTCACCGAGGTTCCGCTCATGTAGGCGACGGCCGACCCGGTGGACTCGACCACATAGACGTCGTTATTCGAGCCGTCGAACACTATCGTCGTGGGAGCATTGGCAACGGCGATGGTGGTCACCAGCGCGTTCGTCGCCCCGTTGATGACACTGACAAGGTTCGCCGCCGGGTCCGAGGCGTAGATGTATCCATTGTTGGGATCAAAGGCCAGGGCCACGGGACCACCGGTCGAGGTGCCGATTCCGATCGCGGTGCCGACGACGTTCGCGCTCGTAATGGGAGAGACCGTGGCCGAGCCGCGATTGGCGACATAGATGTCGTGATTGGAGGGGTCGTAGACGAGCGCATCGGGGTTCGTCCCGACCGTGAGAGTCGCGGCGACTGCGTTCCCACTGGTAATCACCGAAACCGTGCCGGCCGCCGAATTCGCGACGTAGAGGTCGTTCGATGCCGACGAGTAGGCGAGGGCGTCTGGTCCGCTCCCGACCGTGACCGTTATGCTGCTCGAGAGGGCGGTGACCGTCCCGGACCCTGCGTTCGCGACGTACACCTCGGAGTTTGAGGAAGTGTAGGTGATGGCGTAGGGAGCGTGCTGAACCGTGTAGCTCATAACGTCGACGCCCGCGGGAGAGATCTCGTCGACGGCGCCGTTACCGGTTCCCACCAGCGAGTCCACGTACACGTTTCCGGAGGCAGGGTCATAGGTAAGTCCCTGTGGAAGCGCAGAAACTTTGGGAGGATTGTTTACAGCCGCATTGCTCGAGGGCACAATATCGACGACGTTGTTGAAGTAGTCTGATACGTAGATATCTCGTGTCACCGCTCCCCACACGATGCCCGCGGCCTGTGCGGTGGCGGACGAATGGAGAAGGATTGGGGTGGCAGCGGAGTTCGATGACGGAATCGCGTAGGCCGAACCGTTGTTCAGAGACGCACAGTAGACCTCATTGGTGGCTGGGCTATAGGCGAATTGCAGAGCGCCACCGGAGACCGCCACGTTCGCGACGAGCGAATTCGAGCTCGAGATGGCCGACGCGACCCAGGAATTGGCGGCACTGTCGAAGTCGGATACGTACATCTCCGAGTTCGCCGGACTGTAGCCCAAGACCGTCGCCGTGGGCCCGGGGAGCGAGACCGCAGCCTTCTGGGTGGTGGCCGAGTACGCGTAGACGTACGAAGTGCACGGCGAGGCGCAGTCGTTCGTGATGTAGACGTAGGCGTTCGCCGGGTCGTAGAGAGCGTCGCACGGGTTCCCGCTCAGGGTGAGGGTCGAGGTGACCGTGTTCGTGGAACCGTCGATGACGGACACGGTTCCCGCCCCGCTGTTGGTGACGTAGATGTAGTTGTGCGTCGGGTCGAACGCGACCGCTTGGATGCACGATGCCCCACCCTGGGTTCCGACAATGATCGTGGTCGTCACCGAGCTGCTCGCCGTGGAGATCACCGAGACCGTGTTGGCTCCCTGATTCAGGACGTAAAGGTCGCCGTTGGTCGCGTCGAAGTCCTGCGCTGTGGGATTCGAGCCCACCGTGATCGTCGCCGCAGGGTTCGTAACGGCCGACGCACTGGGAGACTGCAGGAGGATGACCATCCAACCGAGCACGACCAGGGCGACGGCACTGAGGGAGGCCACCTGGCGTCCCACGGAAGCCCGGTGCCTGTGCGTGCTGAGACTCGGCGTGGACCTTCGCTCTCTCGGGTACTGCCTCACCGGGTTCGTCGTCGGCATCGGATGCTCCCTTCTCGCGCGCGGGGTTCGGGACATCCGAGACCCGGAACTCGGGTCCTGGACCGAGGCGACGGAAACCCGCAACTCCCCCGTGATACATAAAGGCATGAGGCGGCGTCGCACGCAACCGTGTGTTGAGCGACTACCTCTCGAAGCGAGAACTTGACCCGACACACCTTCACGAGGGAGAGCCCACTTGCTCCCACCCGCTCTTCGCCACTCGGGAACCATCGAACTACGGCGCCCTTCCAGACCCGACAGACGTCGACCACCACGGAGCCAAGAGGGCTGACCGGCGGCTGACGCCAAACCCTCTTCCTCATCCGGCCGCCACGATGAAGCACCCCGACGGTTGCGGCGAGCACGTTCGATGCGAGAGAAGGGGGCCGGGCTCTTTCCGGCCCGGAGGTGCCCGGAGTTCGGCCTCATCTACAGGACCCGGGAGGTCGCGCAGAAGTTAGTGGGGGATGTTGAACGGAGGCCGTCGTGACACAGTTCCGACCCCGCCCGATTCCATCAGTAACTGCGGCCGCGGCCGGGGGCCACTCTCCGACCCTCCAACATCTCGTACGAGGTCGCGGCCCGCGCCGCTCTCCGGAGCATCTTGGGGACCTATCTTCACGCAATACGCTAGAGGTAGAGCACGATCTTCAGGCGCGCCACCCTCCCGGCAGGGTCGGGCCCCGGGCGATCGCAGAGGGCCGGCTCGGCGCCGGAGCCCGCCCCGCCCAGCGGCAGGGAATCGGCCGGCCCCGCTCCCCGTGGCTCCGTCCCTCGCCCAACAGCGATGCCCGCCCCCGCGATGTCGGGACTGTTCGCCCGCCTAATGTGGATTGTGCGGGGGCGGCCGTGTCCACGGTTACGGGGAGCGTCCGGCCGGGAGCCCCGAGGTTCCCTCCGACTCGAGGATCGCCTCGGCGTAGACCCCCACGGTCTGGATCGCGCGCTCGGGCCATCCTTCCTTGAGCGACTCCCATCGGCCCGCGTCGCCCATCGCGTGGCGCAGGACCGGGTAGTTCAGCAGCTCGGCGATGCGGCTCGCGAACTCCTCCACATCCCAGAAGTCGACGGCGAACACGCTCCGGGCGATCTCCGCGACGCCGCTCGTCTTCGAGACGATCGCCGGGACGCCCGCGGCCATCGCCTCGAGCGCCGCGATCCCGAACGGCTCGACGACGGACGGCAGGACGAACACCGAGGCCGACGCGAGGAGGACCGCGCGCTCCTCCTCGGTGACGTGGCCCAGGAAGAGGACGTGGTCGCCGACACTAAGGTGCGCGGCCAGGGTGAGCAGGCGCGGGTACTCCGGCCCGTCGCCCGCGACGACGAACAGCACATCCGGAGCGGACGGAGAGACCCGGGCCGCCGCGCGCAGGAAGGTGTCGACCCCCTTCATCGCGGCGAGGCGGCCGAGGTAAAGGACCGTCCGTTTCGCCTCCTCGAGCGCCGCGAGGCGCTCCGGGGGCCGGACGGCATTGTAGATGACCCGGACCCGGCGGGGGTCGGCGCCGTAGCGTCGCAGAAGCTGCTGCCGCAGGTGCTGGCTCACCGCGATCACTCGCACGGCGCGGTCGATCCCGTACTGCTCCCGGTCCAGGATGCGGGTCCAGGGGTGGTCGAGCGAACGGTCGTACTCCGTCGAGTGCACCGTCATCACGAGCGGTACCCCGAGGCGGCGGGAGAGCGCCGTCGCCCCGACGGTTCCGAACCAGTCGTGGACGTGGACGACGTCGACCGGGCCCAGCCCCGTCAGGCCCGCGACCCAGGCGTTGTAGCCGTCCATCGCGTCCTGGAAGGGGCTGCCCGACAGCTCCCCCGACCAGTAGGCGGGCGGATAGCGGTCCCCGGGCGCCTTCGCATCGCCGGGGTAGCGGAACTCCACCCCTTCCACCGGGGTGAACGGCCCGGTGAACGGGGTAAGGAACGTGACCCGGTGCCCCATGCGGGTCAGCTCCCGGGTCAGCTCTAGGGAGTGCACCCCCAGGCCGCCGGTGTGGTGGGGCGGGAATTCCCACCCCACCATGACGATGCGCAGCTCCCGGAACGACCGGGCGGGACCGGGCTCTCCCCGCGCGATCGGCCGGCTCCAGGATAGGCCGCGGGAGAGCGCTTCGAGCTCCGCCCGCGACCGCTTGGAGGCCCGCGGCGACGGGCGGCGACGGGCGGCGGTGCTCCCGCGGGCCGTGCCCCGCCGCGCGGCCGGCCGGGGGCGACCGCGCCGCCCCCGGCGCCCGGGTCCGTCGGGGGGCCGGCGGACCGTGGACGTGCGGGTCCCGGTCCCGGGCCGCGCGGACGTCGTGGTGCGGGAGGGTGGCGGAGCGTGCGGCGACATGAAGGAACCGGCCGTCCGCAGGCCGGCCCGGGTCAAACAGTTGGCGGAAGCCGTGAACGAACCTAACGGAAGCCCCGCAGAAGCTCGTAAATCGCGGCCCGGGGCTGGGCGGCCCGCGTCACGGCGCTCGCCACCAGGACCCCCGCGCTCCCGAGCTCGAGGGCCCGTCGCACGTCGTTCGCGTCGTGGACGCCCGCCCCGCAGAGCACCCGGGTACGCGGGGATCGACGCTCGACCGCCGCCACCGTACCGGACACCACCTCCGGCCGGGTGGTCGAGACGGCCCGGGACCCTCCGATGAGCTCCGGCGGCTCGACGGCCAGGTAGGGCGGGTGGAGGGCCGCCAACCGCCGGGCATCCGGGACGTCCTGGGCGCAGACCACCGGCACGAGCCCCGCCCCCTCGAGGCGCGCGACGATCTGGGCGGCGACCGCGTAGTCGACCCGGTGCTCCGAGTGGTTCACGAGGCTGCCCCGCGCCCCGCTGGCGGCGACGGCTTCCGCCGTGACCGAACCGGTGTGGGCTCCCGCGTCGACGGCATCGGTGTGCTGGGCAAGGACCGGGATCGAAAGGAAACGGGCGAGCAGGCCCACGTCCGTGGGCGCAGGGGCGATCGCGACGCAGACGCCCGACTGTGCCCCCGCACGCTCGAGGAGGCGGCCCAAGCGCAGCGCGGCCGCACCGAGGCAACTGGGGTACACCTTGAGGTTGAGGAGGAACAGCGGCGCCCCGAGCGGGGCGCGGCTAGTGGCCGGGGCTCGGCGCGGCACGGGGTCGCTTCGGCCGGGAACAGATCGCGTACTCGTCGCCGTCGAAGAAGACCTCGCGGTCCGGATGCTTGCGCTGGAGGTCGGAGATCTTGGCGAGCACGTCCTCGAGCGTCGTGGTCTCATCGTTCGGGTCGATGCGCAGATGGACCGTCTTCTCGAGCTTCTCGTGGGTGCGCCCCGTCTCCCCCATGGCCCGTAAGCGCGGTCGCCCTACGGGGAGGGTCCCTAAAAAGGGGCACGTTCGGCGTCGGGCGGCGAGCGCTTATGTGCCGAACCCCCCATCGCGCGCGCACGCGCCCATGAAGGACCGCACCGATCTCAACCGGATCGTCGTCAACCAGACCCGAGTGATCCTCACCCGCGACCTCTCGGTCATGAACCCGAACCTCGTCGAGGGATCCCAGGGACTCGTCATCGGTACCCTCGCGAACTACACGCTCAAGGTCGCCTTCCCGATGGTGACCGTCGGGGTCAACTGGAAGGACTGCGACATCCTCGAGGGAAAGACCGGGATGCCGACCGACGCGGATCAGCCCCGGGTCATTCCGAAGCCGCGACAGATCTCGGACGACGAATAACCCCGCGGTCGTCGATCCAGGGGACGGATGCCCGGCCCGCACCCCGGGGGGATCGCCTTCCGCGACCGGATCGGGACCCCCCTCACCGAGGGCGCGGCCCGCCTCCTTCTCCTCGGCAGCGGAGAGATTGGCCGGGAGATCGCGCTCGAGGCGATGCGGCTGGGGGCCGAGGTCATCGCGGTGGACCGGTACGCGGACGCGCCCGCGATGCAGGTCGCGCACCGCGCCCACGTCCTCGCGATGACCGACCCCCACGCGCTCCGTGCGGTGGTGGAGGCGGATCGGCCGGACGTGATCGTTCCCGAGATCGAGCAGATCGCGACGGAGGAGCTGTCCCGCCTCGAGGCCGAGGGCTGGCCCGTGATCCCCACCGCCGCCGCGACGCGTGCGACGATGGACCGGGAGCGGATCCGGCGGCTGGCCCATGACCGGGCGCAGGTCCCCACCTCGCGCTTCGCGTTCGCGGACTCCCTGGCCGAGGCCCGGTCCGCGGCACGCGACGTCGGTTTCCCCTGCCTGTTCAAGGCGATCACCTCGAGCTCGGGCCATGGGATGACGGTGGTGCGATCTCCGGAGGAGGTCGAGCCCGCGTACCGGAGCGCCGCCGAAGAAGGACGGGTGGCGAACCCCCGCATCATGATCGAGGAGTTCCTCCGCTTCGATACCGAGGTGACGATGCTGACCCTGCGGCACTACGGGCCGGACGGCGCCGTCCGCACTTCGGTCCTGGCCCCCGTCGCGCACACCCGCCCGGGGACCCTGTATCACGAGAGCTGGCAGCCGGCGGAGCTTTCCACGGAGGTCGTCCTCCGCCTCGAGGAGATCGCTCGCAAGGTCACGGACGAGCTCGGCGGGCTGGGCCTCCTGGGAGTGGAGGCGTTCGTTCGGGGGCGGGAGGTCCTCTTCAGCGAGGTCTCTCCCCGCCCCCACGACACCGGGCTCGTTACCCTGGGGAGCCAGTGGAACAGCGAGTTCGCCCTCCACGCCCGGGCCGTCCTCGGCCTGCCGTATGAGGGGCCCGAGCCGACCGTGCCGGCCGCCGCCCACGTCATCCTGGCCGCTCGGGCAGGGCCGTATCCCACGTTCGGCGGCCTCGCGGACGCACTCTCCCGTACCGGGGTGCGGATTTTCCTCTTCGGCAAGCCGGACGCGTATCCGGATCGGCGGCTCGGAGTGGCCGTCGCGCGCGGGAGCGATGTCGCCACGGCCCGATCGCTCGCCGCAGCGGCGGCGCACCGCATCGAGGCGGAGATCGACTACGGCCGCGCGTCGCCGCGCGCCCCGTCGCACTGAACGGGGTGGTGGACTGCGCCACGGCGCGGGCACGGCGGACCGCCGACCGGCCCGAACGGAAAATCCCAAGCCCCCCCGGCCGCTGGCCCCCGGACGACCCGCTCAGCGAAGGAGCCCCCGCATGGACACGGATCGCACCACATCGGACCTCGAGCCGATCGTTGCCTACGGGGCCCGCATGAGCTGGACCGGGCTCCTGCGCCCGGGGGATCGGTTCCCGAGGAGCCGCACGGCCCGCTGGGCCACCCTTCACAGCGAAGCGGGACCGTCGCTCGAGCGGTACTTCGGAGCATGGTCGTCCTCCCACCGCCGGTTCACGCTGAACCTGAGCAGCCCGCGAGTGATCGTCCGGGTCGGCCGCGGGCAACGGGCGCGCGACCCGGGCCTTGAGTGCATCGTCCACTGGATCGCCCGGGAGGACCTGCTGCGGACGGGCCCGGGAGGAGCCTGCCACGGGGACGGTTGGCCGGTCGACCTGTGGGAGCGGTTCGTGGCGCGACGAGATCGCCTCCCGGGAACGAGCGTCGGGGAGCAGCTTCGGGCCTACTCTGAATCCGACATGGATGCCGACCTCCGGGTCGTCGCGGAATGGCGGCGAATGACGGGGCCGGGGGCCGTTGCGCGCGCGCCGGCCTCGGGCCGCTCCGGCTGGCTCCCGGTGCCGGCCCGGATGGATTCGCCGTCCGGGGCGGGCAGCTGCATCGTCTCCTGGTCCCCGAGCCCCGCCCGGTTCGCCTCGATCCGAGACGCCCTCGACTCCGCCGCGCGCGAGGGGGAGATCCCGGATGCGATGGACCAGGCCCGCTACTACCTGGAGTGCCGCCTGGCCCGGTTCCACGGCGTCCGGTTCGGTCCGGGCGATCGGGTCGTCGATCGGGCCTACGAGCGGCGGGCCATCGTGCGCGCGCTCGCCGCAACGCTGCTCCCGGCGGAACGCGCACACATCGAGGACCCCGGGCGGGGCCGCCTGGATCGGCTCGGAGGAGCCGGCCCCGGGATCGCGAAACTAAGGCCCATCTAACAATTAGGGACACCCTTATATTGGACGGCCGACTGCGACCGGACGTGGAGCTATTGCACCGCCTCACGCGCCGCCAGCTCGACGCGCTGCGGGCGGTCGAGGGGGAGGAGACGGAGGGGCGCGGCGCGCCGCTCTACCGCATCGCCCACCGACTCGGGGTGAGCGCCCCCGCGGCCCTGGAGCATCTCGGACCGCTCGAAGCCCTCGGGCTCATCGAGCGACGGCGCGGCAAGAGCCGCCTCACCCTTCGCGGGCGCTCCTGCCTCGTCGAGTACGGCCGGCACCACCGCGTCGCCGAGCGCCTGTTCGGTCGGCTCGGGTTCTCCCCCGAGGCGGCGTGCGGGGCCGCCCGCGAGGTCGACCTCGCGCTCTCCCATCGCACCGTCGAGCGCCTCTGCGCGGCCGAGGGCCATCCGTCGGTCTGCCCTCACGGCGAGGCGATCCCCCCCTGCGGGTCCCGGCGGGGCGGAGCGTAGCGTGTCGATCCTCGACCTCCTGTTCTCCCCGCCGACCGGCCTGACCCTCGCCGAGATCCTGGCCCTGGCCGCGATCCTGGGCCTCCTCCACGGGATCACGCCGGACGAGCACACGTGGCCGATCACGTTCAGCTACGCGATCGGCAGCTACTCGACGCGCGGCGGGATGCGCTCCGGCTTCGTCTTCTCCGCCGGATTCACCTCGCAACGGGCGATCCTGACCACCCTCGGCTACCTCGGTCTCGCCGGACTCCTGCTCGCGGACCACCTCGACGGGCTCATCTACGTCGTCGTCGGGGCGGTGATGTTCGTCGCGGGCTCCTACATCCTCAACGGCCGCTACCTGCATCTCCCCCTCGACCGGCTGCTCGGCGGGCGGGCCCACCACAGCGTCCGGGCGGAGCGCCGGCCGGGGGACGAGGACCGCCCGCGCGCGGTCTCGTTGCGGATGGCCCTGGTCCACGGGTTCATCGCGGGCTGGGGGATCGGGGGCTACGCCGCGATCCTGGTCTTCGTGCTCGCCCCGCGGGTCGGCTCCGTGCTCCTCGCACCCCTGGTGGGCGTCGCCTTCGGTCTCGGGACCATGGCGATGCAGGTGATGATGGGCGGGGTCTTCGCCAACCTCATCCGACGGGGGCGCATGACCCCGGATCAGGTGCGCTACATCGGCCAGAAGACCGCGGGCCGCACCCTGTACTTCGGAGGGGCCGCCTTCGTCGCCATCGGGGCGGTGCTCGCGCTGTTTCCGGCGTTGCAATCGGCGGGGGTGGCCACCGGCTCCATCATCCCGAACCTCGACTTCATCGGGGTCGCGTTCGTCCTCATCGTGGTCGTGGTCGGTGTCATCGGCGGCTGGAGCCTCGCGAAAGCGTACCGCGAGAGCCGCCGCTTCGCGGTCACCGCCGCCCCCGACCCCCCCGCCTAGCGGGGGGACCTGCGTCGGCGCCGGCCGCCCGCGCGGACCCCCCGGTCGGTACGGGTCGGCCGCAGGCTCCGTTCGAGGTAGACCGCACCCGGCACGGGGTTGAAGCGGTACGGACGGATCCGGCGGAAGCCGAACCGATCGTAGACCGCCAAGGCGGCCATCATCGAGGGAAGGGTGTCGAGGACCATCCGCCGGTATCCCAGCCTCCGGCCGGTCGCCAGCGTCGTCGCCACGAGGCGACGGCCGAGGCCACGGCCCCGGTAGGCCGGACGGAGGTAGAGGCGCTTCATCTCACACCGCCCGCGATCGAACCGCCGCAGCGCGACGCACCCCGCCGGGCGGCCGCCGACCCGGGCGATCCAGAGACGGCCGTCGGGCGGGGCGTAGTCGCCGGGGAGGCCGGCGAGCTCGGCGTCGAACCCCTGGAAGCACAGATCGATGGAGAGGGAAGCCGCATACTCCTTCAGGAGCCGACGGGCCAGGGAAACGTCCCGGGAGCCGGTGGCCGGGGCGATGCGGATCCGGGCGGCCGTTCGCACGTTCGGGGCATCGCGCACGGGCCCAAAACAGCGCCGGGCCGGCCCGCTTTTGGCCGCCCTGCTACCGTTGCGCGGGCCCGGCTCAGAAGGTGTTGAACGAGTAGAGCAGGGGGAAGAACAGCACGGCCACGCTCACCGCCGCGATGACCCCGGCGATCGGGAGCGCGATGCGCGGCTGGCGGAGCTCGTCCACCGGCCGATAGGCGAGGTGGAAAAGGAGGGCGGCCACGACGAGCAGGAGCACCGCGGCGGGGAAGGGCAGCGGGTACTGGGCGATGGACACGGGAGCGAAGAACGGGAACGAGCCGCCGTCGACCGCGATATGGGTCACCACGGCTCCGGCGCCCAGCAGGGCGGCCGGCCGTCCCTCGACGGCATAGAGGAAGAGCGAGACGAGGACGAGGAAGAACACGTCGTGCGCCTCCCGGCCGACCACGTAGGGCAGGAAGGAGCCGAAGATGTGGTCGATGTCGATCCCGAGGGACAGCACCGGCGCGAGGAGGTAGGCGAGCCGACGGCGCAACGGCAGCACCAGGACAAAGGCCGTCAGGAGATGCCATATCGCGTCCAGGCCGCTCTTGCCGCTGCTGGGGACCTGCCCCGAAAGGAGCGGGTCGCCCAGCCCGACCGCGATCGCGATCGCGGCGGCCGAGAAGGCAACGACCGCGACCAGATAGAGGATCGTGGTGGTGACGGCGTCCCGCATTCCGAAGGCGCGACCGGGCGAACGGAGCAGCCCCGGCCACTCGGTGAAGCGTCCGAGCCAGCTCGAGTCGGATCCGTCGCGTGTCGGGGGACCCGGGCCGCCTTCCACGGCCGCGCGTTCGCCTGCGGGCCACTTAACTCCTCCTCGCCGGCCGAGCGGGCACGGGCGAAGGCGTTCGGCCAAAGGTCCGCACGAGCGGCGGGCCGTACGGTGCGGGCGCGTCCCGGGCACCCCTTCGAACGGTCCGCCCGTGACCCCGAGCGGTCACGAACCCGGTCCCCGGCGACGGTCCCTCCACGGCGTGCCTATTGCCCACCTCCTCCGGCGCCGCGAGCGGGTGCCGAACGCATCGATCCGGCCCGTCGGGTCCGAGGGTACCGGGCGATCGACGTGCGCGCGTTCCGTCCCGGGCGAAACGTCGACTCGGGCGGAGGCGCGCGCTCCCGCCCGGTCGTACGAACGGGTTCCGACGCCGCGCCGTCGCCGGGGCGGTTATACGGGGGCGATGAGCATCCGGGTATCGCCGGTGGGCAGGTTCAGGCCCATGGTGACCAGCTCGCCTTGGGAAACGGCCGTCTCCGCGGCGACCACGAGCAGGCTCGGTCCCAGAAGCGCGGTCTCGTTGTGCGCACCGCCCGTGGACGGGTTCACCAAGTAGAATCCGGGTTCGCCCGTCAGGTTCCCGCTCGTCGTCAGCCCCCAGAACGGGGCCGCGACCCCGATCGCCGGCCCTACCGTCACGAGCTGGCCGACCCCGTTGAGCCCCGGTAGGGCGCTGCTGAGGTTGCGGAGCGAGGACGAGGACGGCTGGTACGCGAAGAGGAGGGGTCCATCGGTCTGCAGGAGGTAGGCGGAGTTCGTGCCGAAGGAGATCGCCTGGCCTCCGAAGAACACCGAGCCACCGTCGACGACCACCGAGAGCACGGTCGTCGAGTACGAGCCCGGATAGTTCTCGACCGGGCTGAGCGTGGTCAAGGTCCCGTTGGAAAGATCGATCGCGCCGTAGAACGCATAGCCGCCGCCGCTCACGGGCGCGATCAGACCGCCGATATAGAGCCGGCCCCCGAGCTGGGCGACGGCGTTGATGCCCGCTCCCGCGGGCAGCACGCTGTCGAAGGAACGAAGCTGGGCGTACGTGTCGTCGTTCAGGGCCAGCAAGGCGCCCTCGGTCGAGATGTAGACGGCGTCCCCGGACGACCCGACGACCGACCACAACCCGCTGCTGGCCTTTGGAACGCTCGCGACGGCGACCTGGCCGCTCAAGGTGACGGTCTCGAAGCTCGTGAGGGAGTCGCTCAGGTTCTGTATGGAGATGAAGAACCCGCGGTCCGTCCAGACGACCCCGCTCACGTACTCCAACGAACCACCGGGGAGCACCTGCAACTGGGTCAGCGTACGGTTGGCGATCACGTACTCATCGACCACGGACGTGCCGTTCGTCAGGGTGTAGGACAGGAAGACCGTCCCGTTATGGACGGCCAGCACATTGCCGAGGCCCGCCGAATTTGGGAGCGTGATGCGCCGCACCCCCGACGTGTGGATGGCGCCGATCTTGGGACCTCCCACGATGGACTGAGCGCCGGCCGGAGCGGCCAGGAACAGGCAGACCAACACCGAAGTGACGACGACTCCCCAACGAAATGCGGTTCCGACCATGTGTCGGCCTCGCCGTTGCGGTAAGCGGAAGTGTCGTATAACACTTCCTTTGACCCAAAGTTCGTGGCCGAACTAGCAAGTTTTGCCCGTGACACGCGGGCGTTCTCGCCCTGCACACGGGAAACAGGATCTCGGCCCCGGAGCCATCGCGGCCCTCGCGCCGGCCCGTCCTGGCCCTAGCCGATCGCGCGACAACGACCGCCGCCTCCGCCCTCTGCCGGCGGTCTCGCTCGTCCGCTTAGCCCGACCGGGGGACGTGCACGGTTATCGGAAGGCGCTCCGAGGCTCGGGAGGCGCCGGCGGGTGCCGGGGGAGGGGAGAACGCCTCGGATCGCTACCGGGAACGACCCGCGGCCGTCGTCACCGGGGGCCGGAGGGACGGCGGGGACCGACCGCAGTCGGGGGGGGCCGCTTCTCTCCGCCGGCCGCGAAGGACGATCGAGAACCGGACGGATCACTTGATCCGCTCGAGGGAGAAGGAGCCGATGACGAGCGCTTTCGGGGTGGCACGCACCTCGATCCACTCCCGCGTCTGGACATCGTCGACGCCGGCCACCGACAGGAAGGTCTTGTCCCCGTCCTGCTTGAAGCGGATGGCGCCGTCCATCCGCGTCAGGATCTGTTCGACCCGCGCCTCGGGGAGCGCGCCGGCCTCGAGGGTGTACATCGCAACGGCGCGGCGCGGTTTGAGGATGCCGACGAAGTTCTGGAGGAAGACGAACCCGGCCCGCTCTTCGGAGTGGGCGAGCGACGAGGACAGACCGAAGAACCCGACCCGGAACGGCGCCGAGCCGGTGGACCCGCCGGACGGGCGCCCGTTGTCCAGCCGCTTGGCGGCGGAGACGAGGGCCGAAAGGATCCCGGGGTGGTCGTCGGGGCTCTTCACCACGGTGACCGCGGGGCGAGCTTCGGGGCGGACACCGTCCGCGGAGGTGCGGGAGGCGTCGATCCATTGGACCTTGCCCTTCTGCTCGAACTCCTTGAAGGCCGGGAGCACCTCGGCGATCTGCTGCGCGAGCTCGTCGGGAGAGCGGGAGGCCGTGACGATGACCGCGGGCTCCCCGCGCTTGAGACCCTCCGCGAGGAAGGCGTGGAGGACGATCTCCTTGCCCACGAACGGCGCCCCGACGAGCATGACATGCCCCCGCGGCGGTACCCCGCCCGCGAGCAGGTCGTCCAGGCGGGGCGTCCCCGTCGGGGCGCGGTCGGCGTGCTTGCGGGCGACCGGCGGGGTGAACAGGAAGTCCGGGCGCGCCTCGGCGCCGCCCTCTCCGGACGCCTTACCGGCGGCGAGCCGGTCCTCGCGGGCGTCGAGAGCCTTCGTCCGCTCGTTGAGGCTGCGCTGGAGCCGGTCGATGCCCGTCCGCTGGACCGTGAGCTGCTCGTCCCGCTGCTTGAGCTGGCCCTCGAGCAGCTTGAGCCCGGAGGAGACCCGCTCGAGCTCGGCGGTCTTGGCCGCGAGCTCGAGGTCCCGCTTCTCCACAGCGGCCACCCGCTCTTCGAAACTGCGGACGGCGCCTTCGTACTGGTTGCGCCGGCTCTCGCCGAGGTCGAAGCGGTCCTTCGCGTCCCGCTCCCGCTGGGCGAGCGCCGTCTCGCGCTGGTCGACGTCCCCCTGCCGCTTCGCGATGTCCCCCTCCCGCCGCAGGATCTCCTGCAGCGACTCCTGCAGCTGCCGGGCGCGGCGCCCGAGCGTCACGTTCTGCTCGTCCAGGGCGAGCTTGAGCTGATTGAGCTGCGCCTCGCGCCGCTCGAGATCCCCGGTGGGGGGCGAGGCGTTCGGGGCCCCCGGCGCCGCGGCGGCGCGGGTCCTCAGCTCGCTCTCCTTCTGGAGGAGCTCCGCGGTCCGCCGGTCGAGCTCCTGGCGGCGCTGTTCGAGGTGCGCCTCGCTCTCGGGCAGGCCCTGAAGGCGCCGCTCGACCTCCTGCTCCCGGCGGAGGAGGTCGACCTCCTTCTGGCGCTGCTCGGCGACGCGCTGGCTCAGGTGCTGCTCGCGCTCGGTGACCTTCGGGATCCGCTCCGTGAGCTCCTGCTCCCGCAACGCCAGAGCGGATTCGCGGTCGGCGACCTGGTGCTGCTGGCCGACGACCGAGGCCATCGTGGACTGGAACGCCCGCTCCTTCTCGGTGAGGCCATCGGCGCGGTGGCGCAGGTCCGCCTCGACCTGGTCGATCTGGCTCTTGAGCAGTTCGTAGGACTCCTGACGGCGCTTGAGCCCCGCCTCGGCGTCCGCGAGGTCCATGTCGCGCTGGTCGAGGGTCTGCTCCCGGTAGGTGAGCTTCTCTTCGCGCTGGCGCACTTCCTCGGCGACCTGGAAGATCTTCGTCTGGCCGGAGGTGATGATCTCCCGCTCGTGGACCCGGGTGCCCGAGGAGATGATGTGGAGGAACCCGCCCGCGATGAGGTAGAGGACGGCGCTCAGCGACAGGCTGAGGGCCAGGTTGTCGACGGCGAGCGAGGGGGAGAGGGAGGGAAGGTAGACCGCGAACGCGAACGGGATGGGGAGCACGGCCGCGAGCACGCTCACGGCCTTGCGCTGCGGCCACCCGGGCCAGGTAAGGGCGAGGGCCACGAGGGAGCTCGTGAGGCCGAGGAGGACGAACGGGTAGAACCAGGGGACAAGGTCCCAGTGGGCCGTGGGGCCGAAGTGAAGGAGCGTGGCGACGTAGACGTACCCCACCGCGCCGTTGTAGAGGACGGCGAGGACCGTCGCCCAGAAGTGGCCCTCCCACGGCCAGAGCTGGTAGACCTCCCACTTGACGCGGAGCCCGAAGACCGCGAGATAGACTCCCCCGACGATCGGGAACAGGAGGAAGAAGTTCGTCCTCAACGCGGCCGGGGCGACGGCCACGATGTCGGGCTGGAAGAACAGGACGAGCGCGATGTCCGTCAGGAGCGCCGCCGCGACCACGATCGAGTAGTAGTGCGCGGCCTGGCCGATCCGCAGCTGGAGGAGGGCGTCCTCCTTCGCCACATCGAGGTCGTGCTCGGTGGGGACCCGGACCCCGTGGGCGCCGGGGCTCTTCGTCACGGCCCGCGCCACTGCCTTCGGTGGAGTGGCCACCGCCGTGGCCCCCCCGCTCGTCCCCCTCGATCGTGCCACGGGAAACCCCTTGGCGACAAGAACAGGGTCGGGTCGCTTACTTAATCGCTCGCTTTCTGCCGATGCGCTGCGGGCGCCGGGCTCCGCCGCGTACCCGCCGCCCTGGGCGGAGCGAGCGGGGTCTGCTCCCGTCCGGGGGCGAGGGGCGGACCGCCGCCGGGGCGGGCGCCGACGGCCTCACGGGGACGTCACACTGGCCGCTCGGCCGCCACCAGCACCGCGGCGGCCTTGCGTCGATGGATCGGTAGGGAGCCCAGGGCCTCCTCCAGCTCGAGGAGATGCCGCCAGGCGGTCGGTTCGGTCCGTACAGCGGCGAGCCGGACCCCATCGGCCCCGAGGGCCGGCGCCACGGCGATCTCCTCCCGCACCGTGAATCCTCCCCGGACAAGGCGCTCGCCGATCACGGCGGGTTCGAACCGGCGGAACCCGTGGTCGCGGGTCGGCGCCGGCTCCGTACGAAATCCTTCCCGGTCGATGCGGGCACGGACCAGGTTGATCGGGGCGACGAGCGTGCGGCGGACCGCCCCCGGCGGAAGGCGGGCCAGGTAGCGGGACCGCTCCCCCGGGCCGGCGACGTACTCGAGGAGGAGGCGCCCCCCCGGGGCGACGAGCGGAAGCACCGCGTCCAGGAACCGTTCGGCCTCCAGGCCGGAAAAACCGAGCGGGTTGCCGAGCGCCACCGCCTCCCCGAAGGTCCCCGGACGCAGCGGGGGACGGCCGGCGTCCGCACGGAGGAAGCGGAAGCCCCCCGGCCGTCCCGGCACGGCTCCCAGGCGGGCGGCCGCGGATCGGAGCATCCCCTGCGAGAGGTCGAGCAGGACCACTCGGGTGAGGGGCCCCCCCACGCGGGCCGCGAAGCGGCCCGGACCGCTCCCGATGTCCGCGGCCCACGGTGTCTCGACCGCGTGTCGGGTCAGAAATCGTTCCCGCAGCTCGCGGAAGAGATCGCGCTGGGCCGTTCCCTCGTATCGCCGCCATTCCCGGTCGACCCGGTAGACGTCGGCCGACAGGAAACGGTCCCTCGCGGTCATGGCAGGGGCGTCCCGCTCGGCGGGCCGATGCGGGGCTCTCGGGCGGGCGGCGGGCCGATCTCCCCGCTCCCGTGGCCGCATCTCGGCCCCTCGCAGCCCCCTTCCCGCTTAGCCGTTCCGGCGCCGGGCGGGCGGCCCGCCCCCCCGGAGCCGTTTATATACCCTCGGCCTACCGGCCACGAGGTCCGCGATGCCCTACTACGAATGTCCGAAGTGCGGCGGCGGCTACGTGATCGATGTGCCGCCCAGTGCCCGTCCGCTCTGCGACCGCGACGGGGCCCGCCTCAAGAAGACGAGCGACGCCTCCTACGAGCGCAACGCACGGGAGGACTGAGCGCCGGGCGCCCGGGCCGCGGGGCCCGGGTTCCCTCGTCCGCGCGACCGGCTACGTCGCAACGGCCCGGGGGCCGCGCCGTCGCCGGACCAGGAGCGCGGCGACCGTCAGCGCCGCGGCGCCGGCGATGATCCCCAGCGCGAGGTACGCCTCGGATCCGCCGATCGACAGCCCGAGGCCGCTCGGCGGCGAGCGGGTCAGGTTGATCCACGTGACCGACCCCGACCCGGAAACGGCGAGCGTGCCGTTGACCGGGAACGCCTCGTAGCCGGTGGGCGGGGTCACCCGGAAGGCAAAGCTGCCGTTCGCTTCGCTGAAGTTCATCTCCGCCTGGACCGCCGTTTTCGACGCACTGTTGAGCTCCACCGACCAGGGGAGCGCCCGGGTCTCGCCGACCTCGTAGAACTCGACCGAATAGACGGTCCGCTGCCAGGCGATGACGGTCCCGTTCGCGGTCCCGGCGACCTCGAGGTCTCCCCGGTACTCGGACAGTTCGTACCCCGCCAGCCCCTCGATCGCGAAGGGGTGGCTGCCGTTGGCGGCCGCGAAGAGAACGGTCGAGTTCGCGGAGGCTCGGGCGGAGCCACTGAAGTTGACGGCCCAGAGGGTGCCCGGGGGCAACCCGGTCTCGGTGAACGTGACCGGGAACGTGGCGACCGTGAACTCCACGAGCTGGTCCGTTATGCTTCGGCGGACGACGAGGCTCCCGGAGCGTGGAAGGATCCAATATCCGGGGATCGGGTCGACGGCGAAGCCGTACGTCCCGTTCCCGAGATGACAGACGATCGCGTCGGTCGTGCTCGAGTTCGTCGACCCGTTGACGGTCACCGACCAGTTCGTGCCGACGGGCAACCCGTTCTCGGTGAAGTCGATGCCGTAGCGGCCCACATGGAACGTCAGCGGGATCTCGACGGGGGCGCCCGCCACGACGAACCCGCCGACGGAGGGGTCGACGCCGTAGCTGCCGGGACCGTCCACGGTGAACGAGTAGCTGTCGTTGCGCAGGGAGAGGAGGAGCGGGGAGCCGGAGAAGGTGAACGTCTGCCGGCTGGCGGCGACGTCGTTCCAGGTGACCGCGACGATCCAGCGCGTCCCGTTCGGGTAGCCGATCCCCGAGAAGGTGACCGGGTAGAGGGCCGGCGCGTAGAACGGGACCGAGACCGTGAGGGGCGCGCCTCGGACCGTGAAGTTCCCCGACGGGTCGAGCGGCAGGTACGTGGTCAGCGGAGGGACCGAGTAGGTGTAGCTGCCGTTGGCGAGATCGATCGTCGCGTTCTGGCTGTTGGAGCCCGCGACATCGAACGAACCGCCGGGCAGGTAGATGTCGACGCTCCAATCGACGCCCGGCGGCACGCCCTGCGCGGCGAACGTCACGGTGTAGGTGGACACCCGTGGCGCCAC
>JAKAOB010000103.1 GCA_021812305.1 Thermoplasmata archaeon
TCCGATCTCGGCCGCCCCTGTCCGGGGCGCCTCCGCGGTCCCCGAGCGGCCCGCGACGGCGTTGCCCCCCCCGAACGAGACGCCCCCCGCTCCCGTGGTCCCCGCCCACGTGCTGAGCCCGCCCTCCGGTCCGCCCCCGCCCGCCGGTTCGGCCGCCGGGAGCGCGGCGGTCGGCGCCGTCCCGCCGGGCGCCCAGGGGATGGGCGGCTTCCGCTACTGCGCGTCCTGCGGCACGCCCGTGCCGACCGGGAAGCGGACCTGCACGATGTGCGGGGCGGCCCTGACCTGACCGCCCCCGTCCCGACCGGGGCGCACGCTCATGAGCCCCCTCTCCGTTGGGACGCGTCGTGGCCGACCCCAAGACGCGGGGGCTCTCCGCCGCCGACGTGACCCGGCGGTACATTGACGAGCATCCGAGCGTGCGCGAGGCGCTCCGGGACGATCTGCTCAACTATACCGCCCTCGCGCGGATGATCGGCGGGGCGGCCGACGTACGGAACGAGGAGGCGGTGACCATCGCCTGCCGCCGGTACCAGCGCGAGCTCGGGCGCGAGTCCCCCGCCGACGCCGCCGTGGCCCGGGTCATCGCCGGGAGCCGGCTCCAGGTGCACTCGGACATCGCCCTCGTGCGCATCCGGGACGATCCCGAGGTCCTCGACCGGCTCCTCGGAGTGGGCCGGCGCACGCTGACGTCCCTGGCGCGCCGTCCGCTCTTCGAGGTCTTCGAGGGGACGCGCGCCGTGACGGTGCTGTGCGAGGAGCCGTTCCTCGCGACGCTCCTCGCGGAGATCCCGGCCCGACTGCGGCTGTCCGTCGAGCGCGGCCTGGCGATCGTCGCCTTCCGCAGCCACGACGAGGTCGCCTCGACGCCCGGCGTGCTCGCGTTCATGGCCGAGGCGCTGTTCCGGCGGGGCATCAACTGCCTCGAGACCGTCAGCGTGCACCGCGATTCGATCTTCGTGTTCCGCAGCGAGGAGGTGATCGGCGCCTACCAGGTGCTCTCCGCGCTGATCCCGGCGGGGCCGGACCCGTCGCCCGAGGTCGAGTCGCCCGGTGAACACCGGTGACCCCGGCCCGACCCGTGGGGGACACCACCCTCAAGGACCCGGGATCGGTCGTCGGTTCACCCTACCGAAATGGCGACCGCGGCGGTGCTCGGCGCGAGCGGGTACCTCGGGGGGGAGCTTCTGCGGGTGTTGTCGGATCATCCGTCCTTGGAGGTCGTGAGCGCCGTTTCCCAGAGACGGGCCGGCGAGCGCCTCGGTGACGTCGCCCCCAATCTCGAGCGGTTCCAGGACGTGCGCCTGAGCGGCGACGCATCGGCGGTGGACGCGGACATCGCGTTCCTGGCCCAGCCGGCGGGCGAGGCGATGAAGATCGTCCCGTCGCTCCTCGAGCGCGGCGTCAAGGTCGTCGACCTCGGACCCGACTACCGGCTGCGGGACCCGGCGGAGTACGCCCGGGTCTACGGCCGTCCGCACGCCGACGCGGGGCACCTGTCGGAGGCGGTTTACGGGCTGCCCGAGATCTTCGGGGACCGGATCCGCTCGGCCCGGCTCGTGGCCAATCCCGGCTGCTACCCGACGGCGACGCTCCTCGCGCTGGTCCCGCTGTTCGAGGCCCGCGCGATCCACGGCCCGGTCGTGGTCGACGCGAAGAGCGGGACCTCCGGGGCGGGGGCACAGCCGACGCCGACGAGCCACCATCCCGAGGCGGCCCTCACCGTCCTGCCGTACGGCGCCCCGCTCCACCGGCACGTGCCGGAGATGCAGGGTGTCCTGCGCGAGCTGGGCGCGACCCCTGGCCCGTTCACCTTCGTCCCGCACCTCGTCCCGCTCGTTCGGGGGATCCTCTGCTCGATCTATCCGACGGCGGCCGGCCCCGCGGACGCGTCGACGTGGGAGGCCCTGTACCGTGCCCGGTACGCCGCGCACCCGTTCGTCCGCGTGGGGCGCGTCGCCCGGCTCCCGTGGGCCCAGGGGACGAACCGCTGCTATCTCGCCGTGGAACGGTCGGGGGACAGCCCCGTCGTCTTCAGCGTGCTCGACAACCTCGGCAAGGGGGGCGCCTCGCAGGCCGTCCAGAACGCGAACCTGCTCCTCGGCTGGCCGGAGACGCTCGGCCTGACGCGCGCGGGGTACGGGATCTAGCACGATGTGGACCATCGCAGGAGGGGTGACGACACCCCTCGGGTTCTCCGCCGGCGGCGTGGCGAGCGGCGTCAAGCGCAGCGGACGGCCGGACCTCGCCGTCCTCCTGTCCGACCGCCCCGCCGCGGCGGCCGGGGTCTTCACGACGAACGTCGTCCGCGCCGCCCCCGTCCTCCTCGGGGAGGAGATCCTCCGGCGCGCCCCCGAGGGCGTCCGAGGCATCGTGGCGGTCTCCGGCGTCGCGAACGCCCTCACCGGCCCGGAAGGGATCTCCGACAACCGCTCGCTCCTCGCGAGCGCGGAGTCGGCCTTCGAGGTCCCCGCGGGCTCGTTCCTCCCGGCCTGCACCGGCGTCATCGGCCCCCGCCTTCCGCTCGATCGGGTCGTGGCCGCGCTCCCGGCGCTGCGCGGGGCCACCGGCGCCACGCGGGAGGGGGCCGAGCGGGCCGCGCACGCGATCTTGACGACGGACACGCGCTCGAAGGAGGCGGCGGTGCGCCTGCGCCTCACCGACGGCCAGGTCGTCCGCATCGGCGGGATGGCGAAAGGGAGCGGCATGATCGCCCCGCGGCTCGCGCCTCCGCACGCGACGACGCTCGCGTTCGTGGCGACCGATGCGCGGATCTCGCCCGCGGCGCTCGGCCGGATCCTCGCCCGCGAGGCCGACGCGACGTTCAACATGGTGAGCGTCGACGGCGACACGAGCACCAACGACACGGTCTATGTCCTCGCGAACGGGGCGGCCGGCCCCACGCCGGCCGACGACGACCCGAACTTCCGCGCGGGACTGCGCGCGGTCCTCGAGTCCCTCGCGCGCCAGGTGGCGCGCGACGGCGAGGGGGCGACCAAGCTGCTCACCGTTCGGGTCGAGGGCGCCCGATCCGTCGCCGACGCCCGCGCGGCCGCGCGCGCCGTGGTCGGTTCGACGCTGGTGAAGGCGGCGCTCTTCGGCGCCGACCCGAACGTCGGCCGCATCGCCGCCGCCCTCGGCTACTCGGGGGCACGCCTCACGCCCGACCACCTGAGCGTCGCCATCACCCGCCCGCGGGGAACCGTCCCGCTGATCGTCGACGGGCGGCCCGCGCCCGGTCTCGAGAACGGCGGAGGCAAGCGGGTCCGGGACCTGCTGCGGCAGCTGGACGAGGTCCCGCTCGAGATCCGGCTCAACGAGGGACGCGCCGCCGCGGTGGCTTGGGGCTGCGACCTCTCCTACGCCTACGTCCAGATCAATGCCGCCTATCGCACGTGATCGGAGAACGAGCATGAACGGAGTCCCCACGAAGGTCGTCAAGATCGGCGGTCGCGAGCTGGTCGGCGGTCCCGAGCTCGACCGGCTCGTCGGGGCGCTGGCCCGCTGGGTCCGGCGCGGAGAACGCCTCGTGGTCGTCCACGGAGGCGGCGACGAGATCACCGAGCGCGCCCGGGCGCTCGGACTGCCCACGCAGCGGCGCGACGGCCAGCGCGTCACCGACGCCGCGATGCTTGAGGTCGTGATCGAGGTCCTGGCGGGCCGGGTGAACACCCGGCTCGTCCGCGCCCTCCTCGGCGCCGGGGTTCCGGCCGTCGGGCTCTCGGGGGTCTCGGGGGGCCTCCTCAAGGTCCGCCCGGCGGGAAATCCCCCCGGGAGCCTGGGGTGGGTCGGGCGCCCCACCCACGTCGCCGCGCGGCTGCTCGAGGGGCTGCTGCTGGACGGGCTCACGCCCGTCATCGCCCCGCTCGGCGTCGACGCGGGCGGAGCGGTCTACAACGTCAACGCCGACCTCGCCGCCGCGGCGATCGCCGCCGCGCTCGGGGCGGAGCTGCGCCTCGTGACCGACGTCGACGCGGTCCACGGGACCGGCGGCGAGCCGATCGCCCGCCTCGGGGCGGCGGAGGCCCGGGCGCTCATCGCGAACGGCGTCGCGCGCGACGGCATGATCCCGAAGCTCGAGGCGACCCTCGTCGCCCTGGACGACGGGGCGGCGTCGGCGTGGATCGGGGCGCTGGACGCCCTGGCCGACGGCGCGCCGGCCCCGGCGCGCGGCACCTGGCTCACCCGCGAAGCCGTCCGGTCCCGCCCGGCCCGTCCCACCGCGGTGTTCCCGGGGGGTGTCCGTCGATGACGTCCGACCCGCCCGCGCGCGGCCACGTCGTGCTCGCCTACTCCGGCGGGCTCGACACGTCGATCGCCATTCCCTGGATCGGCGAGCACCACGACGCCGACGTGACCGCCCTCAGCATCGATGTCGGCCAGGAAGGCGAGCTCGCGGGGGCGCTCGACCGCGCCCGGCGCAACGGGGCGCGCGACGCGCGGCTCGTCGACGCGAAGGCGGAGTTCGTCCGCGAGTTCCTCTGGCCAGCGCTGCAGGCCAATGCCCTCTACGAGGGTGTCTACCCGCTCTCGACGGCCCTCGCTCGCCCGCTCATCGCCCGGACCCTCGCCGCCGTCGCGCTCGAGCTCGGCGCCGACGCGGTCGCCCACGGCTGCACGGGCAAGGGCAACGACCAGGTCCGCTTCGACGTGGCGATCCACACCCTGGCCCCGTCGCTGCGGATCATCGCCCCGGTCCGGGAGTGGAACATGAACCGGGACGACGAGATCCGCTACGCCCACGACCGTCATCTCGAGATCCGCGCCACTGTCGACTCGCCCTACTCCGTCGACGAGAACCTCTGGGGACGTAGCATCGAGGGCGGACGCCTCGAGGACCCGAACCGGCCCGCCCCCGAGGAGGTCTTCGACTGGACCGGCCACCCCGCGACGTGGCCGAAGGAGGCGGAGACGGTCGTCGTCGACCTCGAGCGGGGGCTCCCCGTCCGCCTCGACGGGCGCGCGCTCGACCCGGTCGACCTGGTCCGGGAGATGAACCGCCGCGCCGGGGCCCACGGGGTCGGCCGGATCGACCACGTCGAGGACCGCGTCGTCGGGATCAAGTCCCGGGAGACGTACGAGTGCCCCGGGGCGATCGCGCTGCTCGAAGCGCACCGGGCGCTCGAGAGCCTCGTCCTGCCCCGGGACCTGCTCCAGTTCAAGGCCGGCGTCGACCGCCGCTTCTCCGACCTCGTCTACGAGGGCCTCTGGTTCTCGCCCCTGCGCGAGGCCCTGAGCGCGTTCGTCGCGTCGACCCAGGCCGTCGTCACCGGCTCCGTCACCCTGAGCCTCTACCAGGGGAGCGTCCGCGCCGTCGGCCGGACGTCGGAGTACTCGCTCCTGGCCCCCGAGCTCTCGACCTTCGGGAAGGGCAGCCGGTTCCCGCAGGAGCTGGCGGTCGGCTTCATCCACCTCTACGGCCTGCCGAACCAGCTGGCCCATGCCCGCCGCGCGGCGGCGCAGGCCCCGAAGGAAACGGAGACCCGTGCTGCGCGAGCGCTTCTTCCCCCTGATGATGACCGCGGCCGGGACGGCGGGATTCGGCCTGGAGCTCGCGGGGTACGGAGACCTGGCCGAGCTGGGGGCCGTCGTGACGAAGTCTCTGGCGCCCTTCGCGTGGGACGGGAACCCGGCACCCC
>JAKAOB010000017.1 GCA_021812305.1 Thermoplasmata archaeon
CGGGACCGGCAACAGCTCCGACAGCAGCCCGGACAACGGCTCGGGCAGCCTGGACAACGGAACCGGCAACAGCTCCGACAGCAGCCCGGACAACAGCTCGGGCAGCCTGGACAACGGAACCGGCAACAGCTCCGACAGCAGCCCGGACAACAGCTCGGGCAGCCTGGACAACGGGACCGGCAACAGCTCCGACAGTAGCCCGGACAATGGGACCGACAACGACACGAGCGACAGCAGCGCGGATGGATCGAACGGGACGGGATCCGCCGGAGGCGACGGCAACTCGACCGGTACGGGCACCTCGGACAACACTCCGGACAACTCGACCGGCACCACCCCGAGCACGACTCAGTCGTACGGCGGTAGCGGAGCCTCTCCCTTCGGGGCCCTGGGAGCGCCGACGAGCGGGCTTTCCGGGATCCCGATCGGACTGTTCCTTACCCTGATCGGGCTCCTGGGCGTCGGGGCGGTCTTCGGCGGTCTGCGACTTCGCCGGCGCCTGCGCCGCGCCGGAGGGCGGAACTGAGGAACCGGAGACGCTGCACGAGAAGCGATGCCCGGCAGGATGACCGAGGAGGGCGCGGTGTCCCACCCCCGCGCTCTCCTCCAGACCCAACCCTTTCCTCCCTGCCGGGGGCAGGGTCGTTACGATCCGCCGCCCCCGGCCGCGGTTATCAACTCCCGAGGCCTCCATCTGCCGATGCGCTCTCGGCGGGCGGCCGACGGGCCACCTCCTCTTCTGCCGATCCTGCTTGCGCTCCTGGTCCTGACCGCCTCCGGCATCGCCACCGCGGGCGCGGCCTCCTCCGCCCCGGCCGGACCGACCCACCGTGGGCTGGTCTTTGCGACCGAAGCCCCCCGGCCCGTCGTGTGCGGCGGCCCGCTCGCCCTCTCCGTCAACGCGACGCCGACCTCGGGGGCCGTGCCCCTCACGGTCGACTTCGTGAGCCAGGTGACCGGCGGCTGTCCCCCGTACGAGGTCGAGTGGCAGTTCGGCGATGCCGGTGAGGTCACGGCCGCCAACGTCTCCCACACGTTCCAGAGCGCCGGGGTCTGGGACGTCCTCACCCAGGCCTCGGACTCGGGCTCGGGGTTCGCGGAGACGAACACGACGATCACCGTGACGGGCGGGGGCGGCCAGCTCTCCGTCGCCGTCGCCGCGGCCCCCGCGTCCGGGCCGGCGCCGCTCACGGTCACGTTCTGGGCCAACGTCTCCGGCGCCAACCTGTCCACGGGCTACAGTACCGCCTGGCAGTTCGGCGACGGAGGAAGCGGGTCGGGACCGATCGTCCGTCACGTCTACCAGTCGGTGGGAACGTTCACCGCGGTGGCGACGGTCCACGATTCGGGCGGCAGCGTTGCGAACGGGAGCACCGTGGTCCGCATCACGACCGGTGCGGGGGGCGGGCCGGCGAATCTCACCCTCACGGCGACCCCGGCGACGCTCAACGCCCCGGGAAACATCAGCGTGACCGCCTTCTCCCACGGCCCGGGAGGACCCTACAACCTGACCGTCTGCTTCGGCGACGCGTCGCCCTGTGTCCGGGGGCCGACCGGCTGGAACGGCACGGACCCCGTGGGGTTCCTGCACCCCTATCTGGCCGGGGGCAACTTCTCGATCCAGGCCACCCTCGCCGCCCTGAACGGCACCGTCCTGGCCGGAGCGACGGCCACGGTGCTCGTCCGGTCGGGACCGGCGCTCCTGCTCGTGACCTCGGCGACCCCGGCGGGGGGAAGTGCACCGCTCGCCGCCTCGTTCGAGGCGACCGTCAGCGGCGGCACGCCGCCGTACTCCGTCCGCTGGACGTTCGGCGACGGGACGGTCGGCTCCTCGGTCTCCGGCGTCCCGGTCTCGCACGTGTACGGCCAGGCGGGAACCTACAGCGCGACGGTGAGGGTCGAGGACGCGGCCGGCCACGTGAACACGTCGATCCTCCCCCCGATCACGGTACGATCGGCGGGCGCACCGTTCCTGCCGTCGTCGGTCCTTGGGCTGCCGACGGTCGGCGTCATCGGACTTCTGCTTGCCGCGACCGCAGGGGTGGGAATCCTGGTCGGCCGCTGGTCCCTCGCGCGGACCCGCGACCGCCAACTGCGGAGGGAAGGCGAGGAACTCGTCCGCGAAATGGAAGTACAGCGCTGATCAGCCGCCCCGGCGGTCGCGGCCGACCGTGGGGGCGGCCCGGTCCCGGCCCCGCCGCCAGCAGCACGCCTCGCCGGCCGCGAGGTCGCTGGTGCTCCTGGCCCTCGTGGCGCTCGCCGTGCTGGGGATCGCCGGCCCGGCCCGTGCCGTGCCGCGGCCCGCCTTCCAGGTCTCGATCTCCTACACCCCCTCGGTCTCGGACCCGTTGCAGATCTCCTTCTCCACGACCGTCCTCCCGGGGACGCCCACGGCGTACGACTGGGCGTTCGGGGATGGCCACTACCTGAACGGCTCGGGCGCCGGCTACGCCTCCCCGTCGCACCGATACCTTGCCCCGGGGTCGTACACGGTGGTCCTCACGGTCTACGAGGGGAACGCCTCGGCCCAGCAGTCGATCGTGGTGCCGATCACGGCCCAGCCGCTCGCGGTCACCATCCAGGCCACGAACCGCAGCGGGCCGGCTCCGCTCGAGTCGACCTTCGTCGCCGTGGCCACCGGGGGGACCGGCACCTATCCGTCGTTCCTCTGGAGCTTCGGGACGCTCGGCTCGGGGTCCGGCCCGACCGTCACCTACTCGTTCGTCACCCCGGGAAGCTATCGGGTCTCGATCAACGTCACCGATGACGCCGGCCACTCGGCCGTGGCCTCGCTCCTCGTGAACGTGACGGCCGGCGCGGCTGCGCCCCCGGAGACACCGGCCGTCCTCGACCCGGATCTGCTGCTCGGTCTCGGTCTCGGCGCGATCGTCGGGGCGATCGCCGGGGGGGTCGTGATCGGTCGGTGGGGAGCGCGTCGGCGAGGGGGGTCTACGCCGGTCGAGGACGACCGGCCCGGGCCGCCCGTTCTAGGTCGCTCGGGTCCGTCCCCGGGGGCCGGCCCCTCGGCAGAGATCCCGGTCACCGGCGGGGCCGGAGCGTGGAGCACGACCCGAAGCGGCGCGGGGACCCCCGCGGGGCCGACGGACGAGGCTCCCCCTCTCGGGGCCGAGGCAGCGGGCGCGCCGGCGTCCGCGCCGTCCGGGAGCACGGCCGGAGGCGCTCGGGAGCCCCTCGTCGGGCCGTCGGCCCCCGGCTCGGTCAGCCGGGAAGCGCTCCGTCTCTCCCAGCGGATCGTCCTCCACCTCGCCCGCCAGGGGGTCCTCGGGCCGAACGAGGTCGCGCCCGTCGCCTTCAGCCAGCTCGGGATGTCCGCCGAGCTCGGAGTGCGACAGAACGCCCTCACGAACGTCCTGCGCCGGTTGGTCGCTGCGGGCGTGCTCACCGAGGAGGTTCGCCACGTCCGCGGGCAGCCCCGCCGGCTCAAGGTCTACCTTCTGACCCCCCGGGGCGAGGAGCTCGCCCGGGACCTGCGCCGCCACCGTCCGGAGAACCGGTCGGTGGGGGAAAGGGTTCCGCCGGCGCGGAAGGGGCCGGCGCCCTAGCGGGCGCCTACTCCATCCGGCTGAAGGCCGGGGGCGTCTCCGACACTTTGTCGAAGCGCGAGGAGGCCAGCCCCGACTTCGCCGCGACGGCCATCGCGATCGGGCGGTTGCGGACGGTCACCCGCATGAAGCCGGCGCCGAGGAACCCGGCCGCGGCCGCCTGGACCGAGAGCGTACCGATCCCGACCGGCGAGGCGAGCGGGATCGGCGCGGCGACCGGTACCGGGGCGACGACCGGAGCGGGGATCCCCGGCGGGATCGGCGGCGGCGACGGCGGCACCGTCGCCGGCGGGAGCGGCGAGGCGCCCGGCTCGACCCGCACCACCGCCGGGGGGAACGACTGGACGTCGAGGGTACTGTTCCCCTGGGCCAGGTACGTGGCGCGCGTGAAGAGCCCGTCCAACCCTCCGCTCCCGACGGCGATGCAGGTCGGCGTCGTGCACGCGTCGACGGGGACCGTCGCGTACGGCGGGCCGGTCGCGACGACGTAGAACTCGACGGACCATGAGTCGCCCACGTAGAACTGGTTGTCCGCCGCGTCGGTGCTGAAGTTCCACCCGTAGTAGGTGAGTCCGTTCTGGTGGAGGATCGTCGGCGCGCGCTGGCAGGTCGGCAGGAACCCGTACGGGGTCGCGCAGACGGCCGTCCATTCCGGCGAGGGGGCCACCGCGATCGACCCGTAGGCCACGAACTCGAACAGCGGCACGCCCGCCCCGGCGGCCACCTCGGTGTGGAAGACCGGCCCGAAGCTGATGGAACGGAACGCCTGGAAGAGCGTCGGGTTGTTGAGGTTCGGGTCGTAGATCGAGCTCCCGAAATTGACGTACTGGAGATTGCCGTTCTGGCCGTTCGGGCAGCTCTCGAAGCCGGGCCCCGACCACGAGCCGCCGGTCGCGGCGGCCATGTCGCATCCCGCCGCGATGACGTTCGCGACGTTGCGCTGGACCTGGGCGCCGCCCGGCCCGCCCCCCTGCTTCACGAAGGAGCTCGCCGCGGGCCAGCCGGGCGAGAGGGGGTCGGTCGTGGTCGTCCACAGATCGATCGTGTCGACGGTGCAGGTACCCCCGATGGAGTGGACGCACGCCGGGGCCGTATGGGCGAGGGCGGCGATCGAATCGTTCGCGTTGCCGTCCTGCGAATGGACCCAGCCCTCGCACTGCGGGCTCACCCCGTTCGCGAAGACGTACGACGGCTCGCAGGTCTGGCTGAAGCAGTTCGCCGGGGCCCCCCACACGTTCCACTGGGACGGGCTCACGCAGTAGTTCTCCGGATAGTTCGGGTCGCGCGGCGCGGACGAGCCCATCCAGACGATGACGTGGTGGGCGTTGTTCGTCCAGTTGAGGTCGCTCCCGATGATGGCCCCGTAGAGGGCGGTGATGGACGACGAGTCGAGGAAGTTGTTGTCGAGGTCCTGGTCCCAGGAGTACCACGTCCCGCCCATGACGCTCTGGCGGAACGTCGACTGGACCAGGCTCCCGAACGACAGCGCCGGAACGAAGGTGCCGATATCGACGTTGTACTCCGGGCCGTCCGTGTCGTCCCACGGTTCCCCCGCCGCATCGTAGTAGTCGACGAGCGCGAAGGAGACCGCGGAATGCGGGTTCGCCTGCTGGATGGCATCGGCGATCTCCTGGGCGTTCGCCACGAAGAACGGAACCCCGTTGGACTCCTCGCAGGCGGGGGCGGAGCTGCTCACCGCGGCGCACTTGTCGAGGCTGTCGGAACGGTCGGTCCCGAGGACCCCGTCGTAGGAGGTCGTCTCGATGACGAACGCGATCTGCACGGCCGGCCACGCGGCCGTCGGACCCACCGCCGGGTTCGCGGAGAGCGCCACGCGCGCGAGGCTCGTCCCGGCGGGACAGCCCACGCTGGTCGACGCGCAGATCGCTCCCGGCTGCGCCGCGATGCTGAGCGCGAGCGGATAGCCCGCGGTGCTCAGGGTCGTGGAGGGGGCGCCGGCCGCCGGCTCGACGACGCCGACCTCCGTGCGCGCGGCCGTGACCGAGCCGTGCACGCTCCCGAACCCTCCGCCCAATAGGAGCGTGACGGTGAGCGCAACGGCCGCCCCCGCCAGGAGGGCGCTGAACGCGGCGCGTGGTCGGGGCCGGTGCGCGCCGCCCTCGGGAGCGGCTGCGGCAGTGCACCGGGGCCCGGACACGTACACCTGCGCGTCTGCCACACGGCCGGAAGGATAAGAACTTCGAGCCCCCATACACGGTCGTTACATATCGTCGGTACGGTTCGGGGACACGAGCCCCGCGATCGGCCGGTCGACGGCGCGCGCACGACCCGCCGACCCGGTCGCCGCGTCCCGGGCCCGAACGCGAGCGGCGCCGGCGGGCGCCACCCCAATCGACTTCCCTCCCGCCGGCATGACCTCGCCGTGCCGGCCGCCCGCCCCGGTCGCGCCGTGGGCCCGTCCCCGGCCTGGGCCCGGGCGGCGCGAACGCTCGTTAGGATCCAACGGGACCGACAGCGGGGAGCGGGCGCCCTCGCCCGGGCGACGATCCGCCTCCTGGAGACGGCGCTCACCGCCGATCGCACCGCCGTCTACGGCCGCCGGGAGCTGCTCCGGCTCGCGCGATCCGTCGCTCGCGCCCAGCCCGCGATGGGGGCGTTCCGCCGCTGGTCGATGGAGCTGGCCGCCCGGGCCCGAGGGCCTCGGCACCAACGGACCGCCCGGGCGTTGCGGCGGTGGGCGCGGGGCGAACGCCGCCGGCTGGCGGCCGAGACCGGCCGCGCCGTGGCGATCGCGGCGCGGGAGTTCCCGCCGACGGAGCGGGTCGTCACGATCAGCCGCAGCGAGACGGTCCGACGCCTGCTGGCGGGCCTCTCCGCGGGACGCCGACCGCGGGAGGTCCGCGTGCTGCGCAGCCGGCCGGGGGGGGAGGGATCGCTCCAGGCCGCCGCCCTCCGGCGGGCCGGGCTCCGGGCCCACGTGGTGGAGGACGCCGCGGCCGACGGGGCCGTGGCCGACGCCGACCTGGTCGTCATCGGCGCGGACACCGTCTACCGCGACCGCAGCGTTGTGCACAAGGTCGGGACGCGCGCCCTGGCGCTCGCGGCCTACCGACGCCGCGTGCCCGTCGCGGTGGTCGCCGGTCGCTCGAAGTTCGTCGACGCCGCGCCCCCGCGCCGAGGACCAGTGGGCCCGTTCGACCGGACCCCCGCCCGCCTCCTCTCGGTGATCTGGAGTGGGGAGGGGGTCGTCCGCCCGTCCGAGCGGTCGCGGGCGTGGCCCCGGGCGGACCGCTCCCGCACGTTCACGGGCGCGGCCAGAGTTCGCGGGCCGCGACGACGTGCATGATCTCCGACGGGCCGTGGGCGATCGCGCCGCTGCGCACATCGCGCCAGCGCTGCTCGTGGGGAAGGGCCTTCGAGTACCCCCGGCCCCCGTGGAACTGGATCGCGTGGTCCAGGACCCCGAGCGCGGTCTCGACGGCCATCCACTTCGACAGCGCCGCGCTCCCGTCGGCGGGCGCGCCCTCGGCGATGGACGCGATCGTCCGTTCCGCGTACATCCAGGCCGCGTCCAGCCGGGCGCCGTCCTCGACGAGCGGGAACGCGACGGCCTGCTGGGCCGCCAGCGGGCGGCCGAACGCCGTGCGCTCGCCGACGTGGCGGACCGTTTCCTCCCAACTGGCGCGGGCGACGCCGAGGTAGATCGCGGCGAGGAGCGCCCGCTCCCGGGTGAGCTCCCGCTTCAGATAGCCGAAGGCCGCGCCGGCCTCCCCGATCCGGTGGTCGAGGGGGATGCGGACGCCGTCGTAGACGACCGTGCCGCGGCGCATCCATCGCTCGCCGAGATCCGGGACGATCGTCGGCGTGACCCCCGGGAGGTGCTGCGGGACGAGGAAGGCGGAGATCCCGAGGTCCGTCGAGCCCGTGCGCTCTCGGGCGTAGACGATCGCGGCGTCGGCGTCCTGGGCGAACGCCACCTCGCTCTTCGTGCCGCGCAGGACGAACTCGTCGCCGCTCCGCTCCGCGCGGAGCGCCAGGCCGCCCGCGTCGGCGCCGGCGCCGGGTTCGGTCACCTGGTTGCCCACCAGACATTCGCCCCTCAGGAGGGGGCGATAGTAGCGGTCGCAAAGCGGGCCCGAACCGTGGTCGCCGAGGACCGAGGAGAACTCCGGCTGCAGCGACAGCTTCGCGAACGTCGTTCCGCCGAGGTAGGCGAGGTGGAACAGCGCTGTCGCCACCCGGGGCAGCGGGAGCCCGCGTCCGCCGTGCTCCGTCGCGGTCGCGAGCCCGAGCAGACCGGCCGTGCCGAGCGCCCGGAACTCGGAGCGGGGGAACTCCGGCGCGAGATCGAGCTCGGCGGAGCGGCGGCCGAGCGCGAGACGGGCGGCGGCCTCGACGATCTCCGTGACGACCGGGTCGTCGGCGCCGGGCAGGGAGGGCAGCCTCACAGACCCTCCCGCCGGAAGTACGGTTCCGGTCCCGACGGCGGGTGGGCCGGGGCGCGCTCGCCGATAACCCCGTCCCGGGCGAGCGCGTCGACGCGCGACGGCGGGTACCCGAGCAGGTCGATCAGGAGGCGACGGTTGTCCTGGCCGAGCCACGGCGCCCCCCGCCAGACGCCGCCGGGGGTCCGGGAGAACTTCGGGGCGACCCCCGCCCCCTTGACGCGCCCGGCGACCGGGTCGTCCCATTCGACGAACATCCCCCGCGCGCGGTAATGGGGGTCGCGGGCGATGTCCGAGATGCCGTAGACCCGGGAGATCGCGAGGTCGTTCTCCCGTCCGATCCGCTCGAGCTCCTCGACGCTCCGCTCCCGGCAGTAGGCCGCGATCGCGGCATCGACGCGCGCCCGCTCGGCCCGGCGCGTTCCCGGATCCGTCCACCCCGGCTCGACCCCGGAGAGCAGCGCGCCGAGCCGCTCCCAGGCCTCTTGGGTGGGTGCGGCCACGACGACCCACCCGTCCCGCGCCCGGTGGAGGTCGTACGGGTGCAGGCGGGCGTGCGCGCTCCCGTGGCGTCCCCGAGCGACCCCCCGGACGAAGTAGTCGAGCGCGAGGTTCTCCAGGAGCGTGAAGAACACCTCGTACTGGGCGACATCGACCGCCTGCCCGCGGCCGGTCCGCTGGGCGTGGACGAGGCCCATCAGGGCCCCCGCGGCCGCCGCGAGCCCCGTCACGGTGTCGTTGAGCGCGGTGCCGGCCCGCATCGGTGGGTCGGGCTCCGGATTGCCCTGGAGGGAAAGGTAGCCGCTGAACGCCTGCCCGATGAGGTCGAAGGAGGGGGCCGCCACCCGCTCGGGCCGGCCGGTCTGACCGTAGCCGGAGACGTGGACGATCGTGAGGCGCGGGTTGGCCTCCCACAGGACGGCGTCGCCGAGGTCGAGGCGGTCGAACGTCCCGGGGCGGGACGACTCGATGAAGACCTCGGACCTCCGCGCAAGATCGAGGAGGATCGACCGCCCCTCGCGTTGGCGCAGGTCGACCCCGAGGGAGAGCTTGTTGCGGGAGTACTGGACCCACGACTCGGAGACACCGTCGCCCGGGGCCGCGCCCTCGGGGAGGACCGGGAAGAGGCTGCGGGTCGGGTCCGAGTACGGCGGCGCGAACGGAGGGCCCTCGACATGAACGACCTCCGCGCCGAACTCGCCGAGGTACGTGGACGCCCACGGCCCCGCAACGAACCGCCCGCAGTCGATCACCCGGATCCCCTGGAGCGGACCGAACGGCGGGACCAGGGCGACGGGAGCGCCGTCGCCGGTCATCGGGGCCAACGGGGCCGCCGCCCCGATAACCCGCGAGGTTCACGGGGAAACCTCGCGCCCCAAATACCGTCCCCCCGGTTCCAACGGGGATGGCCGAGCCACCGTGGGTCCGGTTCGAGGGCGAAGCGTTCCGTCGCGAGCTGGTGAAGTTCAAGATGTCGAACCACCCGTTCAAGACCCACCCGTTCTTCCGTCAGGTGGAGAAGGGCGAGACCCCCCGCCCGACGCTCTTCACCTGGACCTCCCAGTTCTACCCGTGGCTCGCCTGCGTCCCGCTCGCGATGGCCGAGCGGTTCTCCCGCTGCTCGTGGGAGACCCGGTTCGACCCGTACCGGCGGATGATCCTCGACCAGCTCGTCGAGGAGGCGGGGGACCCGAAGGGAAAGGCCCCGGGGCACCCGGAGCTCTGGCTCAAGTTCTGCGAAGGCCTCGGCTTCGCCCGCGAGAAGATCACCGGCGCCGCGCTCCTCCCGAGCACCCTCGTCGCGATCGACGACTTCCTCTACCTCAACCGCGAGGTCCCGTTCTACGTCTCGGCCGCGGGATCGTCCGAGCCGCCCAACGTCGAGCTGTGCGCCCGGCTGTACCCGGCGTTCAAGAAGCACTACGGGGTCGACGAAGACCACCTCGACTACTACCGCCTCCACGTGACCGCCGACGAGGAGCACAGCCAGTTCGTCGGCCAGATGGTCGCCGATTTCGCCACCTCCCCCGAGATCCGCAAGGAGATGTGGGATGCGATGCTCCGCGGCTTCGCCCTCCACCGGCTGCTCGTGGACGGCGCGCTCGCCGCGGCGCCGGCGTGAGAGGACCTCGACCGTGACCGCACGACGGGAGGGGCGGGAGAGCGCCGCGGGCGGCGCCGGCTGACCGCGACGGGCCGGACGCACCGTCGCGCCCCCCCTCCCGCGGGAGCCGGTGCCCCCATCCCGTGATCAGGTGAAGTCAGAATGTACGGATCCCAACTGCGGCTTCGAAGGATCTTCCCCGGGGAAGGCCGTCGCCTGTTCGCGGTCCCGCTCGACCACTCGGTGTCGATGGGGCCGATCGACGGGCTCGAGGCGGCGGCCCCGCTGGTCCGGGACCTCGAGGCCGCCGGGGTCGACCTGTTCGTGGTCACGAAGGGCGCGGTCCGGGACGTCGTCCCGGTGCTCGGGGCCCGGGCGCTCCTCGGGGTCCACGTCTCGGCGTCCACCTCGCTCGGTCCGAGCCCGGACCGTAAGGTCCTCGTCGGTAGCGCGGAGGAGGCGGTGGCGCTCGGGGCCGACCTCCTTTCGGTCCAGGTCAACTTCGGCGTCCCGGAGGAGGGGGCCATGCTCTCGGATCTCGGGTCCGCGGTCGACCAGTGCCGCCGTCTCGGGCTTCCGCTGATGTGCATGGCGTACGTCAAGAAGGCGGGCGGGGCCAGCGCGGCGGAGGTCCAGCATGCCGCGAGAGCGGTGGCCGACCTCGGCGCCGACATCGTCAAGACCAGCTACCCGGGTTCACCGGAAGCGTTCCGGGCGCTCGTGCGCACCACGCCCGTTCCCGTGCTGATCGGGGGCGGGGTTCGCCTCGACTCCGAGGATGCGTTCCTCCACCTGGTCGGGGACTCCATGGCCTCGGGCGGCGCCGGCATCTGCATCGGGCGCAACCTGTTCCAGCGACGCCCGGTCGGCCCGCTGGCACGCCGGGTCGCCGCGGTCCTCCACGGCGGAGCCTAGGGGCGGCCGATGGACGACCGGGTCGTCGTGGCTCCGACCGCGACGGAACGGGAGGGTCGCGCGGCCCTGCTCGCGCTCGCACGACGGCGGGGCTTCCGACGTTTCGCTCTCCCGCCGGGAGAGGCCGTCACCGAGGACGCGAACGAAGAGGTCCTCCTCTTCGACGGGAGCGCGATCGCCGCCGAACCGGGCGATCCGCCTCGGGTGGCGATCGTACGGGTCGGGGACCCCGAGGGCCTCGCGACGGCCGTCGCCTCGGCGCGCGCGGGGGAGACCGTGGCGATCCGTTGGGAAGGCGACCGCTCGATCCCCACGGAGAACGCCGTGGCCCACCGCGCGGGACGCTTCCGGCTCTGGATCGTGACCGACCGACCCCGGGACGTCCCCGGGGCCCTCGGCGCCCTCGAGGCGGGGGCCGATCGGGTCGTGATCGAGATCGCCGACCCCGCCGGGCTGGACGCGCTCGCGGGGGTTCTCGAACCCACCGTCACGGCCCACGTGCCCTGGGAGCTCGTCCGGCTGCGACGCATCGTCCCCGCGGGGCTCGGCGACCGGGTGATCGTGGACACCACGTCGCTGCTGGCCCCCGAGGAGGGTCTGCTCGTGGGCAGCGCCGCCGGATTCCTCTTCCATGTCCCGAGCGAGGCCGAGGGTTCGCGGTTCACCCGGCCGCGCCCGTTCCGAGTGAACGCGGGCGCGGCCCATTCCTACGTCCTGCTCGCGGACGGGACCACGCGGTACCTCTCCGAGCTCGCCGCCGCGGACGCCGTGCTCGTCGCCCGCCCGGGGGGGACCGCGATGCGGGCCGCGCACGTCGGCCGGCTGAAGATCGAGCGGCGACCGCTCGTGTTGGTCGAGGCGGAGCGCGGAGGTCGGACGTACACGCTGTTCCTGCAGGAGGCCGAGACGGTTCGCCTCTCCTCCGAGGGCCGGCGCACGGCGACCACGGCCCTGACCCCGGGCACGATGGTCTACGGAGCGGCCTTCGCCCCCGCGCGGCATCTCGGCCACTCCGTCCCGGAGGCGATCGACGAGCGATGAGTCCGGTGCGCCCGCTGGTCATCGCCACGCTCCCGGCCCGGACCGTGGCGGCCGCCCGGGAAGAGGCCGGCATCGCGGCCCGCGCCGGGGCGGACCTCGTCGAGATCCGCCTCGACCGTTGGGACGACGCAGAGCGGCGCCGGGCCGGCGAACTGTTCCCCCTTCCGCTCCCGGCGATCGCGACCCTCCGGTCCCGCGCCGAGGGGGGCGAGGGGCCCGATCGGTCCGAGGAGCGACACCCCTGCCTCGTCGCGTTTGCGGCGCTGCCGTTCCGATTCGTCGACTTCGAGCTCGCCCGGGACGGCCGGCCGACGGGCGACGAGGCGGCGGCGCTGCGCGGGCGTCTTTTGCTCTCCCGCCACCTGACCGAGACGCTGCCCGGTCCCGAGCTGCGACGCACGCTCGGGCGCGCCGGGGGCGGGGCGGCGTTCATCAAGCTGGTCGAACCGGCCACGGCCGCCCAGCTGCTCCGCGACGTGCTGCCGTACCTGCCGTCCCCGGGCGGGAGCGGTGCGATCGTCCACACCACGGGGGGCGCGGGCGGGCTCCTCCGGGTCTGGGCGGCTCGCCTCGGGCTTCCCGCGGTGTTCGCCTCCCTTCCCGACGAAGCCCGGACCTCGCCCCCGCTCGAGGCGAGCCAGATCCCGTGCGATCGACTGGCCGCCTTCTTTTCGGCCGCCCCCCCCCGAGCGCTCTTCGCGGTCGTCGGCCGCCCGATCGGGTTCACCCGCTCCCCCGCGCTGCACCACCGCTGGATGCGGGCGCTCGACCGACACGGGCTCTATTTCCCTCTCGAGGTGGCCGACGAGGCGGAGCTCGCCGCCCTGCTCCCGGAGCTGGCGCGGGGCGGTTTCCGTGGGGTGAACGTGACCCATCCGTGGAAGGAGGCGGCCCTCCGCCTCGCGGACCGGTCCGCGCCGGACGCGGACGCGTGCGGCAGTGCGAACACCCTCAGCTTCGGGCCCGACGGGGTCGAGGCGTCGAACACGGACCTCGCGGCGCTCCTTCGCCGGTTCACGGAGCTGCGCGACGCCGGGCCGTGGGACGGACGTTCGGTCTCGATCCTCGGCACCGGCGGCGCGGCCCGGGCGGCCCTCGCCGCGGCGCGCGAGCTCGGCGTTCCGGCGCAGCTCTACGGGCGGCGGCCGGAGCGGGTCGAGACGCTCGCCCGATCGTTCGGGGCGTCGGTCGGTGGGTCCGACCGATCCGGACTGGTCGTTCACGCCACGCCGTCCGGCCGGGCGGGGGAGGCTCCGATGTCGATCCCCTGGGAGCCCCTGCTCGACCCCACGGTCCACGTCCTCGACCTCGTCTACGCACCGGACGACCCCTGGCTGGCCCGGAGCGCCCGGGCCGCCGGGGCGACGTACGAGGACGGCCGCCGTCCGCTCGTCTATCAGGCCGCCGCAAGCTTCCAGCGGTGGTGGGACGTCCCCGTCCCCGAGGCCGAGATCGCCCACGCCCTCGCGGAGGTGTTCGGGTGAGGGGGACCGCTCGGACCACCGCCGCCATTTCCTTCGTCAACGCCCTCTTTACCGGGGTCGGGAGCGCCGCGGCCGTGTCGCTGTCCGTGGATGCGACGGTCGAACTCACGCCGGCCCGGGGGACCGCCCGTATCGAATTCGACCCCGCCTGCGACACCCCGCTCGCCCGGGCAGCGCTCGGGGCGGCGCTGCGCCGTTTCGCTCCGGACCGGGACCTGGACGTCACGGTCGCGGTCCGGTCCGAGATCCCGCCCGCGCGGGGGCTGAAGAGCTCCTCGGCCGTGAGCGCGGCGATCATCAGCGCGACGGCCCGGGCCGCCGGCCAGCGCCCACCGGAAGTGGACGTGGCGCGAATCTCCGCCGAGGTGGCGCGGACGGCGGGGATCAGCGCCACCGGGGCGTTGGACGACGCGCTGGCCGCGGTGGGCGGTGGCGCGGTGGTGACCGACACCTCGGGTGGTCGGGTGCTCCGCCGCGACTCCCTTCCACCGGACTGGGGGGTGGTCCTCTACGTGCCGCGCGAGCACCACCTGCCCTCGACCCGATGGGCGGACGCCTTCGCCCACCGGGCCAGCGAAGGGCGGGCGGCGGCGGATCTCGCGCGGGCAGGGCACTACCTGAAGGCGATGGAGCGCAACACCGAGCTCGTCGAGGGGATCGTCGGCCTCGACTACCGTCCCCTTCGCCGCGAACTCGAGCGACAGGGAGCGCTCGGGTGCGGGGTTTCCGGCATGGGTCCGACGCTCGCGGCCGTCGGACCGTCGGACCGGCTGGCGCGCCTGCATGCGGCGCTGCCGGTCGGCCGGGCCGAGCGATGGATCCTCTCGTTCGTGGCTCCGACCGGCGAAGGGGAACGACCGTGAGCGTCGTCACGGCGGCCCCCGGGCGACTCCTCGGAACCGTAGCGGCCCCACCCTCCAAGAGCTACACCCACCGGGCGCTCGTGGCCGCGTTCCTCGCCGAGGGGCCGGTCCGTGTCGAGCGGCCGCTCGACGCCCTGGACACCCGGCGGACGGCCGAGGGGCTCCGGAGGCTCGGGGCACAGGTCACCATCGCTCCGGCCGGTTGGGTCGTCCACCGTGGCCGAACGCACGATGCCCGGCGCGTCCGGGTCTCCTGCGGCGAGTCCGGCACGACGCTGCGGTTCCTGACGGCGCTCGCGGCCGCCCAGTCCCGGACCGTCGAGTTCGACGGCGCCCCCGGGCTCGCTCGCCGCCCGATGGGACCGCTCCTCGACGCCCTCGAGTCGGCGGGCGCGACCGTCGACCGACGCGCGGTCCGGGGTCATCGACTGTTCTCCGTCTCCGGTCCGATCCGACCCTCGTCCCTTGCGCTCGACCCCTCGCAGAGCAGCCAGTTCCTCTCGGCGCTCCTGCTCGTCCTCCCGTCCCTGGCCGGAGCGTCGCGGATCCGGCTCACGGCCCCGGAGGTCTCGCGCCCCTACGTGGCGGCCACGGTCGCGACCCTGCGCGCGTACGGCGTACGCGTCCACCGCCGGGGCCCCGTCGTGCGCGTGCCGGGACCGCAGCGCTACCGCGGTTCCCGCTTCCGGGTCCCGGGGGATGCCTCATCGGCCGCCTACCTCTGGGCCGGCGCGGCGGTCTCGGGCGGCGACGTGAGGGTCCAGGATGTTCCGGCCCGGTGGCCGCAGGCGGATCGGGCGATCCTTCCGGTCCTGCGCCGGGCCGGCGCCCGGGTGACCCGGGAGGGGACGGCCGTCCGGGTGCGGGCCCGGCGGCTTTCGGCCTTTTCGGTCGACCTCACCGGCGCACCGGACCTCTATCCGCTGCTGGGTGCGGTCGCGGCCGTCACCCCGGGTACTTCCCGCCTCCTCGGTGCGGCGCAGGTCGTGCACAAGGAGTCGGACCGGCGCGCGGGCACGGTCCGACTGGTCCGGGCGCTGGGCGGAACGGTCCGTGTCCACCGCACGGGGCTGGCGATCCGCGGCCGGCGACCCGCGCGGCGACTGGTCCTTTCCGATCTCACCGATCATCGGATGGTGATGAGCGCGGCCGTGGGCGCGCTCGCGGCGCGGTCGCCCTCCGTGCTGGGGGACGCGGTCGCTGTCGAGAAGTCCTTCCCCGAATTCTGGACGACGTTCGGCGCGCTCCGCCGGGACGGGGAGGTTTCGCGATGATGCACTGGGGAGAGCGGCTCCGTCTCACGATCTTCGGGACGAGCCACGGTCCCGAGGTCGGTGTGACGGTGGAGGGGGTCCCCGCCGGAGTCGCGATAAACCCGGCGACCGTCCAGGCCGAGCTCGACCGCCGGCGGCCGGTCGGGCGGCGCCTGGCGACCCGACGTCGGGAGGAGGACCGGCTCGTGATCGACTCGGGGGTCGTCAACGGCCGCAGCGATGGCGGCCCGATCCGCGCGCACGTCGCGAACGAGGACGTTCAGCGCGGGCCCTACGACCGGATCCACGACATTCCGCGGCCGGGGCACGCCGACTACCCGGCGCGCGTGCGCTTCGGTCCCGACGCCGACCTCTCGGGCGGCGGCATCTTCTCCGGACGCATGACCGTGGGGCTCGTCATCGCCGGGTCGATCGCGCGGGCGCTCTGGCGGGACCGGCCGTTCGATCTCCTCGCGTTCCCGCGGTCGATCGGCCCGATCGACGCCACGGTCCCGGAGCAGGCGCCCCTCTCCGACCTGCGCGAGCGGGCCCGCTCGAACGAGGTGGGCTGCCCGGATCCGGACGCGGCGGCCCGGATGGAAGCGGCCATCGAGGACGCCCGCCGGGACGGCGACAGCCTCGGCGGCGTGATCGAGACGCGGGCGACCGGGGTTCCGGTCGGGCTCGGCGAACCGTTCTTCGACTCGATCGAGAGCGCCATCGCCCACCTGGCGTTCGCCATCCCGGCGGTCAAGGGGGTCGAGTTCGGGGCCGGATTCACCGGAGCGCGGGGCTGCGGCTCCGACCAGAACGATGCGTTCTTCTGGGACGGGGACCACCTTTCGACCCGGACCAACCGGGCCGGCGGGATCCTGGGGGGACTCGCGGTCGGGACGCCGATCGTCGCGCGGATCGCCGTCAAGCCGACGAGCTCGATCGCGCGACCGCAGGAGAGCGTCGACCTGCGCACGCACGCGCCGGCCCGCCTCGTGGTCACCGGTCGCCACGACCCGTGCATCGTTCCGCGGGCCGTGCCCGTCGCCGAGGCCGTCGTGGCCCTCGCGCTGACCGACCTGGCCCTGCGGGGGGGCTACCTCGCATGACCGCGGAGCGTCGCCGCTGCGCGATCCTCGGCGCGGGAGGGTACATCGGCCAGCACTTCGCCCGCCTGCTCGCCGACCATCCCTGGTTCGACCCCGCCGAACTCGTCTCGAGCGAACGCTCCGAGGGACGCCGGCTCGAGGACGTCTGGCTCCTTTCCGAGCCCGTTCCGCCGTCGCTCGCCGGGGTCCGGCTGCGCCGACGCGGCCCCGCAGCGCTGGCGGCCGCCTCGACCGAGCTCGCCTTCAGCGCGCTCCCCCCGGGCGTCGCCGGTCCGTTCGAGACCGCGCTCGCCCGGAAAGGGATCGCGGTGTTCTCGAACGCTTCCGATCACCGCCTCGACCCTGGCGTGCCGCTCCTGGTCCCCGAGGTCAACGCGCCCCACCTGGCCGTCGCGACGCGGCGGGCGCGGGGCACGGCGCCGATCGTGACGAACCCGAACTGCAGTGCGACCGGGCTCGCGCTCGCCCTCGCGCCGATCCTTGAGATCCTCCGGCCCCGGACGGTCGTCGTCTCCACCTACCAGGCGCTCTCGGGCGCCGGCTTTCCGGGGGTCCCCTCGCTCGCGATCACCGACAATGTCCTGCCGTACATCGCGGCCGAGGAGGAGAAGCTGGCTCGGGAGACCGGCTACCTTCTCGGAACGATCGACGCAGGGCGGGTTCGGCCGGCCGACGTCCGGCTCGTGCCGCAGTGCGCCCGCGTCGGGGTCCGGGAAGGCCATCTCGAGTCCGTCACCCTCGAAGCGACGCGCGCGCCGCCCGAGCGAAAGCTCCGGGACGCCTGGAAGCGGTTCGACCCGCTGCGCGCTCTCGATCTTCCCACCGCCCCGCATCCTCCGATCGAACTGCGGACCGCGCCGGATCGCCCGCAGCCGCTGAAGGACCGCTGGGCCGGCGCGCCGGCCCGGGCGCGGGGAATGGCCGCCGTGGTCGGCCGGGTCCGCTTCGAGGCGCCGTTCCTCCGGTTCTTCGTCCTCTCCCACAACGCCGTCCGCGGAGGCGCCGGCGGCTCCGTGCTCAACGCGGAGCTGGCGGAGCGGACCGGCGCGCTCCCGAAGCGGGGGCGGGCGACATGACCCGATCCGTCCGACGTCCGGTCGTCCTCAAGTTCGGCGGAAGCACGCTCGCCGACCCGGCGCGGGTCGTGGCCCGCCTCCGCGCGGAACGCGCCCGCGGCGGTCGGGTGGTCGTGGTCGCCTCCGCCCGTCCGGGCGTCACCGATCGCCTGCGCGCGGCGATCGACCGGCCGCGGGACCGCCGCGGCCACCGTCGGCTCCTCACGGAGCTACGGCACGAGCATCCGACCCTGCCGCCGGCCGGGCGGGCGGTCCTCCGCCGGTTGCGCCGCCTGCTCGGGGCGCTCGAGCGGGGCCGCGCCGCCGACCCGGCGGTCGCGGACCGGCTCCTGAGCCAGGGCGAGCGTCTGTCGGCGCACTGGCTGTCGGCGCTCCTCACCGAGGCCGGGATACCGTCCGTCGCGGTGGAGGCCGACCACCTGGGCCTGCTCACCGACAATGCCTACGGCGCGTCCCGCATCCTCCTCTCCGCCTCCCGGCGACCGGTCCGCTCGGGGCTGGACCGCGTGCTCCGCGGCGGCCGGGTCCCGATCGTCACCGGGTTCATCGGCCGCAGCCTCGAAGGCCGGGTCGCGACCCTGGGACGCGGGGGGTCGGACTACACGGCGAGCGCGCTCGGCGCGATCCTCGGGGCCTCGCGCGTCGAACTCCTCAAGGGTCGGGTCGCCGTGCTCACCGCCGACCCGCAGGCGGTCCCGCGCGCCCGCCGCATCCCCCGGCTCACGTACGAGGAGGCCGAGGAGCTCGCGCAGTTCGGCGCCACGGTCCTCCACCCGCTGAGCATCGAGCCGGCCCGCCGCAGCGGCTTCGAGCTCCACGTCCGTTCCCTGCTCCGACCGTCCGTGCGCACGGTCATCGGGCCCGGTCCCGGAGGCCGTCGTCTTCGGGCCCTGAGCCTCCTCGCGCCGCTCGCGCTCCTTCGGCTGCGCGTACCGGGCGGCCGGGGACGACCGGGGGTCATCGCCGAGGTCTCGCGCTCCCTCCTCGAGTCCGGCATCAACCTCGTGGCGCTGTTCACCTCCTCCGGCGTCCTCTCCGTCGTGGTCGAGCCGTCCCGGTCCGCGGAGGTGCGCCGGCGGCTCGAGGAGTTCGCGGCCGAGGACCGGGCGACCGTCGAGCCCGTGGAGGACGTGGACCTCATCACCGCGATCGGGCACGGCATCCTCTCCGACGTCGAACGGCTTCCGGTCCCGCTGCTGCGCCGGGCCGAGGGGCTGAGCGCCACCCCGCGCTCGCTCGCGGTCGCCGTACGGAACGGGAGCGGTCCGGCGGCGCTTCGGTCCATTCACCGGGTGCTCGTCGAGCAGAGCCCGGGAGGACCGTCCCCGGCGCGCCGACCGGCCGCCGCCCGAGCCCTCCCGCCGGCGGGAGAGCTAATGGACCCGGGCCGGATTCGCCGCGCCGTGAACGACCCCCCACTCCCCCGCTCCCCCGCCCACCGAGCCGATCCTTCGGTCGAGGGGTCGCGCCTCCCGACCCCGCCCGGCTCCGGGCGCCACCGGTCCGAGTCCCCCGGGAAGGTCCGCGGCGTGGAGGTGGACGCGTGAGGACGTTCGTGAAGTTCTGCGGCCTGACCGAAGCGGCGTCCGTCGCGCTCGTGCCGGAAGGGGGCGCCGCCGGTTTCGTGGTCGGGGTCGAGGGCTCTCCGAGAAGCGTCGCCGTCGACGCACTGGCGGCGCTCGTCGAGGCCGTGCCGCGGGGCGCCGAGGCCTGGGCGGTGGTCGCCGACCCGACCGCGGAGCTCATCCACCGGCTCTTCGACGAGGCCGGGATCGATCGCATCCAGGTCTACGGCACCGTCCCCGAGGGACTCGAGTTCCTCGAGATCCACCATCTCGTTCCGTCGCTCCCCATCCCGCCGGCGGGGTCGGGAGGCTCCGAGCCGAAGGTCCCGCCGGCCGAGGATTACCCGCGCCTGCACCTCGATGCCGTGGGCCGTCCGATCGCCGCGGGCAGCCCGGATCGTCCGGAGTGGGAGATCTGTGCGCGGCTCGTCGACCTGAACCCCGGCCGCAAACTGGTCCTGGCCGGCGGGCTGACCGCGGACAACGTCGCCGAGGCCCTCACGACGGTCCACCCCTGGGGCGTGGACGTATCGGCGGGGGTCGAGACCGCGCCGGGCCGCAAGGACCCGGAACGGATGCGCGCCTTCGTCGCCGCGGTCGAACGGTGGGAGCGGCCGCCGGGGTAGCCGGCCGCGCTCCGGGCCGTGCGATCTCGCTCGGGAGCCGGCAAAGGATCGGGGCCGAACGCGCGGCGACCCGGGACCGCGGCGTCCCCCCCGGCGCGGCGCCCACTTCGCTCGACGCCGGGAACGCCGGGCCCGGCGCCCCGGCCCGGCGCCGAGCCGGCCACGGCCGAGGGAGTTTCGAGGGGGGGAGCGGGGCTCCCGGCCAGCGCTTTAATAGCGCCCCCCGCTCGGCGGCCGGGCGATGCTGACCGTTACGGTCCTCGGCCTGGGCCTGTTCGCCGGGCTCACCATCTTCCTCAGCCTGCCCACGGCCCGGATGCGCGAGGTGCCGCGCCGCGCGCGCACCTTCTTGGGCTCGCTCACCGCGGGCATCCTCCTCTTCCTGTTCTGGGACGTCACGACCCAGGCGTTGGCGCCGGTGAGCTCCGCCGCCTACGCCGGGGACCTGGCCGGCACGGCGGGCCAGGTCCTCCTCGTCCTCGGCGGCTTCCTTTTGGCCTTCGGCGGACTCACGCTGTTCGAGCGGCTCTACCGGGCCCGCAACGCCCCCCGCCCCGACCCGTCGGTCCCGGTGTCGGAGGAGGCCGCGCCCGCGCCGCTCCCGCCGAAGCGGGCGATGGACCTCATCGCGACCGGCATCGGGCTCCACAACTTCGCCGAGGGACTCGCCATCGGCGCGGCGTACGTCTCGGGGGGGCTCACGTTCGCGACGGTGCTGTTCGTCGGGTTCGCGCTCCACAACTCGACCGAGGGGTTCGGGGTCGTCGGCCCCGCGCTCGCGAGCGGGTTCGTCCCGTCCTGGGGCCGCCTGATCGCGCTCGGCCTCGTCGCGGGGGGCCCGACGTTCCTCGGCACGGTCGTCGGGTCGATCGCGGACGTGCCGGCGCTGTCGACGACGTTCCTGGCCGTCGCCGCCGGCGCGATCCTCTACGTCGTCCTCGAGCTCACGACGGCCGCCGCGCGGGGGGGACGGCCGGGGACCCGGATGTGGGGGATCTTCGCCGGGTTCGCCCTCGGGATCCTCACGGACCTCTTGGTCACCGCGGGCCACGTCTAGCGCTTCAGGGCCGGATCCGCTCGAGCGACAGGAACCGGACGGTCCCGTCCGGCGCCACCGACGCGAGGAGGTACTCCTTGCGCACGCCCTGGGCGACCCGCACGGCGCCCGCGACCTCCGGCCAGGCGCCGGTGTGGCCGTCGGGGACCGCCTGGACCAGGTAGCGCGCGTGGGCGCTCTCGGGACTGCGCGGGTAGGCGCGGAAGTGGGCCCCGTACTTGAACCCGGTCTTCACCACGAGGGCCCGTTCGCGCAGGACGCGGTAGGTGGCGAGGCGCTCGGCGTAGTGCGGGTCGAGCCGGCGGGCGCGGCGCTCGAAGCGCTCGGCCGGGACCGCGCGGCGGCTGCGCGCGTCCCGCAGGACGATCTGGCCCCGGCCGATCAGGTAGCCGGCCTCGAGCAGGCTCAGCTCGAGCCGGTCGCCGATCCGGCTGCCGAAGGCGAGGCCGCGTCCCAACGCCTCCGTCGCCGCCGGGTCGAAGACCACGACGCGGTCCTCCGTGAGCAGGCCGTCGACGGGCGCGGGGAGGGACGGGGCCGCGAGCGCGCCGGACGGATGCGGCCGCCGCACGCGGTAGTAGGTGAGGTCGGACTCCTCGTCCACGACGCCCAGCAAGAGCGCCTTCTTCGCGCTCTGCGCCCGCTCGGCGAGGTCGAAGATGCGCGCGAGATCGAACGGGGCGCGCTCGCTGAACGGTTCGACCCAGAAGCGCGCCGGCGTCTTGTGCAGCACACCGCCGCGGGGCAGGACGGCGAACGACGCGGGGGGCGGGCTCGCCCGGACGACGTAGCCGCGCTGGCGCAGGTCCCGGTAGACGAGGTAGCGCACGCCGAAGCCGGGGTCGGTGCGCCCCGCCCGCCGGAACAGCTCGGGCCAGGCGACGGGGCGACCGGCGGCGTCCCCGACCTCGAGCCGGGCCATCTCGGCCAGGTACACCGCCTCGAAGCGGTCGAGGGCGAGCCCGTCCGGCCCGGTGGTCCCGAAGTAGCCGCGGCCGTAGACGGTCCCGGCCTCGCCGGGGTCGCGGACGAGGACCGTCGCGTCTGGGCGGACGAGCCCGCTCACGGAGGGGCCCCGCGCAGCTCCGACAGGGTCGCGAGCGCGTCGAGCGCGACGCCGATCGACGCGAGGCGCTCGCGGGCGCCCGACTCCCGGTCGACGACGACCAGGACCCGGTCGACGATCCCTCCCGCGGAGCGCAGGACCTCGACGGTCTCGACGGAGGAGCCGCCCGTCGTGCTCACGTCCTCGATGACGAGGACGCGCGCGCCCGCGGGGACCTCCCCCTCGATCCGCTGGGCGGTCCCGTGCGCCTTCGCCTGCTTGCGCACGACGGCGTAGGGCGTGCCGGTCGCCAGGGCCGTCGCGACGACGAGCGGCACCGCGCCAAGCTCCATGCCGGCGAGGCGGTCTTCCGACCGGACGCGCGCGGCGAGCTCGTGGGCGATCAGCGCGAGGCGGCCGGGATCGGTCCACGCGCGCTTGATGTCCACGTAGACGTCGGAGCGCTGGCCCGAGGCGAGCGTGAACGTGCCGAAGCGGACCGCGCCGCTCGACGTGAGCATCCGCACGAGCGCGTCGTGCCCGGCGGAATCGGTCAGCGCGGTCGACCTCCTACCAGGGGACCTTCTTCGCGCCGGTCAGGTAGCCGATGTAGTTGAACAGCGCGTGCAGCCCGAGCGTGAACAGGACGAGCCATATGATGCCTTCGAGGCTCACGAACGTCGGCACGAAGACCGACGGGAACAGGGCGAGCCCGAGCAGGACCGGGACCAGGACGAACGGCAGCTGGTCGAGGAGCAGGGTGCGCGCTCCGCTCGGGCGGCCGAGGCGCCGCTTGAAGAACGAACCGATCGCGTCGCCCGTCAGCGCCCCCCCGCTCAGCAGGAGGACCACGGGGACGGCGCCCAGGACCGAGGCCGCGAACGCCGGGACGACCTTCAGGTCGGGCGGCGCGATGAGGACGAGCCCGGTCTCGAGCAGGCCGAACGGGACGGCGAACAGCGTGCCGAACCAAAAGCCGCTCCACGTCTTCGACGGGCCGAGCAGGCGCCGTCCGTCGCCCGGCCAGAGGCGGCCGAAGTCCATCGGCGGACCGCGGCCGCGCGGAAGGACCGCGGTCGCGTTCGCGATGTAGGCGGGGAGCAGGACCCAGAGGACCGCCGCCGGGGCCTGAAGGTGCGGGCTCAGCACGCGCGGCCCGCCCCTACGGATCCCGGACGAACCGGTAGATGGTCTCGGCGATCCCGGCGAGGAGCCGGGGGTCGACGCTCTCCTCGGCCTCGTGGATGTGCGCCGCCCGGTCCATGCTCCCGAAGACGAGCGCGGGCAGCGGCGCGCCGCCCGGCGTCGTGAGCGTGGCGAGCGAGCTCGCGTCCGTGCCGCCGTACTCGCCGAAGACGCCGCCCTCGCCGAGCACCTCGTGGAGCAGCCGGTCGAGCCGTGCGATGGCCGGATGACCCTCGGGCAGGGCGTAGCCGCGGCGGCACCGCGGCGGCGGGGCGTCGATCTTCGCGGGGAGGTGCTCCGCGGCGATCCAGGCGCGCACCTCGGCCAGCACCGGCTCCCGGCCCTGGTCGAGCGTCATCTCCGGCACCAAGCGGAGGTCGACCGCGAACGCCGCGGGGGCGCGGACCTGGGCTTGGACGAGGCCCCGGGCGATCAGGCGCTCGAGGAGCCGGAGCGTCTCGGGGACGGGGTTGTGGCCGCGGTGGGGGTAGCCGCCGTGCGCGCTCCGCCCGATCACCTGGAGCGCGAGGCTGCCGTCCGGGACCGTCAGCGCCGTCGCCACCGGTGGGGCGAGACGGAACGGCGCGCGGATCTCCTCGGCGAGGGCCGCGCGGGCGGCCGAGACGGCCGCGGCCGGGCCGTCGAACACGACCGTCACGGCCTCGGCGATCTGGTTCGCGGCATCGGTCTCGGCGCGGGCCGCGACGAGGCGGGCCGGTCCCACGGCCGGCGCGGCCCCCGGCGCCGGGCCCAGCGAGAACCCGGTGAGCGTCGCCCGCCCGGTGATCACCGGCTCCGGCGCGCCGTGATCCGGCCAATCCGGCGAGGCGAACGTCGAGCGCCAGACCTTGGCGGTCTCGTGCAGGGCGATCAGCCGCTCCCCATAGGAAAGGACCGCGGGCAGCGCCACCGGCCCGTCGAACGTGCCGTCCAGGAACGCCACCCCGCAGGAACCGGCGGTGGCGTGGGGGCTCCCGTCGGGGATCAGCGCGACCTCGCCCACGAGGAAGCGCGCGGGGTCGCCGGGAGGGAGGCGGTCGTCGTGCGCCTTGAGCTGCTCGACCCCGCCTTCGCCGCCCGTCTCCTCGTCGCAGCAGAGGAGGAGGCGGACGTTCCGCGGCGACGGCCGGGGGTCCGCGGCCAGCCGCTTGAGCGCCATCAGGGAGGCGACGACCCCGCTGCCCAGGTCATCGTTGGCCCCGCGGGCGTAGAGGCGGCCGTCGGCGCGGCGGGTCAGCGCGTGGGGCGGCGAGTGCCATCGGGGCTTCTCATCCTCCGGCACGGGGACGACATCGTAGTGGGCGAGGATCAGGACCGTCTCCCGCGCGCCGACGTCGAGGTCGACGATCACGTTCGGCCGGGGGACGCCGTGCAGCGCCCCGACCTCTCGGCCCTCCACCAGCGGGTCGAAGACGCGCGTCGCGAGGCCGTAGCCCCGCGCGGCCCGGACGAGGAGGTCGGCGGTCCGCCGGTAGTTCGGCTTCTCGTACCGGCCCCGGGGCGGGTCCTCGAGGTTCGTCGGCGCGCTCGCGACGAGGGTCGCGAGGAGCCGAAGGGCCTCGGGATCCCCGAGCTCGCTCGTCGGGGGATCGGTCGCGGGGTCGTCCGTGCTCATGAGCGGTCCCTCATGCGATCGCGACCAGGACGACGAGCGAGGCCGCGAGCAGCAGAAGGAAGGTCATCAAGAAGGCGCTCGAGAACATCGATACCGTGTCACCGAGGGACGTCAAAAGCCGAGCGGTGAAGTCCGGCCCCAGCGCCGGGACCTCACGGACGGTGCGTCGGCCGCCGTGGACGCGGACCGGGGCCAGGCGGCCCTTCGCCTCCTCGACGACGGACCGGACCTCG
>JAKAOB010000104.1 GCA_021812305.1 Thermoplasmata archaeon
TACAACTCCTCGCTCTCCGTCACGCTCGAGCGCCTGCGCACACGGACCCGGGTCGAGTTCCGGCCGGGGCTCGACCGCGACGAGTTCCGACTGAACGGGCGACCGGCCCTCCCGGGGGCGGCGGCGGCGGTCTCGGCGCTCCTCGACCGGGTCCGGGGGGCCGCGCACCTCACCGACCGCGCCGTCGTCCTCTCCCGCAACAACTTCCCGACGGCGAGCGGGCTCGCGAGCAGCGCGAGCGGCTTCGCGGCCCTCGCCGGGGCGGCGACGGCGGCCGCCGGGCTGCGCCTGTCCCGCCAGCGTCTCTCGCAGCTCGCCCGGTTCGGCTCGGGAAGCGCGTGCCGGTCGATCTTCGGCGGGTTCGTCGAATGGCGCGCCGGCCGCCGAACGGACGGGCGCGACTGCTACGCCCGCGCGCTCTATCCCCCCGGACACTGGCCGCAGCTGGTCGACCTGGTCGCCCTCGTCGCGGCGGCTCCCGAGAAGGCCGTCCGGTCGGCCGTCGCGATGCAGGCGACGGTCGCGACCTCCCCGGAGTACGCCCACCGGCTCGCGGAGGTCCCGCGCCGCCTGGCCGCGATCCGCCGCGCGATCGGCCGCCGGGACCCGGCCGCCCTCTTCCCGCTCGTCATGGACGAGTGCGACAGCTTCCGGCTCGTCTGCGAGACGACACGCCCCCCGCTCGACTACCTCACCGCGACCTCCCGGGAGATCCTCGCGGAGGTGCGCGCGCTCAACACGGAGGCGGGACGGCCGATCGCCGCGTACACCCACGACGCCGGCGCCCACGTCCACGTCTTCACGCTCGAGCGCCACGCGAGGGCCGTGCGCGCACGTCTCCGCTCGATCCCCGGGATCGAGCGGATGCTGCGGCTCCACGCCGGTCCGGGCGGACGCCGGGTCTAGCGTCCGCGACGGGGAGCGACGGCGACCGCGGCCCGCGCGCGACGCGGAGCGAAGACCTCGACGACCGCCCCGTCCGGGTCGAGCCAGAGGCCGCTCACGGCCGCCGACCGGAGGTCCCGGTGCTCGTCCGGGGCACGTTCGGGCGCGAGACCGGCGGTCCGAAGGGCCCGGGCAAACGCCGCGACCTCGGCCTCCGAGCCGACCTCGAAGGCAAGGTGGTCGCGCTCGTCGCCCGGGGCCGCGTTCCCCGGCCGGGCGGGGCCGCCCGCGACGAACCACAGGGTGATCGGACCGTTCGAATAGCCGAGGTACGGCCCCGCCCGGACCAGACGGCGGAATCCGAGCGGGCCGAGGAACGCGTCGTAGAAGCGGGCGGTGCGGACGAGGTCCGCGACCGGGATCGCCACGGGGGCAGGACCGCTCGACGTCACCCGGCGTACCGAAGACCGCGGAGCGGAAAAACCGTTTGGCCCGGTCCCCCGCTCAGAGGATGCGGCGGTCGAACTCCGGGTTCGGGAGCTCGAGCCCCGCGGCCCGAACGATCGGGACGATCTCCTCGATGTAGCGGGCGCGGGCCTCCTCGTTGGTCCAGCGCTTGAGCCCCCACTCGATCGCCCGGCGGCTCGTCTCGGAGTTGGAGTGGCCGAACATGTCGAGGGCGCGGGGGTACCACTTGTTGACCGCGGCCTGCGCCTCCTCCTTCGAGCCGGCGTAGCGCGGGCCGTCCTTCGCCATCCGCTTGAGGACGCTTACCCCGAAGTTGAGGTGCAGCTGCTCCTCGCTGAGCATGAGCGGCATCGCCCGGGCGAGCGGGCCGTACGAGCACTCCTGGAACGCGCGCAGCTGGTAGACTCCGACCCGGTCGACGAAGCAGGTGAACGCCCCGACGTCGCCCCAGGTGTCAAAGCGCATGTTGAACGCGTCGAGCTTGTGCTCGCCTTCGCGCTTCGCGAGCAGGTCGTCGATCATCTTCTGGCCGCCGTCCCCGAAGTCCTTGAGGATGCGGCAGGCCTGCAGGCCGTGCCGGGCCTCATCGGCGACGATCCGCGCCTCGATCCACCGGTCCTCGAGCGTCGGCGCATTGTCGAGCCAGGGGCGGTGCTGCTGGATCGACGCGAACTCCGTGTCCGCCTGGACGACCATGAGCTTCACGATGAGCTGCTGCATCTCCTCGGGCATCTCGTGCGTCGTCTCGTACTTGCGCACGCCCGCGGAGGAGCCCCAGAGGATCTCCCGGACGGGCTCGATCGTGCCCCCCTCCTTCAGCGCCTTCGAGGTCGGGCCGTGGGGAACCGGGGGGGAGGGGGAATCCGCCATCGCTCGCTCCGACTTCCTAGGCGCTAGCGGCCCTTAAAGGTGGGCGCCCGCTTCTCGACGAACGCGGCGAGGCCCTCCTTCGCGTCCTCGGTGACGAAGAGGCGGTTCTGCAGCTCCCGCTCGAGGGCGAGACCCGCGGCGAGGGGCATCTCGATGCCCTCGATCACCGAGCGCTTGATCAGGCTGACCGCGCGCGCCGGCCCGTGGGCGAGGCCGCCCGCGTACTTCGCGACATCGGCCGCGAACGACGCGCCGGGGAACACGTAGTTCACGAGGCCGATCGCGAGCGCCTCCTCGGGGGTCAGGAGCTTGCCGGTGATCATCATGTCGAGGGCGCGGGACGTCCCGATGAGGCGGGGGAGCCGCTGCGTTCCACCGGTCCCCGGGAGCACCCCGAGGGTCACCTCGGGCAGCCCGATCTTGCCCGATCCGCTCGCCATCATCCGCAGATCGCAGGCCAGCGCGATCTCGAGGCCGCCCCCGACGCAATGGCCGTTGATCGCCGCGACGACGACCTTCGGGGTCTTCGCGAACTTGTCGAGGGTCTCCTGGCAGTGCAGGCAGAACATCGCCTTGAAGTCCGGCTGGCTCTGCTTGAGCATCTCGATGTCGGCGCCCGCGCTGAAGAACCCCGGGACGGAGCTGGTGAGCACGATCACCCGCGCCTCGTCATTGAAGCGGAGATCCTCGATCGCGGCGTCGAGTTCCCGCATCATGTGGATGTCGTAGGTGTTCGCCTTGGGCTTGGCGATCTCGATCGTCCCGACGTGGTCCTGAACGCGCGTGCGGATGAACTTCCCTTCCATGCGGCGACCTCGCGAAGCGGCCGCCCAATCCGGCTCGTGCGATAAAGATAGCGCCCGGCGGGTCCGCTCAGCGGGGCCGGGGCTCGCCGGACGGCAGGACTTCCTGGACGGAGCCGTCCGGGAGCCCGACGAGGACCCGATGGGCCAGGCCGACGAAGATGCCCGTCTCGACGACGCCGGGGATCGCGTGGAGCGTGGCCTCGAGCCCGGCGGCGTCCGTGACCGGTCGCGGGGGGCGGAGGTCCAGGATCTCGTTGTGGTTGTCGGTGTGTGCGGTGCCGGCCGCGGATCCCGCGCCCCGCAGCACCACGCCGAACCCCTGCTCGGTCAGCTGGCGCGCGATGACGGGCCGCGCGAACGGAACGACCTCCACCGGGATCGCCGAGCGGTGGCCGAGCTCGGGCACGAGCTTCGTGTGGTCGACCATGATGGCGACCTCGCGGGAGAGGCGGGCGAGGAACTTCTCGCGGAACAGGGCGCCCCCGCCACCCTTCGTCAGTTCGAGCCGCGGCGTGACCTCGTCGGCGCCGTCCAGCATGAGGTCGAAGCGGTCCTCCGCCGCGAGCGGGCGCACCGCGAGCCCGAGGCTGCGGGCGAGATCCTCGGTCAGCCGCGAGCTCGCCACGGCCTCGAGGCCGTCGCCTCCCGGGAAGCGCTCGGCGATCGCACGGACCGCGTAGGCGGCCGTCGAACCGGTCCCGAGCGCGAGGCGCATGCCGGACCGCACGCGCCGTACGGCCGCCCGCGCCGCCAGGTCCTTCTCCCGGGCCAGGGGGTCGTCGGACGCGTCGGGCATCCGAAGGGTCCGGGGCGGTCCGCCCTCATAACCCCTCCGGCCGCGCGGCGCCGAAAGTAACAAGGCGGCTCGCCCCGTCCCCGCCCCCGATGGCGCCCCGCGCTCCCTCCCCCCCCGCTCCGGTCGTCCTGTCCGTCGGCGGGTCGGTCCTCGTCACCGGCGAGGACGATGCGGGCTACCTTGCGCGCCTTTCCGAGATGATCCGGGACGTCGCGCGCGCTCGGTCGCTCCTCGTCACCGTTGGCGGCGGCCGGACCGCCCGCGAGTACATTCGCCTCGGCCGGGAGCTGGGCCTGACCGAGGTGGAGCTCGACGAGATCGGGATCGACGTGACGCGGCTGCACGCGCGGCTACTCGCGGCGCGGGTCGGACCCCCGGCCCCGGCGGTGCCTCCGACCACGATCGCCCGCGCGGTCCACGAGGCGCACCGGGTCTCGCCGGTCATCCTTGGCGGGACCGAACCCGGTCACACCACCGACGGGGTCGCGGCCCTGCTCGCCGGCCGGCTGCGGGCCGAACGGCTCGTCAACGCCACGAACGTGGACGGCCTCTACGAGCGCGACCCACGGCGGGACCCCTCGGCGCGGCGCATCGACCGGATCGGGTGGGCCGAGTTCCGCGCCCTCGTCGCCGCGGGGACCGACGGGCGGGCCGGGCAGGAGTTCCTCTTTGACCGCCTCGGCGCCGAGACCCTCGCCCGCGCGGGGATCCCCCTCCTGATGGTGCACGGGCGCGACCTGGCGAACCTGCGCTCGGCGCTCGAGGGCGGCGCGTTCACCGGCACCCGCATCGGCTGACCGGTCAGCGCTTTACGCGCCCGCCATTCGGGATGGCGCGATGTACCGCCTCGTCTTCCTCGGTCCGCCCGGCGCCGGCAAGGGGACCCAGGCGGCCCGGCTCGCGGGGGATCTCGGGGTCCCGCATCTGAGCACGGGCGAGCTCCTCCGGGCCGCGGTCGCCGCCGGCACCCCGCTCGGGGTCGAGGCCGACCGATTCATGCGCGGGGGACACCTTGTCCCGGACGACCTCGTCGTCCGTATCCTGGCCGAACGGCTCGCCCGAGGGGACACGGCCCGCGGATTCATCCTCGACGGCTTTCCGAGGACCCGGGCCCAGGCCGAGGCGCTCGCCCGCATCACGGCGATCGACCGGGTCCTGGACTTCGACATCCCCGAGACGTTGCTGCTGGAGCGGCTGACGGAACGCCGCAGCTGCCCGAAGTGCGGGACCGTCTACAATCTCAAGACGCGGCCGCCCCGCGCGGACTCGGTGTGCGACCGGGACGGCGGCCCCCTGACCCAACGCTCGGACGATCGCCCCGAGGCGGTCCGCACCCGCTTCGCGGCCTACCGGGAACTGACGGTCCCGCTCACGGAGTACTATCGCGCACAAGGGATCCTCGAACGGATCGACGCGACCGGCCCTCCCGAGGCCGTGGAGGAGCGCCTCCGGCGGACGGTCACCTCGGTCCCGGGCGAAGGCTTATAGCGGGCCCCTCGCTCCTTCGACCATCCCGGCTTAGCTCAGTGGTAGAGCGGGGGACTGTAGGCGAGACCGCCGGCCACCGGCGGCCCC
>JAKAOB010000018.1 GCA_021812305.1 Thermoplasmata archaeon
CGGTTCCGACCCCTCTGCCGGCGAACGCCGTCGCCGGCTGAGACTCCCTACGGCCCCCCGCGAGGAGCGGACCTCGGTCGAGGTTCGTACCGTCCCCCATTAAGCCCGCGCATCCGTCCGTCCCCCGCCCGTGACGCACCCACCCCCCTCCGTCCAGCCGCCCGCGATCCTCGCGGCTCCGGGGGCCTCCGTGCCGGCCCGCTCCTTCCCGGTCGGTTCGGGAGCGCGCGTGGTCTGCCCCGAGCTCGTGGGGGTCGAGGTCTCGCTCGCCACGGGACCGCTCGAGGACCTCGAGCGCACGGCGGCCGCCCTTCCCCCGGAGCGCATTACGGAGTTCTTCGGGTCGAACCCATCGCTCCTCGAGGTCGTGGCGTTGCGGACCTGCCATCGGGTGGAGCTGTCGGCATGGACCCCGTCGCCCGAGGCGAGCCTCGCCGCCCTCGGGAACCTCGTCCCTCCCGGAACCGCCTCGCGGGTCCGGTCCGGAAGCGAGGCGGTCCACCACCTGTACCGGGTGACGGCGGGTCTCGAGTCGATCGCCGTCGGCGAGCGGGAGGTCCGGGACCAGGTCCGGGCGGCCGCCGGTCGGGTCCTCGGCCGGGGCCCTCGCCCGGTCCTCCGGTCGCTCTTGCTGGGCGCCGTCGAAGCCGCCGAACGGATCGTCCCGAGCGTACCGGCCAGCCGGTCGATCGCCGCGCTCGCGGCCGTGAAGGTTCTCGAGGAGTCTCCGGTGCCCTTCCCGCGCATCCTGATCACGGGCACGGGGGTCGTCGGTCGCGAGGTGGCGGAGCTCCTCTCTCCGTCCGGCCGTCTCACGATGCTCTACCGCACCCGCCCTCCGGACGAAGCGTTCCTCCGGTCCACCGGAGCCCGCGCGGCGCCGTGGCCCGCCTTGGCCGAGGAGCTCCGGCTCGCCGACGTCGCGGTCCTCGCCGCGAAGTCCGGCGAGCGGGTCCTCGGCCCGGGGGCGCTCGCGGGGCGCACCCGCGCCCTCCTCGTCGTGGACCTGGGCATGCCGCGCAACGCCGACCCGACGCTGGCCGCGGACCCGCACCTGAGGATCGTGGACCTCGACGGCCTGCGACCCCCGGTCCGCTCCGGCGGCGGGACCGCGATCGAGACGGAGGTCCGGCGCGCCGCGGAGGCCGCCGCGACCACCCTGCGCGGGCACTCCCTCGAGGCCTGGGTCGATGCCTTCCGGGGCGCCGTCGAGGCGCGGCGCCTCGAGATCCTCCGCTCGTCGGAGCCGTTCCTCGGGCCGCTCACGGCCGAACAGCGGGCGGCCGTCGATCGGCTCACCCTGCGCCTAGTCTCCCAGCTGACCCGCGGTCCGACCCAGGGCCTGCGGGCGCTTCCCCCCGGGGCCGCAGGGGACGAGCTGAGGGCGTGGATCCTGGCGTGGCTCTCCCCGTCCGACCGGCGAACGTGAGGCGGGTCGTCCGGGTCGGGACCCGGCGCAGCGCGCTCGCCCGGGCCCAGTGCGACCGGGTCGTGCACGCGCTCGCGCGCGCGGCTTCCGAAACGCGGTTCGAGGTCGTGCCGATCGCCACCGACGGCGACCGGACGTGGACGACCACGGGACCGCTCGACTTCACCGATGCCATCGACGCGGCGCTCGCGCGGGGCGAGATCGACCTCGCGGTGCACAGCGCGAAGGACCTTCCGGCCGTGTTGCGCCCGACGCTGGCGATCGCCGCGGTCCCCCGGCGCGAGGATCCGAGGGACTGCCTCGTGCTCGGCGGACCGGGCCGTCTCGCGGACCTGCCCGCCGGCGCCCGCGTCGGGTCGAGCAGCGTCCGGCGACGCGCCCAGCTCCGCCGGGTCCGGCCCGACCTGACCGTGACGGAGCTGCGGGGCAACGTGGACTCGCGGATCGCCCGCGTGCGCCGCGGAGAGCTCGACGGCGTGATCCTGGCCGTCGCCGGCCTGCGCCGCCTCGACCGGGCCGGCGAGGCGTCCGAGGTCCTGGACCTGCGCCGGTTCCTCCCGGCGCCCGGCCAGGGAGCGCTCGCCATCACGGCGCGGACGGCCGACCGGGACGTGCGCCGTCTCGTCGCCCCGATCGAGCATCTGCCGTCCCGACGGGCCCTGCGGGCCGAGCGCGCCTTCCTGGGGGCGGTCGGCGGGGACTGCACCGTGCCCCTCGCCGCGCTCGGCCGCGTGCGCGCCGGTTCGATCGCGCTGCGGGGGGAGGAGTTCGATGCCGAGGGGCGCCTCTGCTGGCGCGGCGCGGCGGTCGGGCCGGCCGATCGGGCGGCCCGCATCGGCTCCGCGCTGGGCCGCGCGGCGGTCCGTGGCTCGTCGGCCGCCGAAGGGACCGGGAGCCGGCCGTGACCCGTCGCGCGGGCGGGCACCGGGTCCGCTCGGTCGCGCTCATCGGCGCCGCCACGACCTATCCCCGACTCCCGGCCGCCCTCGGGCGCCGGGGGATCCGGGTCGACCGCATCGTCGTGATCCGCCCCCGGGCGGTTCCCGTGCGGAGCTCCCTGCGCGCCCTGCGGCGGTTCGGCCGATTCGACACCCTGATCGTCACGAGCCGGACCGCCGCCGAGCGGTTCCTCGGCCGGCCCGAGGTCCGCTCACGCCTTCGCCCGGACGGCCGACCCGAGGTGCTCGCGATCGGCCCCGGTACGGAGTCGGCCCTGCGCGGCGTCGGGCTGCGGCCCGACTGGACCGGGCGAGGGACGGGCTCGGACGAGGTGCTGCGGCACCTGGCCCGCCGCGGAGCGCGCCGCATCCTCTACCCTCGCTCGGCCGTGGCCGGGCCAAAGCTCGCGCGGGCGCTCCGACGCGCGGGACACCGTGTGCTGGACCTCGTGGCCTACGACCTCGCTCCTCCCCGCCGGCTCGGGAGCCGCGCGCTCGCCCGCGTCCGGCGCGCCGACCGGATCGTGGTCACGAGCCCGTCGGCCGTCGACCACCTCTTTTCCGCCGTTCCCCGACCGGCCCTGGGCACGGTCGGCCCCGGCCGCCGGGTCATCGCGATCGGCCCCCGGACCGCTCGGGCCGCGCGGGCCCGGGGGTTGCGGGGCGTCCGATCCGCCCCGAGCGCGGCAGAGCAACCCTTTTCGAGGTTCTTGCTCCGGGAGATGCGCGATGTCTCCTGACCGACCCGCGGGGACCCGACTGCGCCGGCTGCGGCGGACCCCGGCCCTGCGCGAGGCCGTCGCCGAGAGCCGCCTCACGGCGGGGAACCTCATCGAGCCGGTCTTCGTCCGACCCGGGGGCGGTCCGCCGGAGGCGATCCCGTCGATGCCCGGCGTTCACCGGAGATCCCCCGCGGACGCCGCCTCGTGGGCGGCCGGGGCCGTCGAGGACGGCGTCGGCGCCGTCCTCCTGTTCGGCCTTCCCCGGAAGAAGGACGCGCGCGGCCGCGAGGCCGCGAGCCCCGACTCGGCGGTGGCCACCGCGATCCGGGAGCTGCGGGCACGGCGGCCGGACGCCCTCGTGATCACCGACGTCTGCCTGTGCGCCTACACGACCCACGGCCACTGCGGGATCCTTCGCGGGGGCGAGGTCGACAACGAGGCGACCCTCCCCGCGCTCGCGCGCGTCGCCGTGGCCCACGCCCGTGCGGGGGCCGACCTCGTCGCGCCGAGCGCGATGATGGACCACCAGGTCGCCGCGCTGCGCGAGGCCCTCGACTCCGCCGGCTTCTCCCGCGTCGGCATCCTCGGGTACAGTGCGAAGTACGCGTCGGCGTTCTACGGGCCGTTCCGGGAGGCCGCCGACTCGGCCCCCGCCGAGGGGGACCGCCGCGGCTACCAGCTCGATGTGCGCAACGCGAGGGAGGCGCTCCGGGAGATCGCCAGCGACATCGCCGAGGGCGCGGACCTCGTGATGGTCAAGCCGGCGCTCCCGAGCCTGGACATCCTGGCCCGCGCCCGGGCGCGTTTCGACGTGCCGATCGCCGCGTACCAGGTGAGCGGGGAGTATGCGATGCTGAAGGCGGCGGGCGCCCGGGGCTGGCTCGACGAGCCGCGGGCGGCGCGCGAGGCCCTCGCGGCCATCCGCCGGGCCGGGGCGGACCTCATCATCACCTACTACGCCCGGGCCATCGCCCGGGAGGACCGGGACGCACGATGAGCGGCACCGGGGAACCCCCGCCCACCGAGGACGAGCCGCGGGACTGCATCAAGTACACTTTCTTCCATCTTCGCCCGGAGTGGCGCCGTCGGCCCGTCGAGGTGCGGCGGGCGGGCCGGGCGGCGTTCGTCCGGGTCCTCGAGAGCCCTCCGGAGGGCCTCCTGCTCCGGACCTATTCGTTGGTGGGCACCAAGGCCGGCGTCGACATGCTCGTGTGGGCGATCTCCCCGACGCTGGAGGCGATCCAGGAGCTCCAGGCACGCCTTCTGGGCACGCCCCTCGGGGGCTTTCTCGACATTCCCTACTCGTATCTGGGCGTCGCCCGCCGCTCGGAGTACCTCGGAGAGCACGCGCACGGCGGGGAGGGGACGACCGGTCGCCGGCGCCCGTTCGACCTGCCCTACCTGTTCGTCTATCCGTTCGTCAAGCGGAGGGAGTGGTACGCCCTCTCGTTCGAGGAGCGCCGCCGGGTCATGGGCGAGCACTTCCGCGTCGGGCACCGCTTCCCCCGCGTGCAGATCCACACGGGCTACTCCTTCGGGATCGACGACGCCGAGTTCATCCTCGCCTTCGAGGGGGACTCGCCGGCGGAGTTCATGGACCTGGTCGAGGCGCTGCGGCCGAGCGAGGCGAGCCGCTACACGCAGCTGGAGACGCCGATCTTCACGGCGCTGCGGGCTTCGCCGGCGCGCATGCTCGAGCTGGCCGAGGGGATCCCGTGATCTACGGCGGCGCCGGGCCGCGCTCGCGCGCGTTCTTCCGGGCCGCCCGAGGCGTCCTTCCGGGGGGCGTGGACTCCCCGGTCCGCTCCTTTGCGGCGGTCGGCGGTTCGCCCGTCTTCTTCCGGGAGGGCCGGGGCGCCTACCTCACCGACGTGGACGGCCACCGGTACCTCGACCTGGTCGGGTCGTGGGGCGCCAACCTCCTCGGCAACGCCCCCCCGTCGGTCGTCGCGGCGGTGCGACGCGCGGCCGGGTCGGGACTCTCCTTCGGAGCCCCTTCGCCGCTCGAGCACGCGCTGGCCGTCGAGATCCGACGAGCCGTGCCCGTCCTCGAGCGCCTCCGATTCGTCAGCAGCGGGACCGAGGCCACGATGTCGGCGATCCGGGTCGCCCGCGGCGCCACCGGCCGTTCGGGGATCCTCAAGTTCGCGGGCGGATACCACGGCCACTCGGACGGCCTGCTGGCCCGGGCGGGCTCCGGCGTAGGGACCCAGTCGCTCCCCGGCTCGGCCGGAGTTCCGGCCGCCGTCGTCCGCGACACGACCGTGGTCCCCTACAACGACCTCGAGGCGGCGCGGGCGGCGTTCGAGGCGGCCCCCTCGGAGATCGCGGCGGTCATCGTCGAGCCGGTCGCCGCGAACATGGGGCTCGTCCTTCCGGCGCCGGGCTTTCTCCCGGGACTCGAGCGGCTGTGCCGCGATCACGGCGCCCTGATGATCGCCGACGAGGTGATCACCGGCTTCCGGCTGCGCCGGGGCGGAGCGTACGCCGAGCTCGGGTTTCGGCCCGACCTGGTGACGCTCGGCAAGGTGATCGGGGGCGGGGTCCCGATCGGGGCCTACGGGGGCCGTCGCGAGCTGCTCGAGACCGTCGCCCCCCTCGGTCCGGTCTACCAGGCCGGGACGCTGGCGGGCAACCCGCTCGCGATGGCGGCGGGGCGGGCGGTCCTCGCCGCCCTGACCCCGGCGCGCTACGCCCGCCTCGAGCGGGTGAGCGCCGAGCTCGAGCGGGAGCTCACCAAGGCCGCGGGGGAGCTCGACGTCGGGCCGGTGACGGTGCAGCGCGCGGGCTCGATGCTGGGCATCTTCTTCACCCGCCCTCCCGTGACCGACTTCGTCTCGGCGCAGCGCTCCGACCGTTCGCGCTATGCGGCGTTCTTCCACGCGGCGCTCCGGGGCGGCGTCTACCTGCCCCCGTCCCCCCTCGAGACCGTCTTCGTCTCGATGGCGACGACCGCGGCGGACCTCTCGGCCGCCCTCCCCGCGCTCCGGGGCGCCCTTCGGGCGGCCCGGCCGCAACGGCAGGGCCGATGATGCGCGACCGCCTGATGCGGGCCCTGCGCGGAGAGCCGACCGACACGACCCCGATCTGGCTGATGCGCCAGGCCGGACGCTACCTGCCCGGCTACCGCGCCCTGCGCCGGCAGCGGTCGATCCTCGAGATCGCGCAGAGCCCGAGCCTCGCCGCGGAGGTGACGCTCGAGCCGCTCCGCCGCTTCGACGTCGACGCGGCCGTGGTGTTCGCCGACATCGCGCTTCCGTTCGCCGGACTCGGGGTCGACTTCCGGATCGAGCCCGGCGCCGGTCCGGTCGTCCCGGAGCCGGTCCGTACCGACGCCGATGTCGAGCGGCTCCGCCCGTTCGACGCCGAGGCCTCGGTCGGGTTCGTGGGCGACACCATCCGGGCGTTCCGCGCGCAGGAGACCGGGCGCCCGATCATCGGCTTTTCCGGTGCCCCGTTCACGCTGGCCTCGTACCTGATCGAGGGAGGGGCCTCGCGCGAGCTCCCCGAGACCCGGCGAATGCTCTATTCGAGCCCCGAGCGGTTCGGCCGGCTGCTCGATCGCCTGACCGAGCTGGCGATCGGCTATCTCGCGCTCCAGGCGCGGGCCGGGGCGGCCGCGCTCCAGCTCTTCGACACCTGGGCCGGGATGCTCGGACCCGCGGAGTACGGTGCGTTCGTGGCCCCCCGGCTCCGCACCCTCTTCGCCGCGCTGGCCCCCCTCGGTCGCCCGACGATCTACTTCTCGACCGGCTCGACCCATCTCCTCGACACGCTCGGGACGATCGGGGCGAGCGCCGTCTCCCTCGACTGGAGGGTTCCGCTCGACGTCGCCCGCGATCGCCTGGGGCCGGGGATCGCGCTGCAGGGGAACCTCGATCCGGGGGCGCTCCTCGGGAGCCCGACGGCGCTGGAGCGGTCGGCGCGGCGCGTGCTCGCGTCGGTCCCCACGCACCGCGGCCACGTCTTCAACCTGGGCCACGGCGTCCTTCCGGCGACGGACCCCGACCGGGTCGGTGCGCTCGTGGACCTGGTCCACGCCGAGGGGAGGGAGGTCGCCGCATGAGCGATCCGGCGACGGCGGTCCTCCTCATGGGCTACGGAAGTCCGTCGGGCGCGGGGGACCTCGCCGGCTACCTCACCGACGTGCTGCGCGGGCGCGCCCCCCCGCCGCAGATGGTCGAGGACTACGAGCGGCGCTACGCCCGGATCGGAGGCTCGCCGCAGAACGGCATCCTCGCCTCGCTGCGCGACAAGCTCGAGCGCCGTCTCGCGCGCGGAGCGACCGGGCCGCGCGTCTACCTCGGGACCAAGCACTGGCATCCGAACATCGCGACGGTCCTCCCCCGGATGGCCGAGGAGGGGGTGCGCCGCGCGATCGCGGTGCCGCTGTCCCCGTACGCCTCCACCTGGATCCTGGAGCCGTACCGTTCCACCCTCGCCGAGGGAGTGCGCGCGGCGCGGTCCCCGATCGAGGTGGAGCTGAAGACCGACTGGCACCTCGATCCGGATCTCCTCGGTCTCTGGGCGCGGTCGATCCGCGCCTCCCTCGAGGCCCTCCACGACCCGTCGGCCTGGGTCCATCTCTCCGCGCACAGCCTTCCCCGACGCTACCGGGACGCGGGCGACCCCTACCCGGAGATCCTCGCCGAGACCTCGCGCGCGATCGCGGAGCGGGCCGGTCTTACCCGGTGGGGATTCACCTTCCAGAGCGCCGGCAACACCACCGAGCCCTGGCTCGGCCCGGACGTCACCGAACGGATGCTCGAGGCCAAGGCGCACGGCGCGACGGCCCAGCTGATCGCCTCGTTCGGGTTCGTCTTCGACCATCTCGAGACCCTCTACGACCTCGACGTCGAGGTGCGCGGGTTCGCCGAGCGGCACGGGATCCCGTATCACCGCGTGCCGATGCCGAACGACGCCGACGCGGTCGTGGACGCCCTCGCCCGGACGGTGGAGCGGCCGGCCGCGGGGGAGCGGTTCGGCCCGTCCCGCTAGGCCGTCGGCCCGGGCGTCCGACGCTCGGCCTACGCGGCGGGGCTCGTTCCGAGGAGCGCCGCGAGCGCTGAGCCCTGGAAGCTCCCGAGGCCGGTCACCGGGTCCCATCCGGTCCCCGCCGCCCAGCCGTTGTTCCCGTAGATCGGGTCGTTCATCGTCTTCGCGTAGTGCGCCGACGTTCCCCCGGCGCCGTAGACCGTCGTGTAGAGGAACGGGTCGACGTTGCCGAGGGCCGCCAGGGAGCCGGCCGCACGCTGGTCGTTGACGTCGGCGAAGAAGCCGGCCCAGATCGGGCAGGCGACGCTCGTGCCGCCGACGATGTACCAGCCCCCGCCGGCCGACTCGTAGACCCAGACACCGGTGTTCGGGTCGGCCACGGCCGCCACGTCCGGTTTCGCGAGTTCCGCGTACGAGTCGGAGATCTTCGCCGTCGACTCGTACTTGGGCTCCTTGGTCTTGGGGACGTAGCCACCGCCGCTGCCGCTCCAGCCGGTCTCGTTGATGTAGCCGCCGGTCGAGCTCACGTGGAGGGTGGTCCCGCCGACGGTGACGACGGGAGCGCAATCCGCCGGTTGCTGGGCCGCGAGGGTCTGGCCAGACCCCCACGCACCGGAGTCCCCGGCCGAGGCGAGGACGGTGACGTGCTGGGAGGTCGCGTTGGACAGGAGATGCCGGGCCGTGCTCGGACAGCCGCCGGAACCGCCCCAGCTGTTGCTGATCTGGTTGCCGAGGTGGTGCGCCAGGGAGTAGTTCCAGGCGCCGTAGAGGTCGGTCGTGCTCGCGGTCCGTGCCTCGACGAGGGCGATCGACGCGCCGGGGGCGAGGACGTGGGCCCACTCGACATCCAGGGCCGTCTCGATCCCCCAACCGAACGGGTCGGAGCAGGGTTTCCCCTGGGGCGTGTACACCGTGATCTTCGCCGCCGGTAGGCCGAAGGTCGAGTCGAAGGTCTTCAGGTCCGAAACGATCCCCGAGTCGCCGCAGGCGTCGATCAGGACGACGGTCTGGCCGGTGCCGTTGGTGGTCGCGTTGGACATCAGGGAAGAGACGCCGTAGGCCTGGCGGACCGTGGACGGGCAGAGGGCGCTCGTGGAGCAGGTCACGGCCAGGCTGGCCGCCCGGACCGTGACGAGGTCCGTATGGGCGAGCCCGGCCACGCCCGGCGCGACGGCCCCGGCCGCCGGGACCGCGAGTCCCGCGCTGACGAGGAACGCGAGGAGGACGACGGCGGCCCGGGATCGGCGGCGCTTCGACCCGTCGACACTCTCTCGCATGCGATGCTCGCAGCGCCGACCCGGGTCCGAAGGATAACGATTGTGACCGATTCGGGGGGGATTTCTCGCCCCTCCGGGGAGAGCGAGACGCCGACCGGGCACCTCGCGGCCCGGGGCGTGACGGCCGCCCGGGGGTGGGGCCCCGATCCTACCCCCGGCTCGGTCAAGCGGGTTCGACGGCCCCTCTATCGGTCCCTCCCGCCGTTGACCTTCGAGCGTGAGGTATGATCCGCACCGCGTGGTACACGTATGCCGCCATGAGCGTGACGATCGGCGTGCTCAGTATGGGCGGGATCGCCCCGCCGCCGACCGCTCACCCGCCGCCGGCCCTCTCGTCCTCGCCGACGATCCAGCCGCCCCTGAGCGGGGGCGCGCCGGTGTCCGTCTACGCGAACCTGACCATCAACGCGAGCAGCGTGCCGGGTCTGTACGCGTTCTCGCCGAACACGCTGACCCTGCCGTCGCTCGTCCCGATCGTCCTCACCATCTCCAATTTCGACCCACGGCCCGGTCCGGTCGCGTCGCCGCAGACGGCGGAGGTGATCGGAGCCACGTGGGGGACCGAGGTCGTCCACCAGGGCACATACGTGTACGCGACCCACTTCCTTCCGATGAACCAGGTCGGCCACACGTTCACCGTCCGGACCCCGCAGTTCTTCCTCAACGTCCCGATCCCGCCCGACTACACGCCGAACCTCCCGACCACGGTGACCGTCACGTTCGTGCTGCCGGCACCGGGGACCTACCCGTTCTACTGCGCGGTCCTTACGTCGATCGGCCAGGGCGGGCTCCAGGGGCTCATCTCAGCGACGTAGAAGAAAGGGTTCCGGACCCGGGGTCGGGGCGATCGCCCCGGCCCCGAACCACGCCGTCGTGCGACCTCGGATGCCCCCGGACCTTCGGCGGCGGGCCCAGCGACAGTTCTTTGAGCCTCCAACCTAATGCTCTTACGCCGTTCCGGGGGCAACCGTGGCGGAGAAGATGAGCTGGGAAGAGGGAGATATCCTGCTCCGCCTTGAGTCGATGGCCGGTGGGGAGGAGATGCGCTCGGCGTTCGACTGGTACCACCGGAGCTATCCCGGCCACGGGATGCGTCCGGCCGCACCGATCGCCCTCGACGCCGCGGAGTACCCGCTGTTCCTTCGGCTGGTCGGTTTCGGCGAGATCGTCGGGCTGTTGGTGCGGCGCGGCCTCGTCCGCGAGGAGCTGGCCCACGACCGCTGGATGCTGCGGGGACCGTGGTCGTGGCTTCGGCTGACCGTGGAGCAGGAGCGCAGCCGCTTCGGCCCGGGCTTCGCGCAGAACTTCGAGTGGATCGCGGGACGCGACGCGAAGCGCTCCGAACGCAGCCGGCGGCACGCCTGATCCGTCCGCTCGACGGCCCGGGGAGCCCCCGGCCGTCAACCGGGGGATTTCGGTCCGGGGGACGGGTCCCCGCGTTCCGGGGCGGGGGGGGGCGCGGGGAGCGCGGACGGGACCGCGGCCCGCCGCTCCAGGCGCTCTTGGAAGACCGTGAGATACTCCTGGACCTGCTTTCCCGAGACCCAGCCGGCCCGCTGGAGGTCCTCGAGGCCCTGGCGGAGCCGCCGCTGGGCATCCGGATCGACGAGGAGGTCGGCGGCCCGGGCCAGCGCCAGCGCGGCGGACGCGAGCCACGGGTCGGCGACCAGGGCGTCCTCCATCGTGGAGCGCAGGACGGTGTCGAACTGCTCGGTCCGTGGCTCCAGCGGGAGGACGACCCCGCCGAAGAGCTTGCGGAGCGAGCCGGTCAGGCCGGCCCCGGCGCGCACCCGCATCGGCGGAAAGAGCAGCTGCCGCGTCCCGCGGGGACCGCGGAGAACGACCGTCCAGAGCGGGAACCAGATGACGCGGACCTGGGCCAGCGGCGGGAGCGGGATGAAGTATCCCGCGAGGAGGTTCCGCTGGGAGGTACGGGCCGCCAGCTGGCCATCGATCGCCTGGACCAGGTCGGTCCCGGCCGCGACGAACTCGTCCCGGAACAGCTCGATCTCCGCGAGCCGGCGAGCCCCCTCGCGTTCGACCTCGGCCACCGAGGCGAGGGCGCGCTCGATCTCGCCCCGCTCGCGCGCGCTCAGCGCCTCCACGGCCCGCCGCCGTTCGGCGATCTGGCGGTGGGCGGTCCGTAGGTGAAGCTCGGCCTGCTTGGAACGGGCCTGCTGCGTTCCGGCGTCGGCCCGGCGATGGTGCGCCCGCAGGGCCAGCGCCTCGGCCGTCGCGACCGACGTCTCGCTGTGGGCGATGAGCGAGTGGGCCCGGCGCAGCTCCTCGAAGTGCGGCCGCATCTCCTCGGCGTGCCGCCGCCGGATCTCGGTGACCTCGGCGTCCGAACGCGCCGTGGCCTCGTCGGACCGGCGCTTCGCCTCCTCCTGGGCCCGGGCGTACTCGGCGTCGAGGGTCGACAGGCTATCGGTGAGCAGCGCCTGGATGCTGTCGCGCAACCGGCCGAGGGTCCCGAGGTCCTTGGCGAACCGGTCGAGCCACGCCCGCATCTGGCGGACGATCTCCTCGTACCAGGCCGACTCGTGGCGGGCGGGGAGGAAGCCCGCGTGGGGGGACTGGGGGTCGCTGCGGAGTTCGCTGTGGGAAAGGACATCGAACAGCAGGGGGGGGTCGACGGGAAGGAAGCCGGAGACGGTCAGCACTTCCGCTCCGGGATCGTGGGCGAAGTAGGGCATCAGCGCCCGGAGCTGGGCGAGACACTCGGGCAGAGGGGGTCGCCGGTCCAGGAGCGCCTCCACTCGGTCGACCGGTGGCAGCAGGGTGTAGCGGAACGTCCGGTTCCACACCCCGGTGCCGTCAAAGATCGCCACGTCCGGCGCCGTCGGGCCGGGGAGGACCAGGAGGGGCCAGTAGAGGTTCGCGATGGCCTCGATCTCCTCGCTCGCCCCGCTCAGGCGCCCGAGGAGCCGTCGCCGCTCGGTCTCGGCAGCGATGAAGATCGTCGCGAGAACGACCGGCTCGGCGAGATCGTGCAGGGAGCCGGTCTCGTCGGCGACCATGGCGAAGCCGAGCGTGACCTCGTCCGGCTCCCACGCCGGCGGCGGAGACATGACCGAGCCGCGCCGGGGCTGGGGACGGTCCGCGGCCGGGGCGGCTCCCGCCCGGCCCGGGGGCGCCGCCGCCGTCGCCGCGGAAGCGGCCGCGCCCGCGCCGACGGGGGCGGCCGGATCGGCCGGAGCGGCCGAAGAGGGGGCCGTGCCCCGCTGACGGGCGCCCATCCCGGAAGAAATGCTCGCTTCCACCTCATAATCCCACGCGTGGCCCGGGCCGGGGGGAGCGGGCAAGGCGACCCACCCGGTCAAGGTCGGCGCGACCGGCAATGGTTATAACCTGTGCAATTAGTTCATTTTCCGAATAATCATGTCTCCGAAGCACACGGTTCGGGCCAGTTCCGAGACGGGGGTCGAGGACCCCCTGCGCGCGGCCGCCACCCGTTGGGTCTTTACGTTCCTCCGTCACACTCGCGAGGAGGCCCGGCGGGCCGGGATGACGCTCCCGCAGCGCCTCGTCCTCGGCACCCTGCGGCGCGCCGGGCCGGTGCCCGTCTCCCGCCTGACCGAGTGGACGGGGGCGAGCCCCGCCGCGATGTCCGGGATCCTCGACGGCCTGGACGGCCAGGGCCTCCTCACCCGTCGGCACGGGACCGAGGACCGGCGCACGGTGCTGGTCTCCCTCTCGTCGCTCGGGCAGCGTCGGGCCGGGCGCTTCGACGCGCGCGACCGGGCGCGGTGGGCCCCCCTCCTGCGTTCGACCTCTCCGCCCGACGCAGAGATCGCGACCCGGGTCCTCGGCCGGCTGAGCGAGGGTTTCACGGGAAGCGGACGCCCCCGGCGCGGTCCCACCGCCCCCGGGCGGAGCGCGGGGCGCAGCCGTCCGGGGGCCCGGCGGGCCCGGGGGGCGGGTGCGGCATGAACGCCCCGTCCCTAGAGGCCCGGGATCTCACCAAGTCGTTCGGGAAGTTCACGGCGGTCGACGGGCTCAACCTGCGCATCGAGGGGACGAAATGCGTCGGGTTCCTGGGCCCGAACGGCGCGGGCAAGACGACGACCCTCAAGCTGCTCACCGACCTCATCTTCCCGACGCGCGGCGAGTGCCTCGTCAACGGGATCCCCGTCCGCGACGACCGGAAGGCGGCCCTGGCGCGCTGCGGAGTGCTCATCGAGTCGCCCGAGGTCTACCCCTCGCTCACGCCGTACCAGGCGCTCGAGATGGTCGCCGACCTGAGGAATCTCTCCGGTCCCGAGCGCCGGCGCCGCATCCCCGAGGCGCTCGAGGAGGTCAAGATGTCCGAATGGTCGGACAAGAAGGTCGGCAAGTTCTCGAAGGGGATGAAGCAGCGGATCAACATCGCCGCCGCCCTGGTCCACGACCCCGAGATCCTGATCCTCGACGAGCCGGCGACGGGCCTCGACCCGCGCGGGATGGCGGAGGTGCGCGACATCGTCCGCACCCTCAAGCAGCGCGACCGGTTGATCCTGATGAGCAGCCACATCCTTCCGGAGGTCACCGATGTCTGCGACGAGGTCGCCCTCATCAACAAGGGCCGCCTCCTGTTCTACGAGTCGCTGGACGCGGTCACCTCCCGTTTCAATGCGGCGGGGGCCTCCGTCGACGCCACGTTCGCGCGCCCGGTGAGCGACGCGGACGTCGACCGTCGCATCGGGGGACTGACCGGCGTCTCCCGGGTCGAACGGCTCGACGCGCGACGCCTGCGGCTCCACCTGCCGCCCGGGCTCGAGCAGGAGGCCTCGCTGCTCAAGTCGCTCGTGGGCCTCGACCTGGGGCTCGTGGGGTTCCAGGAGTCCAAGAGCGCCCTCGAGGAGGTCTATTTGAGCCAGATCGAGCGGGGGGACTGACCCCGATGGCCACGGCGTCCCCCACCCCCGCCGCACCTGCGGCGGACGGCATCGCCCCCCGGCTCCCGTCCAGCGTGATCCAGTCGCTCCGCCTGGCGCGCTATCAGTTCCGGGACTACCTCTACTCGCGCCGCTTCGTCCTGATGCTCTCCATCGTCGCCGCCCTCGGTGCGATCTTCACGGCGCTCGTCGGCTACTTCCGGCCGGCGGGGCTCCTCGCGGCCCCGGATGTCTTCTACGGGAGCCTCTGGGCCGGCGGGGTCCCCATCGTCATCGTCTTCGCCGGGGTCATCTTCGGCGGCGACGCGATCGCCGGCGAGTTCCAGAACCGCACCGGCTACTTCCTCATGGGACTGCCGGTCCGGCGCGCGGCGGTGTACGCGGGCAAGTACCTGGCCGCCCTGGCGGCGTCGCTGATCGCGGTTCTGGTCTTCGCCCTGATCCTGGTCGGCAACGGCGTCTTCTACTTCGGGGCGGACGCGCTCCCGCTCGCCTTCGTCGCCTCGCTCCTGATCGCGTGCGTCTACCTGCTCGCGCTGCTGGGGGCGACCTTCCTGTTCAGCTCGATGTTCAAGACCAGCACCTACGCCGTCCTCGTGGTCGCGGTGCTGTTCATCTTCGGCTTCGGGATCCTCCAGTCGGTGGTGACCGATCTCGCGAAGATCGAACCGTGGTTCATCATCTCCTACGCGTCGCCCGTGATCGGCTACCCCTTCGCCTCCACGCTACCGGCCCACGTGGTGACCCACACGTCCGCGACCGGCGCGGTCCTGGGGACCAGCTACAACCCGACGTACCTGGAGGGCATCGGGATCATGTTCGGCTACTTCCTCCTCACGGCCATCGGCGGGCTCGTCCTGTTCGAGCGCGAGGAGTTCGCGTAGCGGAGCGAAGGACCCCGCGCGGCGGGGTCTACGGACGGCGATCTTTCCGACTCCGGCAGATCGACCGATCCCCTCACGGAGCGGCCGGGGCCGTGACCGCGGGACCGGGCCCGTCCGCGGGGGCCGTGGGCGTCCGCGGCGGGACGATCCGGTCCTCCCGCCCGCCCCGCAGCAGGTTCGTGACCGCCGCGGCCAGGGTCAGGATCAGTCCCACCGCGAACAAAAGGTGCAGCGCGGTCATGAACGCCCCGACATCCAGGGCGGTCGACGCCGGCTCGCCGGAGAAGATCGCCGCGAGGGTCGTGCGAGGCACGACGCTCGCGAGCACGGTGAAGCCGAGGGCCAGGCTTCCGAGGTTCCCGGCGTTGAGGAACGTCGTGCCGGTGCCGGCGGCGACCCCGCGGCGTTCGGCCGGGACGCTCGACATCACCTCGGCCCGGTTCGGGGCGGCGAACATCCCCTGCCCGACCCCGAGCAGGACCATGGCGAGGGCGAGCACGGGGTACGGACCATCGGCCGGGAACTCCACCAGCAGGAGGAATCCCGAGACGCTGAGGAGGAGGCCCGCGCTGCCGAGGTAGCGGGCGCCGGTCCGGTCGGAGACCGTTCCGCTGACGGGGCCGGCGATCGCGAAGGCGGCCGAGAGCGGGATGAGGAGGATCCCCGCGCGCTCGGCGCTGAGCCCGAGGAGGCCCTGGAAGTAGAACACCATCACGAAGCTGAACGCACCGCGCGCCAGCGAGGCCAGGCCGGCCGCCAGGTTCCCCGCGACGAAGGTCCGGATGCGGAAGAGGGCAAGGTCGAACATCGGATGGGGAACCCGCCGCTCCGCGAACCAGAACGCCACGAGCAGCGCCGGCCCCAGGGTCAGCGCGACGAGGATCGGGACGTCGGTCCAGCCGTCGAGCGCGCCGAGCGTGACGCCGACCAGTGAAAGGGTGAGACCGATGCCGAACGTGGAGTTGCCGACCCAGTCGATCGGGGTGCGCCGCTCGGGCGGGTGCCGCTCGACCAGCCGCAGGTACGCCCAGACGGTGCCGAAGGTGCCGACGGGAAGGTTCACCCAGAAGATCGAGCGCCAGCCGAGCTCGGTGGTCAGGATCCCGCCCAGGACGAGCCCGAGGATCGAGCCCGAGATCGCCGCGACCTGGTTGAGTCCGAGGGCGCGCCCGCGCTCGTTGGGACCGAAGGCGTCGGTGAGGATCGCGGCCGAGTTCGAGGCCAGGAACCCGGCGCCGACCCCCTGAAGGACCCGGGCCGCGAGGAGCTGACCGCCGTCCTGGGCCAGGCTGGCGAAGAGCGAGCCGACGGTGAAGACCGCAAAGCCCGCCGTGTACAGGCGGACGCGGCCGAACATGTCCGACAGCCGGCCGAACGCGAGGAGGAGGGTGGTCGTAACGACGCTGTAGGCCAGCACGACCCAGAGTAGGATCGCGGGCGAGGTGCCGGGGAGCTCGCGGCCGATCGCCGGGAGAGAGATGAGGACGATCGAGGAGTCGAGGAGCGCCATGAAGGTCCCGATGGTGGTGTTGCTGAGCGTCACCCACTTCGGTTCGACCATGGTTCGCGGCGACCGCGTACCCTGCCGGGTTCAAATCGTCCGACGGCCCCCGCCGCGTCGAGCGGCCGCCGACGGTGCCGAGGGGGCCCGAGGCCCGCCGGCCGTAGGACCCCCCGTCACGGCGGGCGGTAGATCGCCCCCGGGCGTGCCGGGAGATCGAGGATCTCGCGCAGTGCGCCCGTTACGCCGCCCGGACGGGTGCTCGTCCGAACGGGCCAACGCCGGAGTCGCGATCGCGACGGCCCGACGAACTCACCCATCGAAGGGGGGGTCGGCTCCGTCGGGGCTCTTCCACGAAGCTTGTAAGAGCCCGGGGACTGACGGGCCGCGGGGAGAGAGATGGTGACGCCCGAGGAGCTCGCGGCCGGCCTGGGGCTCGCGAAGGATGACGTCCGCGCCGCAGGGCGGGGTGCCGTGAAGGTGGCCGTGCGCGCGGTGCGCGAACGGGCCGCGCGGGGCGGCGGCGGGCGGCTGGTCCTCGTCACCGGAATGACGCCGACCAAGCACGGTGAGGGCAAGACCGTCACCGTGATCGGGCTCACCGAGGGGCTCGCCCGGCGGGGCGCGCGGGCCGTCGCCTGCCTGCGCCAGCCCTCCCTGGGGCCGGTCTTCGGCGTCAAGGGCGGCGCGACCGGGGGTGGGCACGCGACGGTCGAGCCGTCCGCGACGATCAACCTCGGCTTCACGGGCGACATCCACGCCGTCGCCGAGGCCCACAACCTCCTCGCGAGCCTCATCGACAACCACCTCTACCACGGCAACGCGCTCGACATCGAGCGCAGCCGAGTGCTCTGGCCGAGGACGCTGGATGTCGAGGACCGGGCGCTGCGCCACATCGTGACGGGGACCGGCACCGACCCCCGGCTCCTCGCCCAGGACTCGAGCTTCATGATCACCGCGGCCTCCGAGGTGATGGTCGTCCTGGCGCTCGCCCGCGACTATGCGGACCTCAAGGCACGCCTCGGGCGCATCCTGGTCGCCTACCGCGGGGACGGCAGCCCCGTGCGGGCGTCGGACCTGCACGCCGTCGGCGCGATGGCCGCCGTCCTGCGCGACGCGCTCGAGCCGAACCTCGTCTCGACCGGCGGCGGTGCGCCCGCCCTCATCCACACCGGTCCGTTCGGTAACCTGGCCCACGGGACGACGAGTCGTCTGGCGATCGAGCTGGCCCTCGCGACGTCCGACTACTGCGTGGTGGAGGCGGGCTTCGCGACGGAGCTCGGCGCGGAGAAGTTCGTCGACATCGTCACCCCGGTGCTGGGCCGGGACGTGGACGTGGCCGTGCTCGTCGTGACCCTGAGGAGCCTCCGGGTCCAGGGGGGCGCACCGGACGCGGACGCGCTGCTGCCGGCCCCGCAGGCGTTCGAGCGGGGCCTCGCCAACCTGGAGCAGCACCTGGCGAACCTCGAAACGCTCGGCCCCGCCCGCGTCGTGGCCCTCAACCGCTTCCCCGGGGACAGCCCCGAGGAGATCCGGCGGTTGACCGAGTTCTGCCGGGGCCACGGGGTCGACGTGGTCGAGTCGGCGGCGTACGAGCGGGGAGGGGACGGGTGCCTCGAGCTGGCCGCGCGCGTCGAGGAGCTGGCCCGGCTCGGGCGCCGCAGCCATCCGCTCTACCCGCCGGGGACCCCCATCGAAGAGCAGCTCGACCTCATCGTGCGGCGTCTCTACGGCGGGGCGGGGGTGCGGCTGCTGGACGAGGCGACGGTCGACCTGCGGGAGCTCGCTGCGGTCGGGGAGACCGCCGGCCCGGTGTGCGTCGCGAAGACGCCGCTCTCGCTCTCCGACGACCCCACGCAGCGGGGTCGCCCGTCCGGGTTCACCCCTCAGGTCCACCGGTTCGCCCGGAGCGCCGGTGCGGGGTTCACCGTCGCGTTCCTCGGGACGATCGAGACGATGCCGGGGCTGCCGGCCCGCCCCGCGGCCGAGCAGATCGACGTGCGGGACGACGGAGAGGTCACCGGGCTTATGTGACGCCGGGGTCCGCGCCTACGCCGGGATCTCCCGCGCCAGGCGCTCGGCCCCGGAGCGGGCCGCGCGGGCGAGCAGCGCGAGCGAGACCGCGGCGGCCGCCGCCGCGAACGCCATCAGTGCGAGGGCGCCGGAGTCGAACGGTCGGCTCGAGTACGCGCCCAGCGTCGCCGGCACCGCGATGAGGAAGATGAGGCCGAACCCCCCGAACAGGCCGGTGAGCATCGCCCACGGTCGCACGAACTGCGGCCGCGGCCGTTCCTGGAAATCCGGGTAGCGCGTCGCGACGCTCAGGCCCATGAGGGTCCCGATCGCCGCGGCGGTCAGCGCGACGGCGAGCCCGACGATCGCCGGCAGGACCGGGGGCCGGTAGAGGACCTGGGCGGCGGCGGTGAGACCGGCCGCAAAGGTCCCCGAGAGCAGGATCGCCGTCGCCGCCTTGGCCCGCAGGAAGCTGCGCGCGGTCAGCGGGAAGGCGAACAGGCCGAAGATCGACCGCCGCTCCTGCCCGATGCTCGTCAGGGACACCATGAGCGCGAAGAACCCGACCGACCAGGTCGTCCAGATGGAGATCTGGAGGTGGTCGACGGTCCCGCCGATCGGCGCGGACTCGAGGAACAGCAGCAGGGCGATGACCACCGGGGTCACGAGCATGGGCAACAGCTCGCGGCGCCGAGTGAACCCGGTGAGGTCCTTGGCGACGAGCGCTGCCTCGGCGGGGCTCAGACCCGCGGCCGAAAGGGCGCGGTGCCCCTCCCCGTAGCGGTGGGCCTCGAGCCGCACCTCCGCCGGGGCGGGGGCCCAGAAGCGCACCCGCAGCCGGGCCGCCGCCCAGAGCAGGAAGCCCACGAACCCGAGCTGGGCCACGACGAAGACGGCGGCCAGAAGCCACGCTCCGCGGGTGCCGAACAGGAGCGCCTGCGTCGACCAGAACAGCGGGATGACGCTGGTGACGGCGGCGAACCCGGTGAGCACGCCCAAGAACTGGAGCAGGATGATGGGGTTGAACAGGAGCTGGAACGCGAGGATCACCACGATGAGCAGGACGGCCCGCCCGAGGAGCGCGACCTTGCCCGTGCGCCCCGAGAGCACCGCCGAGGCCCGCGGGGTCGCGGAACGGAGCATCTCGATGAGGAACGCGCCTTCGTACAGCGCGACGACGGTGAGCGCCGCGGCGAGCAGGTAGACGCCGAGCGCATGGGTGACGAGCGCGATCGCGAGCCCGCCCCCCAGGGCCAGGGCCGGCGCGGGCGAGTAGACGAACGCCACCGCGGTCGACGAGGCCGCGACGTACTCCGTGGGGGAGATCGGGAGCCAGTTCGCGGCATCGCTCGCTCCCACCCGGGCGGTCGTGCTGAATTCGAACATGACGCCCGCGAGCAGGACCGTCGCGACCGCGATGACCGGCAGGAAGACCAGGATCTGCGTCGCCAGGCCGGCCACGAGGGCCGGCGCCGTGCCCTCCACCAGGTTCAGCAGGGGGTAGGCGACCCCGAACACGCCGAGGAACAGGACCGCGTCGAGGACGGCCAGGATCACCGGTCGGCCGAGCAGGCTGCGCGGGTCGGACCGGCTCCGGCCCGAACGGAGCTCGGAGGCGAGGAGGACCTCCGCCAGGCGACGGACCCGAAGGAGGTTCATCCCCGCCGCTCCTCAGCGGGCGAGCGCCTGGACGATCTCGCCCAGGTCGCCGGTGCCGGTCAGGGAGAGGAAGACCTCCTCGAGCCCAGAGCCGGGGAGACCCGCCCGTCCCCTCAGGTCGGCGACGCTGCCCGTCGCCAGTACCTGGCCGTGGTGCAGGATCACCAACTCGTCGCAGATCGCCTGGGCGATCTCCAGGACATGGGTGCTGAAGAGGACCCCGACCCCCTCCTGCCGGGCGAGGCTGCGCAGGAGGTCCTTCACGATGCGGGCGGACCGGGGGTCGAGCCCGTTGAGCGGCTCGTCGAGCACGAGGAGACGCGGTCGATGGACCAGCGCCGAGATGAGCGCGACCTTCTGCTTCATCCCTTGCGAGTAGCCGCTGATCATCGAGTTCTCGTGGCCCGCGAGCTCCAGCGCCGTGAGGTACTGACCGATCCGCTCCCGTCGCGCCCGGGGGTCCATCCCGTACATGTCCGCGACGAAGTCGAGGTACTCCGCCCCGGTCAGGAACTCGTAGAGTAGGGGCGCTTCGGGGACGTAGCCGATCTCGGCCTTCACGTCGATCGCCTCCGGGCTCATCTCGCGACCGAGGACATGGACCGTCCCCGAATTCGCCCGGACGATCCCGAGAACGATCTTCATCAGGGTGGACTTTCCGGCGCCGTTCGGGCCCAGCAGTCCCACGACCTGTCCTACGGGCACGTCCAGGCTCGCGTCCGAGACCGCGAGCACCGGGCCGTAGGTCTTGACGGCCCGGCGGATCGACAGCGCGGTGCCGTTCGTCCCGAGGGGCGGTCCGACCACCGGGGCCGTGGATCGAAGAGGGGCCCGGGGGACGTCCATCGGTGCCTCGGGGCGCAGTAGACGTGTCGCCACCTAAGCTTCGCGGTGAACGGTGCCCAACGGGCCCCGGCGAGGCCCCGCGTGTCCGGCCCCGCCATCGACCCGCCCGCGACGGGCGATCAGGGGCACCGGGGTCGGGGGGCCAGAAACCGGCGGGGGACCGGGAAGGGACGCTCGGCCGGCCCCCCGGCCCGCGACGGGGTGGGACGGGGGCCGTCGGGTCGCACCGAAGTCAGATAACTGGGGCCCGTCTCGACCGAGCGTCGGGCGATGAACGAGAGCCGCGGATCCTCCGTCGTTCGCTCGACCGCCGGGGGTCGGCTGCGCGCCCTCTCGCCCGAGATTCTGCGCATCGGCATCGGGGTCGTGTGGCTGCTGAACCTGGTCTTCGTTCTGGATCCGTCCAACCAGTTCTTCGGGACCTTCAGTTCGACCGCCCTGTCCTTCGCCCCGACCTCGCTCGGGGGACCCGGCGTCGCCGATTTCGTCGCGGCGCACGCGCTCCTCTTCGCCTGGTTGATCGCGATCGTGACCGCGTACCTCGCCGTGGCCCTTCTCGTGGGTTTCACCACCCGATTCGCCTGCCTCGTCGGGATCCTCTTCTCGGTCGTGCTCCTCGTCACCCAGGTGGGGAGCACCTTCGCGATCCCCAACGGGACGGACGTCGGTCCCCACCCGCTCTACATCCTCATCTACGTCGTGCTGGTCGTCGGCGGGGCCGGCCGTGCCCTCTCCGTCGACCACTGGATCTGGTCGACCCATCGTGCGCGGCTTCCCCGGCTCGCCCGCTTCGTGGCCTCGCCCGAGCATTGAGCGGGAGGCCGGCCCGCGCGCGTTTATTCCACCGGGGGCCTTACGGGCCCGGGACGACGCATGACGGAGACGGCGAAGGTCGGGATCCTCGGCAGCGGGGACGTCGCGAGGACGCTCGGGTCGGGGCTGGCGGGGCGCGGACATCCGGTGTTGCTCGGGTCGAGGGACCCGGCCAAGCTCGAGTCGTGGCGGGCGTCCACCAAAGGGTCGGTGGCGGTCGGCCGATTGGCCGAAGCGGCGTCGTTCGGGCCGATCGTGATCCTCGCCACGCATGGGGCGGGCACCATCTCGGCGATCGATCTCGCCGGGGTGGCGCACTTTTCGGGCAAGCTCGTCCTGGACGTTACGAACCCTCTCGATTTCTCCCGCGGAATGCCGCCGACCCTGTTCGTCGGGACGACGACCTCCCTGGGCGAGATGGTCCAGCACCATCTGCCGGCGGCGCGGGTCGTGAAGTGCTTCAACACGATGGGTCACCAGCGGATGGTCGACCCCGCGTTCGCGGAAGGGCATCCACCGATGCTGATCTGCGGGAACGATCCGCACGCCAAGCACGAGGTCGAGGCGCTCGTTCGCGAGCTCGGCTGGCCGGGGGTCTTGGACGTGGGCGACATCGACGCCGCCCGCTGGATGGAAGCGTTGGTTCCCCTCTGGGTCCGCATCGGGGCCCGCCTCGGGACGTTCGACCACATGCTCGCCCCGATCCGGTAAGCCTCTTCGGGCGGGAGGGGGCCGGCGCGGCGTCGGCCGCCCCGGCAGCCTATATCCCGGTGGACGCCTGCGACGGGGCCGAACCCCGGCCGCGGACGGACACCTGTCCTGAGCGGCCGCGGCTCGACGACGGGGGGCGCGGTGCGAGCGGGGGTCACGATCGGCGTGGTGGCCGGTGTGGCCCTGCTCCTCCTCGTCCCTTCCTCTCCGGGCGTCGCTCCCCTGGCTCTGGCCCGCGGCGTACCCCCGGGGATCCCGGTCCCGTCCACGAACTTGACGAACCTGACGAACTACACGGTCGTCAACTACACGAGCTCCGTCGACGGGGCCAACCTGAGCTACCTCGAATGGCTGCCGGCCAACTACTCGGTCGCCCGGACCTATCCGCTCGCGGTGTACCTCCATGGCCTCGGCTACAACGGCAGCGAGCTGCTGCAGATCGCGAGCGGCCTCGAGGCGATCCAGAACGCTTCGCGGCTCGGCTTCGTGCTCATCTCGATCAATACCCGGACCCCCGACGGATTCTACGTGAACTCCCCCTACTCCGGACCCCAGGAGCAGGACGTGCTGGATGCGATCGCCCACGAGGAGACGCTGCGGCCGATCAACACGAGCGCCGTCTACCTGTTCGGGTCCAGCATGGGGACGATCGGGGCCTACTCCATCGCGGGCCACCATCCGGGCCTGGTCCGCGGCATCGGGGCGGTCGCCGAATGCCCCGAGGTGTTCATGGCGACGTACTACCACGCCCTGCTCGGTCAGAGCGCGGCCTACCTTTCCACGACCGGCGGCTTCGCCCCGAACCAGAGCGCCTACGCCCTGAGCCAGACCTACTACCTCGACGCCGTGCGCTATTTCCCGCAGAACTACTCCCACGTGCTCCTCTACGCCGCCCAGGGAGGCGCCGATGACCGCTGCCCGAACAACCCCGCGATCTTCGGCTACCAGCAGTCGAACAACACCTTCCTCAACTCGACGTGCCTCACGCTGCCGAACTGGAGCCAGCCCGCCAACTGCCAGACCCCGTTCTCGAACCTGAGCGCCGCCCAACCGGGCGAGTACCGTTGGCGGTTCATCTACGAGCCCCGGGCGACCCACAGCCTCGGCGACCTCAATCCGCTCGACATGTTCCTGTTCTGGGAAGGCCACGAGCCGGGGGGTCTCTACTGCGCCGCGATGGGCGGGACGCCGTTCCCCTGCCCGGGTCCGCCGACGGTCCCCGCCCCCACGGCCTCTCCGGCGGTCCTCGAGGCCGGCACGGCGCTGACGCTGAGCGACGCGGCCTACGGTGGCACTCCGCCGCTCTCCTACTCCTGGACGGGCCTGCCCTCCGGCTGCGCCTCGGTCAACGCCTCGTCGCTGACGTGCGTCCCGGTGGGCGCGGGCCCCTTCCGCGTGGTGGTCCACGTCGCGGACGCGAACGGAAGCCAGACGCTCTCCCCGCCGACGACCGTCGTCGTGCACCCGGCCCTCGGACTCACCGTCGAGGTCCTGCCCGCGAACGGGCCG
>JAKAOB010000105.1 GCA_021812305.1 Thermoplasmata archaeon
CGTAGCCACGGTGGATGGGAGCATCGCCAGCGAAGTTAAACTTCCCTAAAGGAAAGTTTACGATCCGGCCCGGAGCTGTGTCGGTATGAGGGGGCGGTCGTGCAGGAACGCTCAGTTCTCCGCGGGGAAGACCCGCTCATCCATGATCGGTGGCCCACCACTGATCTCATCGTGACGCGTCAAGACGCGGCGGACCAGGAAGCCGCGAGGTGTGGAGGACCATGAGAGGAAGGGAACGAACGGGGCTCCTCGGGTAGCGGAGGGGGGCCCGAGGGGCTCAGGGTCTCGGTCGAAGCGTCCGGAGAATGCGGACCGATGCGACCACACGCTTTTTATGAGACGAACCGAAACCGCGCCATGAGTCCCCTCCAGCCGAGCCCGCGACGAGACCGGCCAGCGATTGAGCGCCCCCCGATTTCGGACCCCTCCGCTCGCGACGGACCTTCCGGTCGACCCCCGCGCTCCGATCCCGACGCATCGAGGGCCCCGGAGCCGGCCCCGTTCCTCCCCCGATCGGTCGGGTCGTCGGCGCCGGCTGGACAGAAGGTCTACGAGTTCTTCGTCCGGATCCACTCGCGCATTTCCGTCGGAGGCCGCCTCCTCGCGCTCTTCGCCGAGCGCAACGTGGACGTCCTCGGACTCTTCGGGCAGACCGAAGAGGACCGTCTCACTGCCGGTCTCGTGATCTACGCCGACTTCGGCGCTGCGCCGGAAGACCCGTTCGCGCTCGCCGAGCTCCTGCGTCGGCAGGAGTTCGTGATCGAGGTCCGTGTCGCATCGAAGGAACGGATGTTCCTCGAGGAGATGACGTTCCCTCCGACCGGCGACGGGCAGTATAGGGTGCTCATCTTCCCGACGGAATGGTGGAGCTCCCTTGTCCGCGGCCTGGTCGATCAGTATGGGAGCGCCGCCGGCAGCATTCTCCACGAACAGGGGGTCAACGCGGGCCGGACCCAGGTCGGACACGCCACGAGCCGTGTCCAGGCGGTCGACCGAGCGCTCCTGGTCGAACTCCTGCGGACGGTGGGACGGACGAGCGGCTGGGGGCTCTTCGAGATCGAAGAGGATCCGACCGAGGTGCGCGAGCGCTTCCGAATCGCAATCCGCGGCGGGCCGTGGCCCGCGAACGAACCGTTCCCGGTGGAGGGCTGCCAGTTCGTCGTGGGCTTCCTGCGGGGGGCCCTCCAGGTGATCTCCGAGACCGCCCTCGTCGTACGGGATCTGACGTACGATCAGGGTACGCTCCGGTTCGAGCTCGTGGGGACGCGGGGGATCCGGCCCAGTCGCTGAACTAACCGAAGCCCCGCTCTCCGTTTTCCCAGGAGCCTCCTCCCGGGAAGGCCGCGGTGGAGAGGCGCTCAGACCGTGTGGATCCGAGAGCGGTCGATCGCCGGCGAGCCCGCCGCGCAAACGGCTTGGGCTCCGGAAGGTCGAGGATAGTCGGGGGCCGGTTACCGCCGGCGCTCGGGTCCTAGCTTCGGTGAGATCGGCTCGGAGAGGGTGGCCCGCCGCCCTTGGGCGGTCGAGCTCACGACCCACCCGGTTCCCTTCCTGAGACGGAGCTCCCGGGGAGTCTCCGCGACTCCGAGGCCGGGGAAACCGGCCACGGTGAGATACGCCGCGTCGCGGCCCTCGTCGCGCTGCAGCCAGAGGGACCCTCGGACGAGGCCCGAGAGTTGGTCGACGGCAGGGTCGCGGTCGTCGAGGAGGAGCAGCGTGAGGCATCCGAGCCCGTCGAGTGCGGCGAGGAGCTCGGCGGTCGTTTCGGGCGACCCCGAAACGACGAGCGGTCCAAGGGGGTCGACGACGAGCCGGGAGGCTCGATGGCGTCGCACGTGAAAGCCGATCTCGCCGACGAGGCGAGAGACGTACGGTCGGAGCCGGGAGGGGTCCACTCGAGCCTGGCGGCGGACCTCCTCGAGGCGACCGGAGACGTCCAGCAGGGTGACGAGTCCGTTATCGACCCACCCTCGGAACTGAAGGCCCAACCGATCCGCCTCGGCCAGCAGTTCCTCGGGCCGCGACCGGGCGAGGAGGTAGACGCACGGAAGGCCGAGCCGGGCCCCCTGCGTCGCGAACTGGACCGCCAGCGTCGTCGCCCCCGCTGTTGGTCCCCCGAGGAGAAGGTACGCCCCGGGCCGGGGGAATCCACCTCCCAGGAGCTCATCGAGGCCAGGGATCCCCGTGGAGCGGGACGCAGCCCGAAGAAGCGATCGGGCGCGTTCGACCAGCGCGTGGGCTCCCTCGGCGACCGAAGGGCACTCGATCGGATGCATGTCGTAGCTTTCCGCCAGGAGGAACGCCTCGCGACGGAGCCCGGGGGAGGCGACGAGCAGACCGTCCACGTCGGGAAGATCCCGAAGGCGAGCGTACTGGGCGAGCACCGCGCGCTCGTCGACGCCGCCCCCGGCCGCCTCCTCGATCATGACCGCGATCGGCCGGCTCGCGCCGTGGATCACGAGGTCAAAGAGGTGCCCGACCCCCGAAACACCGACCAGCTGCGAGGGAGCGGTCACCGTGAGACCTTCCGCCTCGAGCCCCCGCGTGAGCTCGTCGAGCGGCTCGAGGAGGGAGGCAATGCCGGCGGGTTGGAGGGTATAGCTCCTGCGCACCTCCCGTTCCGCCACCGAGGCGTCGTAGGACGTACGGCAGGTGGGGCACCAGAGAAGGTAGCCGGGGACGATCTCCTCGGCACCACAGTTCGGGCAGGGGAATATCCCGACCGGGCGGGGATCGCTCACCGCCACCGCGACCGGGGGCGCACTAGGATTCGCCCCCGGTGCCGAGGGGGGCATCGGCGAGCGGCGATCGGAATCCATCACCTCGAAGCTCACCCCGTGGCACCGGGGGCATCGAAGCGTCGACTGCGTCGAGACGACCCGGGCCCCTCCCATGGAGGCCAGGCGATCGAACGTCGCTCCGATCTCATCCCCCCCGAGAAATGCGTGGGGCAAGGGCCGCAGCTCGTCGGGGGAGTTTCCCTTCGCGACGAACTGTCCCAGGAGCGGGCTCTGCTCCCGGAGCATGCGCGCGAGGGCCCAGACCGCCTTCATGTTGGGGTCGTCCTCCCCGTCCCTCTTTGACGCGATCCGGCCGGATGCCTGAGCGGCTCGACCGACCGCGAGGCGAGGACGAATCGTGCCGACGGGAAGAGGAGGGCGGAGTTCAGCTCCATGGGGGAGAGTACCGCTGGGATCCGTCTCGGCAATCGCTGCGCCCGTTCGCCATCGCGATCATCACCCGCCGGAGCTTGGGGCCGAGAACGCGCCGGTCCGCCGGTTCGGGGAGCCGTCGACCTCCTTCGCGGCACGGAACGTTGAGCCCAAGACGAAGAGCCCGGCAGGGGCCGGGGCGCCCTGGAGTGGACTTCGCCAGGGACGCAAGAGGGGCAAGTCGGTGCCGTCCGCGGCCGAAGGCCTCGTCGGGAGAATTCCCTCTTCCCCGCGAACGAGCGCGGGCCGGCCCGGTGCCCCGCCGGCGGCCGCGTAGACCGTGACGAACGGGCGCTCCATCGCGGGCGGGACCCTGGGCGACGACGGCGTGAGCGACGGGGCCCCGTGCGAGGGCGTGCCCTCGTTCCCGATGCCGACGCGCTTGCGGATCACCTCGAACGAGTCCAGCGCGGGGGGCCTGAACGCGCTGTAGCAGAGGGTCCCCCCCTCATAGAAGGCGACCGCGAACTGGAGAGCGAACATGAGGACCGACTGGCGCACCGAGTGTACGGAGGAGGCTCCATACTGGTACGCCACGAAGTACGAGGCGAGGTTGAACACCGAGAGGCCGAAGATGAGCGGGACGAGGGGGGCATGGAGCACGTAGTCGGCGATGAGGAGGTAGAGGCCGATGAACCCGGTCCAGCCGAGCATGTAACGATACAAGCCGAAGAACAGGGACGGAGAGCTCGCGTCGCGGATCTCGCGATGGGCGCGCATGAACGAGAAGAGCCATCTTCGCCGCTGCCGGAAGAAGTCCCGTCGGGAGGTCGGCGGGGAGATCAGCACGTACGCCGGGATGAGCCCGAAAGAGTGGCCTCGGTGCCGGATCTTCAGGGCCATCAAGAGGTCCTCGGCGCCGTAGGTGCCGTAATCCCAACCGATCTCTGCGGCGAGGTCGGCGCGCACGACCAGCCCTTCTCCGTGCGCGATGAGCGGCCGGCCCGCCTGGTTGAACGGACGACAGAACGTCTCACAGTCCGTGACCCGTATGTAATCGGCGAGCGACGAGAGGAGGTGCGTCCCGTACGAGCGTAGCCGGATCAGACCTTGCCCCGCGTCCTCCGTCATCCTCCAGACGTGGCGGACGTACTCGCGGGTCACCAGGCTGTCATCGTCCAGGAAGATGAGGTAGGTTTCCGCCCCGTACCCCATCTCGCGGAGACGGAGAGTCCCGAAGTGGAGCGCGCGCATCTTCTTCCGAGAACCGTTCGGGCAGGCGTACTCCTCCGGAACCGAGATCGTCTGGGCGGTGTACGCGAACGGGTCGCTGGCCTCCTTGATCACGAAGAGGTCGAGCGACTGCCGGTAGCCGCGAAGCTCCTGGAGGAGCCACTCCACGACGTCCGGGTTCTCCCCGTTGGTGCAGATGACCACGGCCACCCGTCGGCCGGAGACGATGGGCCCGAGCGGGTCGGCTCGGCGTCGCTTGCGGACCGGGAAGCTCCACCCGCGGATGGCCCCCGTGAACTGCCAGATCGCGACCGGGAAATACAGGCCGACCAAGACCGACGAAACGAGCGAGAGCAGGACGAGGGAATCCATGCCTAGCCCTGGCCGAGTCCCGCCAAGTCTCCCATTGACTTCCGCTCCCGATGCGGGACCACACGGCCGTCCCTTTGGCGTATATTAGCGTTGGCCGCCGTCGTGTTCTCCCGTGAAAGCAGTCCGGTGTCGCCTATCGTTGAAGATCCCGTGAGTCTCCTCGACAATCCCGCGCTGGGGGGCTCCCATCAACACATGGAGGCACAGCACCAACAAGTTCGGCGGAGGCCGTCACGCCGTGACCCTCGAAGAACGTCGAGAACTGGATCCTCGCTCTTGCGCGCTGGCCCGTCGCGGGCCGAGGTCGCCCGCCGTCTCGGGGTCTCTCCAGTCGCGGTGGGCCACTGGAAGAACGCCTTCGATCGGGGCGGGCCCGATGCGCTCCTCGCCGTCCTTCGGTCCGGCCGGCCGCCGCGCGGTCGCATCTCCCGGGTCAGTAGGTCAGCGTCCGGACCTCCCGCATCGCGACGACGCCCACGGCGCCCGTCGCGATCACGAGCACGCCCAGGATCACGTAGACGTACCCGATCGAGGTCGCCGCGGCGAGCGACCCC